>JBBQSS010000173.1:0-6545 GCA_038213665.1 Burkholderiales bacterium | reverse complement strand
GTGACCCGTGTCGGTGATGACAACTGGATCATGGCCTATTGCCACATTGCCCATGATTGCCAGGTCGGCAACCAAACCATTTTTGCCAACAATGCCCAGTTGGCAGGCCACGTCCAGGTGGGCGACTGGGCCATTCTGGGTGGGTTTACCGTAGTGCACCAGTTTGTGCGCATCGGTGCCCACAGCATGACGGCCATGTGCACGCTGCTGTTTGCAGACTTGCCGCCGTTTGTGATGTGCCAGGGCCAACCGGCAGCGGCACGTTCAATGAATTTTGAAGGGCTGCGGCGCCGGGGCTTTTCCCCTGAACGCATCAGCGCCGTCAAGGCCATGTACAAGGCCTTGTACCGTGACGACTTGACCCTGCAGGTGGCGCAGGAACACATCGCAGATATAAGCAATACTCATCCAGAGGCCATGGGAGACGTGCATATGATGCTCTCATTTCTAGAGCGAACAGCGCCCCAGCGTGGCATTGTTCGGTGATGTGGATGCCATGTTGAGTTCAATAGCTTGTCTGCTTACTGAACGCGCGGGGCAAACACCCCTGGCCGCTTCCTCATACGGGGGTCGCAGAAATCGTCAGCCACCCAGGGCGCTTGCCGCATTAAGCCTTGGGTTCCCATGAGGAGCTTTCCAAATGTGCGCAACGCTGCACTGGTGGCAGGTGAAACCTCGGGCGACCTTTTGGCCGGGTTGCTGCTGGACGGTCTAAAACAGCGCTGGCCTGATCTGGTTGCGGTCGGCATTGGCGGCCCACAGATGGCGCAGCGTGGCTTTCAGGTCTGGTGGCCGCACGACAAACTGTCGGTGCATGGTTTTGGCTGGGAGGTGTTGCGCCGTTATCGGGAGATCGTGGGCATCCGCCGCCAGCTTAAAAATCGATTGTTGCAAAACCCCCCGGATGTGTTTATTGGCGTGGACGCGCCCGACTTCAATCTGGATTTGGAGGCTGACCTGAAAGCGCAAGGCATCAAGACCGTGCATTTTGTCTGCCCCTCCATTTGGGCCTGGCGGCCCGAGCGCATTGAGAAAATCAAGCGCAGCGTCGACCATGTGCTGTGCATTTTCCCGTTCGAGCCTGCCTTGCTTGCCGCACACGGCATAGCCTCCACCTATGTGGGGCATCCGCTGGCCAACGTGATTCCGATGGTGCCTGACCGCATGGCTGCTCGTGCGGCGCTTGGGTTGTCCATGGTCGACCGGGTCGTGGCCATTCTGCCGGGCAGCCGGGAGTCTGAAATCAGCCATCTGGCTTTTAGATTCTTTGAGGCTGTAGCCCTTATAAAACAATCGCAACCTGCTACAAAATTCATAGTGCCAGCCGTGCCTGCCCTGAAAGCCAAAATTGAGGCTGCCGCCCTTGCCAGCGGCATGGCCCATGCCGTGCAAGTGCTCATTGGCCAGTCGCACACGGCGCTGGCGGCGTGTGATGTCACCTTGATTGCCAGCGGTACCGCCACACTGGAGGCTGCGCTGTTCAAGCGTCCGATGGTGATTGCGTACCGCATGGGGGCGTTGTCCTGGCAGATCATGCGGCGCAAGCAACTGCAGCCCTGGGTTGGCCTGCCCAATATCTTGTGTCGTGAGTTTTTGGTGCCTGAGCTGCTGCAAGATGCCGCCACACCGCACGCACTGGCTGGCGAAGTTTTGCGATGGTTGGGAGTCCTCACCCATGAGCCTGAGAAAATACGCGCTCTTGAACAACGATTCGCCGCTTTGCACACTGAGTTGCAACGCGACACACCCACGCTTGCCGCCCATGCCATTGCCCAAGTCATCCAAAGTTAACTCCGCCAACGCCAAGCCCGTCACAGCCGGGTCTGCCGCCACCAAACTGGCGGCCAAGGGCGCGTTGCATTCAAAAAAACCTAGGGCTGGCGGCCCTGCTGGCGTTCAACAGGTCGCGCTGCAGTGGGGCGTGACAGGTCTGATCGCCGGTGTGGATGAGGCCGGACGTGGCCCATTGGCCGGTCCGGTGGTGGCCGCCGCCGTCATTTTGGACGAGCTCAACCCGATCAAAGGCCTGGCTGACTCCAAAAAACTCAGTGCCCGCAGGCGCGAGCAGTTGTTTGATGAGATTCGCGCCAAAGCGCTGTGCTTTGCCGTGGCGCAGGCCAGCGTGCAGGAAATTGATGCGCTCAATATTTTGCAGGCCACTCTGTTGGCCATGCGCCGTGCCGTGGAAGGCTTGCGTTTGCCGCCCAAGTTGGTGTTGGTGGACGGCAACCGCCTACCTGTGTTGCCGATGCGTGCCGAGGCCATTGTGAAAGGTGACGCGCTGGTGGCAGCCATTTCAGCGGCATCCATCCTGGCCAAGGTGACGCGGGACCGCTGGTGTGTGGGCGTTGACGCGCAATACCCGCAATACGGCTTTGCCACGCACAAAGGTTATGGCACTGCGGTGCATCTGGCCGCCCTGCAAGCGCATGGTGCTTGTCCGGAGCACCGCACCACCTTTCGCCCGGTGACCGCGGTACTGGGGCGGGTGCCCGCATGAACGTGCCGCTGCTCATTAGCTCGCGTGACAACCCGTTTGTCAAAGATTTGAAGAAGCTGGCCCACGGCAGCACCGAGTACCGAAAGCAAGGACGTGTCTGGGTTGAAGGCGACCATTTGCTGCGGGCCGCCTTGGCGCGCGGCGTGCGCCCCGAAATGGGTGTGTTTTCAGAGTCATTTTGGCCTCTAGCCCCCGTGAAATATGCGCAAGCAGCTATTAAAACTATAGTATTTTCTGATGCGCTGTATGACACGGTGAGTGCCTTGGAGTCGCCAGCACGGATGGGCTTTGTGTTTGCCCTGCCGCCAATGCCACCCCTGCAGCCAGGTGCAGCCAGTGTCATTCTGGACCGTGTGCAAGATGCCGGCAATGTCGGTGCGATTTTGCGCAGCGCGTCAGCCTTTGGCTTCAAACAAATCATCGCGTTGACAGGCACGGCGGCACTCTGGTCGCCCAAGGTGTTGCGTGCCGGCATGGGGGCGCATTGGGGTCTGACGTTGATCGAAGGGGTGGCGTTGAGTGCGTTGGATGCCTTGCAGGTGCCGCTGCTGGTGACGAGCTCACACCGCGGCAGCTACCTGCATCAGGCGCTGCTGAAAAAAGAGCTGCCCATGCCGTGTGCATGGGCTTTGGGGCATGAAGGGCAGGGCGTCAGTGCTGCGCTTGAAGCGCGCGCCAGCCGGCATGTACGCATTGCGCAGCCGGGCGGGGAAGAGTCGCTCAATGTGGCCACCGCCGCGGCCATTTGCCTGCACGTCAGTGCCACGTCAGGCCTTGGTTGAGACCCCGGCCTAGGGTTGCCCCTAAGCTATAATTGGGGCCAATTTCGCACCCGCGTACGCTCAGAGCAGCAGTCCAAGCCCAATCCCAATCAGCTACAACTTCAGGAAGTTTTTCCTGCGTGCTTGGGCGTACCCGTCACTATTTCGGAGAACCCAGTGCTTTTGTCTCTCAAGGGAAATACCCCACATGCCATTTTGGCGCTCGCAGATGGCACGGTCTACCAAGGCAGTTCCATCGGAGCCACAGGCTTGACAGTTGGCGAGGTGGTGTTCAACACCGCCATGACCGGCTACCAGGAAATCCTCACCGACCCGAGCTACTGCCAGCAAATCGTCACGCTGACCTACCCGCACATTGGCAACTATGGCGTCAACGTGCAAGATGGGGAGTCCGACCGCGTTCAGGCCGCTGGCCTGATCATCAAGGATTTGCCATTGCTGGCCTCCAACTTTCGCGCCACCCAGCCGCTGGATGCGTACTTGCGCGAGCAGGGCACAGTGGCCATTGCCAACATCGACACGCGCCAGTTAACTCGGCAACTGCGCACGCAGGGCGCACAAAACGGCTGTATTTTCGCTTTGGCTGCGGGTGAAACGATCACGCAGGAGGTGATCGACCGAGCCGTCGCGTTGGCCAAGGCCGCCCCCAGCATGTCGGGGTTGGACTTGGCCAAGGTGGTCAGCGCCAAGACCGCCTACAACTGGACGCAGACCGAATGGGCGCTGTTTAACCCCCATCTCGGCGATCAGCCCGGTTTTGGTGAGCAAACTGCCCCCCGTTTCCATGTGGTGGCCTACGACTTTGGGGTGAAGAAAAATATTCTGCGCATGTTGGCCCAGCGCGGTTGCAAGGTCACCGTGGTGCCTGCGCAAACCTCGGCAGCGGATGTACGCAAGCACCAGCCTGATGGCATTTTTCTGAGCAATGGTCCCGGTGACCCGCAGCCTTGTGATTACGCCATTACAGCCGCGGCAGAACTGATCAACTCCGGCATTCCGACCTTTGGCATCTGTCTGGGTCACCAGATCATGGCGCTGGCGTCGGGTGCCAAAACTTTCAAGATGAAATTCGGCCACCACGGCGCCAACCATCCCGTGAAAGACCTCGACAGTGGCCAGGTCTCCATCACCAGCCAGAACCATGGGTTTGCCGTGGACGAGAAAACCCTGCCGGCCAATCTGCGTGCCACCCATGTCAGCCTGTTTGATGGCACCCTGCAAGGCCTGGAGCGCACCGACCAGCCCGCGTTTTGTTTTCAGGGGCACCCGGAAGCCTCTCCCGGCCCACATGACATTGGCTACCTGTTTGACCGGTTTGTTGCCGCCATGGCCTCGCGTGCATGAGTTTTTACGGCGTTACGGACTTATGGACCTACGTGATGGGTGCTTTCGGCATCGTCTTGTTGCCCGGCCCCAATTCGCTGTATGTGCTGTCGGTGGCGACAGCACGGGGGGTGCAGGCCGGCTACCAAGGCGCCTATGGCGTGTTTGTCGGTGACACGATTTTGCTGGTGTGCACCGCCTTGGGCGCCGCCAGTGTGCTGCGCACCTACCCCGCCATGTTCATGGTGGTCAAGTATGTGGGTGCCGCTTACTTGGCGTGGGTGGGTTTGAATTTGTTGCGCTCGGCCATCATGGGTTGGCGCACTCGGCCTGATGTGCTGGCCAGCGTGGCGAGTGTGTCAAGCCCTGCAGCATGCAGTGATACGCCCAATGTGGCGGTTAGCGCCGCGCACCTGCAGCGCCCGTTTCGCCGTGCCTTGGTCATCAGCTTGCTCAATCCAAAGGCGATTTTATTTTTTCTGTCGTTTTTTGTGCAGTTCATTGACCCGCTCTACGCCCAGCCAGAGGTGCCATTTTTGATTTTGAGCGCCATCTTGATGAGCTTCAGTGCCTTGTATTTGTCGGTCCTGATCTTTGCCGGTGCCAAGTTGGCGCAAGGATTTGCCCAGCGCAAAAAACTGTCAGCGAGTTTGTCAGGCATGGTGGGTGGCCTGTTTGTGGGGTTTGGGGCCAAGTTGGCCACCGCCAGTCTGAATTAATTCGGATTCCAAATTATTTGTAATTGCAGCCCTTTGCGGCTGCGCGTGAAAACAAGAGAGTTGTCCTTCAACATGCCAAAACGTACCGACATCAAAAGCGTCCTCATCATTGGCGCGGGCCCCATCATCATTGGCCAAGCTTGCGAGTTTGATTACTCCGGCGTACAAGCCTGCAAGGCCTTGCGCGAAGAAGGCTACCGCGTCATTCTGATCAACAGCAACCCCGCCACCATCATGACCGACCCGGCCACGGCCGATGTGACCTACATCGAGCCCATCACTTGGCAAACGGTCGAAAAAATCATCGCCAAAGAGCGCCCGGACGCGATTTTGCCGACCATGGGAGGGCAAACCGCGCTGAACTGTGCGCTGGACCTCTGGCACAACGGGGTGCTGGCCAGATACACCGGCGCCGCCACCGGCAAGCCAGTCGAGCTGATTGGTGCCAAGCCCGAGGCCATCGACAAGGCCGAAGACCGCCTCAAGTTCAAGGATGCCATGACCAAGATCGGTCTGGGTTCAGCCCGCTCCGGCATTGCGCACAACATGGAAGAAGCCTGGGGCGTGCAAAAAACGGTGGGTTTCCCAACCGTGATTCGCCCCAGTTTCACGCTGGGTGGCACGGGTGGCGGCATCGCTTACAACCCCGAAGAGTTTGAAGTCATTTGCAAGCGTGGCCTAGAGGCCTCGCCCACCAGCGAGTTGCTGATTGAAGAGTCGCTGCTGGGCTGGAAAGAATACGAGATGGAAGTCGTGCGCGACACGGCTGACAACTGCATCATCATCTGCTCGATTGAAAACCTTGACCCAATGGGTGTGCACACCGGCGACTCGATCACGGTGGCGCCCGCGCAGACCCTGACCGACAAGGAATACCAGATTTTGCGCAATGCCTCGCTTGCCGTGCTGCGCGAAATCGGCGTCGACACCGGTGGCTCGAACGTGCAGTTTTCCATCAACCCCCAAGACGGGCGCATGGTGGTGATTGAGATGAACCCGCGTGTCAGCCGCTCAAGCGCGCTGGCGTCCAAGGCCACCGGTTTTCCGATTGCCAAGGTGGCCGCCAAACTGGCGGTGGGCTACACGCTTGACGAACTCAAGAACGAGATCACTGGCGGTGCCACGCCAGCCAGCTTTGAGCCCAGCATCGACTACGTGGTGACAAAGATTCCGCGCTTTGCGTTCGAGAAATTTCCCACGGCTGACAGCCGCCTCACCACC
>JBBQSS010000172.1:0-6552 GCA_038213665.1 Burkholderiales bacterium | reverse complement strand
TGCCTGTTTGGGCCGCGTTGACTGAAAAAAATTCCTCTGATGGCTTCTAAGGTGATTTCCTGCGAAAAATATACTCATCTGACTTGTCTTTTTGTCCATCTGCTGCGTTGTAAAAACGGTTGTATAGCTCGCTATACAACCGTTTTTACGCCTTGCAGCTGAACAAAAATCCTACGTCATCTGGGCATATTTATTCTTAGAAATCACCTAACTGCGCGAAACACCCACCCCATCAGGTCCCACGACGCGAGTGGTTTGCCCGCAAAAAATCCAACACCGTTCAGCAGTGGGGCTGGGGTGCGTGCCAGAGCTCAATCAAGGAGGAGCCCGCAGGGCGGGGGACATGAGCGGCGGCACGCACCCCAGCCCTGCTGCGGGTTCCTGCCACAGCTGTGGCTACTCGTCAAAGCTTTGGCTCCTTGCCAAAGCTGCGGCTATTCGCCAAAGCTGCGGGTAATTGCCAAAGCTGCAACACCACACCACCAACCTCACCAATGACCGCTCAGAACCCGCACCCCAGCTCAATGCCCCAATGACAGGCCGAGGCGGTCAACACGGCTCACTTCGTAGCCGCCGCCTTGGCAATGCTCTTCATACCGTCAGCCACGCTCATCTTGTCATCGCTCCAGAACTGACTCACCGCATCCTTCATGGCACCCGACACGGCGGGTGGCACCGCCATCTCATGGGCGATAGACGGCAACAAACCACCGCTCTTGGCGCTCGCCACAAAGTCTTTGGAAGAGAGTTTGGCGCAGTCATCAAACTTGGCCATGTCCATGTTCAGGCGCACCGGAATCGAACCCTTGTTCAGGTTGAACACCTGCTGAAACGCTGTGCCCATGATGACAGCGGCCAGATCCGCCTGCGCTTTTTGGGCGGCCGCATCTTTCAGCTTGAACATGGCAAACGAATCCACATTGAAGGTGAAGGCGTTGGCGGTACCTGGGGCGGCCGCGCAGATGTAGTCTTTGCCCGGCACTTTGCCTGCGGCGGTGAACTCACCCTTGGCCCAGTCACCCATGAACTGGAAGGCAGCTTTTTCCTGAATCACCAAGGCGGTGGCCAGATTCCAGTCGCGCCCGGGGGAAGCGGGGTCGGTGTAGCTCTTGATCCTGCGGAAGGTTTCCAGCGCTTTGGTCATGGTCGGGCTGGTCAGGGCTTTGGGGTCAAGCTTGACCATGGCGTCCTGGTAAAACTTGGCACCACCGACACCGAGCACCACCGACTCAAAAGTGGTGAAGTCCTGCCAGTTTTGGCCGCCGTGCGCCACCGCAATCAAGCCGGCTTTTTTAACCTTGTCAGCCGCTGCAAAAAACTCATCCCAGGTCTTGGGCACGCCAGCCACACCGGCTTTTTTCAACACCGCAGCGTTGGCCCACATCCAGTTGACGCGGTGCACATTGACCGGCACGGCGACATATTTGCCCTTGTACTTCATCACGTCAGCCACCACGCCGGGCAACAAGGTGTCCCACTTTTCAGCGGTGGCCACCGGGGTCAGGTCGGCCAATACACCTTCACTGGCCCATTCCTGAATCGCCGGGCCCTTGATTTGAGCGGCTGACGGCGGGTTGCCTGCCACCACGCGGCTTTTCAGCACGGTCATGGCGTTGTCGCCACCGCCACCAGCCACCGCAAAGTCTTTCCAGGTGTGGCCCTTGGCCTGCATGATTTTTTTCAATTCACCGGCTGATTTGGCCTCGCCACCCGATGTCCACCAGTGCAGCACTTCCACTTCACCGGCCCACACCGTTGAGCCAGCCACCACCCATGCCGTGGCCAGCGCCAATTTGGAAAGTTTGATCATGCGATCTCCTGTTTGTCCGCCAGGCGAGCCAAGGCACCGAGGCGCGGGTTGTTTCGTGCCGACACTCCGCCACACGAATTAATTAATTGTTAATTAATTTGCCGCAAACCGCAAGCGGTATTTACCCTAGCTGCTCTTGCCCGTGCGAACAGACGCACCCGGGGGTTCGGCCAGATCACACCACCAGCGCCAACGCCCCAAAATCCCCCACCCGCTCGCCCAGGCCGGCGCTGACCAGGTCGCACCCATCGGTAAGCGCAGGGAATTTGCCTTGCACGTAAGCACGCAGGCGTGGCAGAAGGTAGTCGCGGTGGTGCCAGTAGACACTGCCGCCAATGCTGACGCGCTGCAGATCAAGTGTCACGATCAGGTTGTAGAGCATGCGGCCCATCACCAAACATAAGTCATCAATAATGGCTATAGCCCTTGTATCTCCTGCGTAAGCAGCTATAAATAGTGCAGCAGCGTCGGCATAACCCTCAGCCGCGAAGCGCCGCGCAATGGCGTTGCCGGCGATCAGGCCTTCGACGTCACCGAGGTTGCCGCAGCCGCACAGGGCGTCAAAGTTGTCACTGACAAACAAGTGCCCGGCGTGCCCGGCGTTGCCGTTTTTGCCGCGCAGCACATGGCCGTCCACACACAAGCCGGTGCCAATGCCGGTGCTCCAGGTGACATAAGCACAGTTGCCCAGGGGCTGGCCGCTGGTTTGCAGCGCGCCCCAGCGGCGCTCGGCTTCCAGCGCGCCAATGGCATCGTTTTCAACCCGCACTTGGGCAAATGCCGCACGCAAGGGGGCTTCAAGCAAGGCGGTGTGCCAGTCGTTAGGCAGGCCGCGGGCTTTGCCGGCCATGCCACCACAGATGTTGGGTGCGGCCAGTTCGATCTGGCCGTGGTTCAGTACAAATGGGCCACAAGAGGACACACCGACCTTGGCCACGGCCGCCACCGGGATGCCTGCCGCCGCGCAGCTTTGCCCGACCATGCGGATGATTTGTCGGGCCAGGGCATCGTTGGTGCCGGTCGTGGCGGTGGGCTCCACTAGCTTGCCATGCGCACCGCGCTCGTCCACGATGTGGACCGCCACTTTGGTGCCGCCAATGTCGACACAGGCCACCGGTGCGCTGCCTGCGGGCAGCCTGAAGCCGTCCATCATTGCATTTGAAGTCATGGCTTTGTCTCTTTTGATGTGGTAACGCCAACATGCTACCCGCAAGAGGCGTGCGGGGGGACTCCGGCAAGTTCCGCGTCAGCGCGGCAAATGCTGCTGCGTCCAGCGCACGATGTCGGCGGCCCCCATGGCCCCGGCCTGGCGCGCGACTTCACGGCCACCGACAAACAGCGCCAGCGTGGGAATGCTGCGAATTTGAAAGCGCGCACCCAGGTTTTGCTCCGCCTCGGTGTCGACCTTGGCCAGGCGCACCAGCGGCTCCAGCTGCGCTGCGGCCTGCTCAAAGGCAGGGGCCATCTGGCGGCACGGGCCGCACCACGGTGCCCAAAAATCAACCAGCACGGCAATCTGGTTGCGGCTGATGTGGCGGTCAAAATTAGCCTCGTCCAGCATCACCGGATGCGCGTCAAACAGCGGCTTGTGGCAACTGCCGCAGTTGGGCGCGTTGCTCAGATTGGCGCGGCTGACGCGGTTGGTGGTGTGGCAATGTGGGCAAACAAGGTGCAGCGAATCGGTCATGGGAGGCTCCTTCTAAACCTCTTAATTGGCTGCACTGACCTGCAATTCAAGCAGCCGCCTTAAACGAATTTGGCAATCGCTGCTGCGACCATGCTCAGGATGAGGGTGGTGGTGATTGGAATGAAGAACTCGCGGCCAAAAATCCTGAAACGAAAGTCGCCCGGCAGCCTGCCAAAGCCCATTTTCTGCAGCCACGGCGTAAAGCCGTTGATCAACACCAAAGCCAAAAATACAACGATGAGCCAGCGAAACATGGTGGGGTGCGGTCTTTACAACTTGTGCGTTTTGTCGCCATGCTCAAACCCCAGCGCCTGCCAGGGTTCGCCCTTGTGAAAGCCGATCACCTTGAACAGTTCGCCCATTTCGTGCTCCATGATGAGTTTTTGCGCCATGACGCGGGTTGGCAAATCAGCCGCTTCCAGCTGCGTGAGCAGGCCGCAGTTCATCAGAAACCGCCCCTGGTTGCAGTAGCCCAGCACCCCCAGACCGGCCTCAATGCCCGCCAGCGCCACGCCGGTGAAGTTGACATGGGCAGTGATGTCTTTTTGGCCGACCCGGGCCAGCGGATCGTCATCGACCTGGTGCGCCTGGTGGCACATCACCGTGCCCATGTGGCGCTGCGGGTGGTAGTACTCGGCCTCAGGAAAACCGTAGTCAATCAAAAACACGGCACCCGCCGTCAGTTTGTGACCCAAGGTGCGCACAAAGGATTCGCCCTGCGGGTGGATTTCGGTCAGGTAGTCGTGCGGGCCGCTCACCTCAAGCGGGGGACGCAGCGCAGTGGCGCGGTCTTGCCAGACAAAGCTGGGCGTGCCATCGGCCTGCGCCGCACCCAAGGCCACGCCGCGCTCAAGCCACACGCCGCCCACGCGCGCCAGCAGTTTCACCGGCATGGCGTCCAGCACCTCATTGCCCAGCACCACACCACGCATCTCGTGCGGCAGCGCATCGACCCAGCGCACCTGTTCAGAAAACGCCGCCAACGTGGCCTGCTGACGGGCCCGCAAGCTGCTTGAAATGTCCACCATGGTATAGCGCGGCAAGGGCGCGCCCTGGGCTTGAAAGGCTTGCAAAATTTGCAGCGCCAGCGCGCCAGAACCGGCGCCAAACTCCCACACCTCCTGCGTGCCGGTCACTTGCAAGGCCTGCAGCACCTGCTGTGCCAGCGTCCAGCCAAACAGCGGCGTCATCTCCGGGGACGTCACAAAATCACTGCCGGCCACACGCACGCCAGCGTCTACGGTGTAAGGCAACAGGCCAAATTTGGCGCTGCCGTGGGCGTAATAACCCAGGCCGGGGGTGTACAGGGCCAAGTCCATGAAGGTGTCAAAACCAATCCAGCCGTCGGCCGAAAGAATCGCCTCGGCGATGTGGCGGGAGAGGGTGCTCGTTAAACTCGGGGGTGTCGTCATAGCCTGGAATTGTCCCCGAATGTCCGCCACCCCTACCCCACCCGCTGCATCCCCCTCAAGCCAACGCACGGTGCTCGTCACTGGCGCGGCCAAACGGCTCGGCCGCGAGATTGCCCTAAACCTGGCTGCGGCCGGTTGGCGGGTCGCGGTGCACTACCGCGACTCGGTCGAAGATGCTCGCAAAACAGTAGCTGACTGCGCAAAGCTGGCGGGGGCTAGCGCCTCATTTCGTTCAAATCTCTCAAACGAGACGGCGGTGCGCAACCTGTTGCCCAGCGTGATTGAGGCGCTCGGGTACGTGGACGCTGTCGTCAACAGTGCCTCCACCTTTGAGCACGACACGCCCGAGACCTTCAGCTTTACCGCCATGGAAAAACACATGCGCGCCAACGCGGGGGCCGCCATTTTGCTCAGCCAGGCGCTGCACACCCACCTGGCCACGCGCGGCAATGCCTTGGGCGCGGTGGTCAATCTGCTGGACCAAAAGCTGTGGAACCCCAACCCCGACTTTGTCAGTTACACCCTGTCCAAAGCCGCGCTGGAAGCCGCCAACACCATGCTGGCGCTGGCGCTGGCGCCGCGCGTGCGGGTGGTCGGTGTGGCGCCAGGCCTGACCCTGACCAGCCACATGCTTTCCCCCGAAAAATTTGACGCCCTGCACAAACTGTCGCCCCTGGGGCGTTCGTCCACCGCTGCCGATGTGGCGGCCACCGTGGCGTTTGCGCTGAACAATGCATCCATCACCGGCACCACGCTGCTGGTCGACGGCGGCCAGCATTTGATGAAGTTCGAGCGCGACTTCTCGCTGCTTTAAGGTCAAAAACAAACACCATCCCTCGGCGCGGTGTTGACAGCACGGGCGTGACCATACTCTCAGCGGCGGCCTTGCCACCGCCACCGCCAATCGACCCCCCCATAAAACCATGACAAACATCAGCAGCCACACCATCGGTCAGCAAACATTGACACTCACCGGCTTGCGCTTTGACGCCAACCTGGGCATTCTTGACAGCGAAAAAACCGCCCCGCAGCCGATCCAGGTCGACGCCGAACTGAGCCTGGGGCTGCAGCCCCTGCTGCCCGCAGATGACGACATCATGCATGTGCTGGACTACCGCAAGGTGCGCAAAATCATCATTGACGAGTGCACGTCCGAGCACGTCAACCTGCTCGAAACCCTGATTGGCAAACTGGCCAACCGCCTGATGCAGCTGCCCGGCGTGAAAGGTGTGCGCGTGAAAATTGCCAAGCTGGAGATTTTTGTCGACTGCGAAGTCGCCATCCGGATTGAAACCGGGCAGTGGTGATGTGCACACCAGCCCTCTGCACACGCAACCGGCCATCGTCACGACACGGCCAGCACCCGTAAATATATAAATATATTTAAGTGCACATAAAATCAGGGCATGAAAACCTCGCTCGACTTTCCTGACCCTCTTTTTCGTCAACTCAAGGCGCAAGCTGCGCTGCAAGGCAGTTCGCTCAAAAACCTGGTGGTGAATTTTGTGGAACGTGGTCTGCGGGAAACCCAAACTGCACCTGTTTCATCACCCCAGGACAAGGGGTGGGAAGACCAGTTAGATCCCTTCACCAAAAGCCTGCTGGGTGTTGCCGCACCCACAGATGGTCGCCCGACACCCACC
>JBBQSS010000171.1:0-6569 GCA_038213665.1 Burkholderiales bacterium | reverse complement strand
GGGCACCAGCACGTACTCGGCCTGCGTGCCGTCAATCAGGTTGCCAAAGCGCCAGCCAGCGGTGGCTTTGTAGCCGTGGCAGCCGCACAGGCCAGAGGCCACCAGATAACTGCCATCCTGCGACGGTACGCCGTCCTGTGCTGCGTAGGAATTGAAATTGGGGCAAATCGCCCCGGCAATGACGCGTTGGCCTTCGGTGTAACCCTGCACCGCGCTGCCCAGCTTTTCGATGACGCCCACCGGCTCATGGCCCACCGTCAGCCCCTTGGCCACGGGGTATTCGCCTTTCAGAATGTGCACATCGGTGCCACAAATGGTGGTGGTGGTGATGCGCATCAGGGCATCGTTGGGCCCCACGTCGGGGATGCGTTTATCCACCACGTCGATACGACCCGCTTCAACAAATACTGCAGCTTTCATCATGGTAGCCATAGAACCTCCTGAGTTGAAAAAAGTAAATCGTCCCGGACGCCAGGTGCAACTGACTGCCCGTCAAAGCGCCAAAAAGTGCAAATGGCCAAGCCAGTGGGCGCAGGACTGCCGGATCATCGCCCCGGTAGCTGAAAATGGCAAGTCGCATCATTGAAACGCAAAAGCGTGCCTTGCGGCAACGATAGGATACTGCTGCGCTTTTGTCATTTGCCGCATGGCCCAACCCTTTCATTCCGGCATTTTCATGAACCAATCAGTCAACCAAGCCCATCCCAAGACGATGGCACACTTCTTGCCAAAAGGCATCGTGCCCACGGCTGAACAACTGGCGATTCAAATCAGTCCGGCGCGCATGGCCGTCGTCGAGGCCAATGCGGGCGCATCAAAAACCACTGTGCTGGCGCTGCGCATGGCCGAGGCGTGGGCCAGGCACACCCGGCCCGAGCAAATTCTGGCGCTCACCTACACCGATGCCGCTTGCCAAGCACTCAAAGCCGCCCTGAAAAAATTGGGCGTACCGGCACCGGTTATCCAACAATTCAGGATTCAAACCTTCGAGTCTTTTGCTACCTGCGTGCTGCAGGCCATTGAAGGCCACGCGGTGCCCGTGTACACCGAGGCAGCGCAACTCAGCCCGGTGCTTTGGCAAGCCGTGGAGCGCATGGCCGAGAACCCGAACGAAAAATGGCGTGCCCATTTCCTCATGCCCACGCCCGGCGACCACGGCATGGTGGACGCGTTTGTGCAGCAAAGTGAGTACCTCAAAGGCACCATGCAGGATGTGCTGGCACGCCAGGGCCAGCCCATCACACCCGACTACGCCGAATCCATCGGTATGGAATACACCCAGTTCAGGATTTATCTGACCTTCGAGAAAATTCGCATGGCCGACCCGGAAAAACCGCTGTTCCGGGGGGCCAGCGATGCCACTTATGACCTGGCGCACCTGCTGCATGAAGACAGCGACGTCAGCGACTGCCGCAGTTGGCCGCAGCGCATCAAAGTGGTGGTGGTGGATGAAATGCACGACATGAACCGCGCCATGTTCAGCGTCCTCAAAGAAATTTTGGCGACCAACCGTTGTTTCTTCTGCGGCGTGGGCGACGTGGACCAGGTCATTCACAAAGCCAATGGTGCCGACGCCCGCTTCATGCGGGGCGAACTGGCCACTCTGACGCCGCACGCCATCCATACCTACCCGCTCACAAACAGCTTCAGGTTTGACGCCACAGTGGCCAGGCTGGCGGGCAAAGTGGCCAACAAAGCCTACGCCTCCAAAGCGCCCCACCCCAGCCAAGTCAGGTTTTCACCCTACGACAGCGTGGAGGCCTGCGCCCGCCAGGTGGTTGACGATGCCAAAGCCTGGCGCTCGGCGCACAAAGCCAAGACAGCCAGCGGCGCGATTTTGCTGCGCCACGCCCATCAGTCGGTGCAGATCGAAAACGCACTGATTGAAGACGGCATGCCTTACGAGACACTCGGCTTCAAAAGCTATGTGCTGCGCCCGGAAGTGCTTTTTGTGCGCGGCCTGCTGGCCGTGGCCACCGATGACCTGAGCAGCATCACCGAAGTCAACACCCGCGAAGACGTCATGCGTGCGCTGCTGTTTTTCTCGGGCTCGCGCATCGTGGTGGAAGGCCGCATGCATGAATCGCAACAAGACTTGCTGGCCTCGGCCCTAGCAAGCGTCACCGACAACCCACTGTTTTTGACCTCGTTTTTTGACAACCAGATTGTGCGCAATGCGCCCGCCGACATCCAAAAACGTCTTTTGACAGCGGTTGACATCATCCGCAAAGCAAACGGCCCAGGGCTATTGACCGCCCTGCTGGACGCGCTGCACATCAAAACTCTGCTGGGCAACGCCCTGGTGTCGCAGCGCCGCAGACTTGAGGCTGAGTCGAATCTGCAATGGCTCGCCCACATGGCCAACCGCTTTGACAGCCCTGCCCATCTGTTCAAAAGCCTGAACGCCACCGAGCAAAAACAGCACAAACAAAAAGCCGGCAAAGCAGAAAACCTGTTGCTGGCCAGCATCGCCAGTGTCAAGGGGCTGGAATTTGACGCGGTCTGGTTGCCCTACCTGGCCCAAGGCGAGTTCCCGGACCCCGGCGCAGACATCACAGAAGAGCTCAACACCTTGTATGTGGGCATCACCCGCGTGCGCAAAGAACTGACGATTTACCCAAACCGGGCGTTGCCCAGTGTGTTCATGCAGCGCGTGAATGTGGAGATGAAGATGAAGACGGAGCGGACTGGCCTACCGGCGTCGGTGTAAGCACGCAGGGCCAGCGCTTGCCCTGCGCGCGGTCAAGCAGCCAAGCCACGGTGCGGTGGCTTGGCTGCGTTCTCAGGTCAGATGCGCTCGAAAATCACCGCAATACCCTGGCCGCCACCAATGCACATGGTGGCCAGTGCGTACTTGCCGCCGGTGCGTTGCAGCTCATACACCGCTTTGGTCGCGATGAACGCGCCGGAACAGCCAACCGGGTGACCGAGGGCAATCGCGCCGCCGTTCGGGTTGGTTTTTGCGGGGTCCAGACCCAGGCCCTTGTTCACGGCAATGGCTTGCGCAGCAAACGCTTCGTTGGCTTCGATCACGTCCATTTGGTCCAGCGTCAGACCGGCTTTTTTCAGTGCCAGCTTGGTGGCGGGGATCGGGCCTTCACCCATGAGTTCGTTGGGCACGCCGGAGACCGCGTAGGACACGATACGGGCCATCGGTGTTTGACCGGCTTTGGCAGCCACATCAGCTGCGGCCAGCACAAAGAAAGCCGCGCCGTCGTTGATGCCGGACGCATTGCCTGCGGTCACGGTACCGTCTTTCTTGAACGCGGGCTTCATCTTGGCCAGCGATTCCAGAGTGGTGTTGGCCTTGCCATGCTCATCGGTGTCAAACACGGTTTCGCCCTTGCGGGTTTGTTGCACGATTGGCACGATTTGCGACTTGAAGCGGCCTTCGGCAATTGCTGCAGCAGCACGGCGTTGTGATTCAACGGCAAATGCGTCCTGGTCTTCGCGCGAAATGTTCCATTTGGTGGCCAGGTTTTCAGCCGTGATGCCCATGTGACCCACGCCAAACGGGTCGGTCAGCACCGCCACCATCATGTCGATGGCCTTGGCATCGCCCATGCGCGCACCTGTGCGCAGCGCAGGCATCATGTAAGAGCCGCGCGACATCACTTCCACACCACCACCAATGCCGTAGTCAAAATCACCCAGCATGATGCCTTGAGCGGCAGTCACAATGCCTTGCAGGCCGGAGGAGCACAAACGGCTGACCTGCATGGCGATGGAGTCCATCGGCATGCCAGCTTGAATGGAGGCCACGCGTGACACGTAAGCGTAGCGTGAGTCAGTGGGAATGCAGGTGCCAACCACGGCATTGCCGATCAATGCCGGGTCAACTTTGGAGCGGGCAATCGCCTCCTTCATCACAATGCCAGCCAGCTCTGCGGGCTCCATATTGGCCAGCGAGCCGCCGAAAGCGCCAATGGCAGAACGGGCTGCACTGAGAACAACAACATCTTTACTCATTAAAAAACTCCTTGGTTGAAAAAAATTGTCTGCAAGATTGGCTGGGGCCTTCTCACCTCAGCCACTGGCGCGCATTGCGCTACAACGGCATCACGAGCTCAAGCCTCACGCATCTTGGGTCGTCCGGGGTGGTGACGGCCATCAACCCGCCGGGCTGCCGTTCGGGTTGAACGGGTAGGCCTCGGCGGCTGCGCCAACATTGTCGGTGAAACGCATGGCGGCACTTGGGCTCAGAACTTGACCGCACCGGTGATGAATGTGAAGCGACTGGAAAAACTGGTCGCGCCAAGGGTTCCGCTCACGCTCACTTGGTACGGCGTGTTGGCCTCCAGCGGGATGCTGGTCGAAATGAAGCCCTCATTGTCCTCAACGATTTTGTTGTCAGGCGCTGCGTTGCGGTCCGTCAAGCCGGTCACGGGCGCAAGCGTCGGCACCGCAACGCCAGTTGCGGCATGGATGACGCTGGCGCTTGAGATGGTCAGAACGCGGCCAACCTCAGCCACCACCCCGATGGAGGTGCCCACGGGTTGTGCGAACAGATCGCGCTCAGGAAACGGATTGGGCGTTTCGTGCCGCAGTGAAAGCACCATACCGACCGAGCCTTCGCAGGGGTAGGTGCGTACCGAAGTCGCTTTTCCCACATGAAAGCCCTCACTGTTCTTTGCCGCCAACACGATGTTGACGATGTTCTTGTTGTCATTCATCAGACCCAGGTCCATCTTTTCCCTGACCCCGATGCCGACCTCGCGGTAACCGCGCAGCATGCTCAACAGGTGATAAGGCGCGTTCAGCAGGCTTCTGACGGCTTTGGCGCCAGCGCCTTGCTCGGCGCCGTTGTGGAACACCTGCACCTCGGTCGATTCAAATGAAAAATCGGGGCCATAGTTGGCTGCAATCACGCGATCCCACGGGGCTTCGCCGGTAAAACCGGGGCTACCTGGCCGTTGCATATGCCCTTGTGCGTTGTTGGCAAAGAGCCACCTGGCATGGCCTTTTGCGGCCTCGTCCAGTTCAGCGCTCGCCAGCAACGGGCCAAAGCCGCAACGCGCACGCTCGCTGCTCAAGAGCTCAAACGCATACCGTTCTTCCGACGCCACCGGGTAACTGTAGGTGGCCGCCAGCGCCCAATTCATGAACGCCGGGAGAATCACAGAAGCGAAGAGCCTGAGTTTCATTGAGCCTGGTTTCTGACTGAGGACCTCATCGATGACCCACCCACTGGCGCGCATTGCGCCACAACGGCATCCACGGGCTCAGGCCTGACGCATTTTGATTGGTCCAGCTCATCTGGATGTTGCGAAACACGCGCTCGGGGTGCGGCATCATGGCGGTGAAACGGCCGTCTGGCGTGGTGACGGCGGTCAACCCGCCCGGGCTGCCGTTCGGGTTGAACGGGTAAGCCTCGGTGGCCGCGCCAAAGTTGTCGGTGAAACGCATGGCGGCAATGGCCTTGTCGGCGTTGCCCCGATGCTTGAAGTTGGCAAAACCCTCGCCATGCGCCACCGCAATCGGCAGGCGGCTGCCGGCCATGCCTTGGAGAAACAAGGAGGGGGATTCAAGCACCTCGACCATGCTCAGGCGCGCCTCAAAACGCTCGCTCTGGTTGGTGGTAAAGCGTGGCCAGTCTTGGGCGCCAGGAATGATGTCGGCCAGCTCGGCAAACATCTGGCAGCCGTTGCACACACCCAGGCCGAAGGTGTCGCCTCTGCCAAAGAAGGCCTTGAACTGGTCCGCCAGAACGGGGTTGAAGGTGATGGAGCGTGCCCAGCCTATGCCGGCACCCAGCGTGTCGCCATAAGAAAAACCACCGCACGCCACCACGCCTTTGAAGTCGGCCAAGTTGGCACGGCCACTTTGCAGGTCGGTCATGTGCACGTCATAGGCTTCAAACCCGGCCTCGGTGAAGGCGTAGGCCATCTCAATGTGCGAATTCACGCCTTGCTCGCGCAGCACAGCTACTTTGGGGCGGGTTAACAGAAGTGCTGGCGCAGACTTATATGCTATTGATTCAATAGCTTCTTGCGCTTTATTTACAGGGTCTACAGCCTTGTTTGGCATATAAAAATGCAAACCGGGGTCAGATGACGCGCCAGCTGCGGCATGCTCGGCATCGGCACAGGCCGGGTTGTCGCGCAGTTGGCAAATCTTCCAGCTGGTGGCATCCCACACCTGGTGCAGGTCGGCCAACTTGGCACTGAAGATGGTCTTGGCATCGCGCCACACTTGCACCTCACCCACACCGGCACTGATGCTTGAATCCGCAGGGCGGGTTTTGCCGACGACGTGGCTGTGCTGGCTCAGGCCATGCGCACGCAGGGTTTGCATGACGGCATTGCGCTCAGGCGTGCGCACCTGAATCACCACGCCCAATTCTTCGCTGAACAAGGCTTTGAGCGTCAATTCATCGCGCCGACCGCTGATTTGACCGGCCCAGTTTTTGGCGTCGCCACAGTCCATGCGGCTGTCCGTAATGCCATCGCCCTCGGTGACGAGCATGTCCACATTGAGCGCCACACCCACATGTCCGGCAAAAGCCATCTCGCACGCCGTGGCAAACAAGCCGCCGTCGCTGCGGTCGTGGTAAGCCAGAATTTGACCTT
>JBBQSS010000170.1:0-6638 GCA_038213665.1 Burkholderiales bacterium | reverse complement strand
GCTCTTCATCAACTTCTCCAGACCGGACTCTTGCATTTCTTTTCCCCATATAAAGCAGGCAATGTAAGGCGAAATCCTCAACATCCTGAAGCACCGCTTGCAAGATATTGAAATTTAACGACTTTTGATGCAATTGCCCTGCTAAGTGACTGACTTCCCTATGAAAGCACGGAGAACAAATTTACCCTGCCTATGCTGGTTAAATTACTGTCTCAAATTCGGGGTCCACTTTAGTGGCTGCGTAACATCAGTGAATTCAGACCAAATACCTGTTTGACAGCGTAAAACCACCCACAAATTCCGCTAACGAGCCAAAATACGCAATGATCAATACTTTGACTTTCACTCGACCTGACGACTGGCACCTGCATGTGCGGGATGGTGATGCACTTGCTACCGTGGTTCCTCACACAGCGGCTCAGTTTGGCCGCGCCATCATCATGCCAAATTTGCGTCTACCGGTAACGACCACGGCGCAGGCCTTGAGCTACAAAAGACGGATTCTTGGTGCCTTGCCGCAGGGCAGCGAATTTGAGCCAATGATGACGCTTTACCTCACAGACAATTTGGCGGCCGACGAAGTGGTTCGGGCCAAGCGCGCGGACATTCAGGCGATCAAACTCTATCCCGCCGGTGCGACCACCAACAGCGATGCGGGCGTGACAGACCTGCGGAAAACGTACACAGCGTTAGACGCCATGCAGCGCGAAGGCTTGCCTCTGCTGGTGCATGGGGAGGTCACGTCGCCCGAGATTGATCTGTTTGACCGGGAGGCGGTTTTCATCGACACCCAGTTGATCCCCTTACGTAAAGATTTTCCTGAATTGAAAATCGTCTTCGAACACATCACCACTCGGGAAGCTGCGCAATATGTTCAGGGTGTCGACAGATTTACCGCAGCCACACTCACGGCGCATCACCTGCTGTTTAATCGCAATGCCATATTTACGGGGGGCATTCGTCCACATTACTACTGCCTGCCAGTGTTGAAGCGTGAAAGCCACCGGCAAGCGCTGCTTGACGCGGCGACGAGTGGCAGTCCCAAATTTTTTCTTGGCACAGACAGTGCCCCACATCCGGTACACCTCAAAGAACATGCAAGCGGCTGTGCGGGTTGTTACACCGCCTATTCGGCCATGGAGCTCTACGCGATGGCCTTTGACTCAGCCGATGCGCTTGACAAACTGGAGGCTTTCGCCAGTTTCAATGGCGCTGATTTTTATGGGCTGCCCCGCAATACCGGCACAATTACTCTGAAGCGCGAGGCCTGGACCATGCCTGAAAGCTTTGCCTTTGGTGAGGCACAACTCAAACCCTTGTGCGCAGGTGAATCCTTGCCTTGGCGGATGATCTGAACACGGAGTCGAAATATCTGCTAGTTCAGCCTCATGCGTTGTCGTGCATCGATTGGTCTGCGCCGTGGTTGCAACCGTGGTCTGCCATGGGCGAGCGTGCGGCACAACGCATGATGTCTGGGACACCACAGCCAGAGGCGCTCAATGATTTGGCCGCCAAGACCTGCTCCGACCCGAGGAGTGATCCACCAATGCGGTTTGTACCTCAGGCTGCTCTGAAGCCTGGTGAAGCTTATGAGCACTGTATTTTTCACAGGGGGTCATGTCCAACGCGTGAGGGATTGCATGATTTTTTCAATGGCTTGGCGTGGTGCCATTTTCCTCTGACCAAACGTCGTTTGAATCACTTGCATGTGGCACACATCGCACTGACTGGCATTGCACCCGTGCGAGGGCCAGCGCGCGACGCCCTCACGTTGTTTGATGAAAATGCCGCACTGCTGCGCGCACCAGACCCGCTGTGGAACGCCTTGTTGGCCAAAGACTGGACGCGGGTCTTTGGTGACCTGCGCGGTCTTTGGGCCGAGTCTTTTCTGGTGTTGTTTGGGCACGCTTTGCTGGAAAAATTAGTTTTTCCAAGAAAAGCCATCACCGCTCACGTGTACCGGGTTCATCCAGCGACAGATTCAATCACGGACCTGGATATTTGGGTGGCCGCCAGTCTGAATGACGAGGTGCTTGCAGCTAAGCCGTTTGCCCATTTGCCCGTGCTTGGTGTGCCGGGCTGGTGGCCTGCCAATGAGGCCGCGGTCTTTTATGATGATGCCAGCGTATTTAGAAAACCACGCCTGCCGTAACCGCTTCCTTTTGTACCTCAAATCAGCTAATTTTGCCCGGCAAAGGCCGCTGGCGGCCCATGGCCAAATAGGCACTTGATGTGGGGAATTAAGCCGTGTTCCTCCTGAATCCATCGGCTCTCACACTAACATTCGCAGCCATGAACGGTGTCTCCGTTTAATTTGAAAAATATGAGGAAATCATGAAACGTATTGTGTTGTTTGTCCTGACCAACGTCATGGTGGTGGCGGTTCTGGGCATCGTGGCCAGCCTGTTGGGTGTCAATCGTTACCTCACGTCCAACGGGCTCAATCTGGGCGCCTTGCTAGGCTTTGCGCTGGTGATGGGTTTTGGTGGTGCCATCATCTCGCTGTTGATCAGCAAGCCGATGGCCAAATGGACGTCGGGTGTGCGTGTGATCAACCAACCGTCAAACGCGGATGAAGCCTGGATTGTCGAGACCGTGCGCAAACTCGCGGAGAAGGCTGGCATTGGCATGCCTGAAGTCGGTATCTTTGAAGGTGCACCCAACGCGTTTGCCACCGGTGCGTTCAAGAACTCGGCGCTGGTTGCGGTCAGCACCGGCTTGCTTCAAGGCATGACGCATGAAGAAATCGAGGCGGTCATTGGCCACGAAATTGCCCACGTGGCCAACGGCGACATGGTCACCATGACCCTGATTCAGGGCGTGATGAACACCTTTGTGGTGTTCCTGAGCCGAGTCATCGGCTACGCCGTGGACAGCTTCTTGCGCAAAGGCGACAGCCAAAGCACCGGTCCTGGCATCGGCTACATGGTCACCACTATTGTGCTGGACATCGTGCTGGGCTTTGCCGCCGCCATTGTGGTGGCCTGGTTCTCGCGCCACCGTGAGTTTCGTGCCGACGCTGGCGCCGCACAATTGATGGGGCGCAAGCAACCCATGATCAACGCCTTGGCCCGTTTGGGTGGCATGCAACCCGGCGAGTTGCCAAAGAGTGTGGCGGCGTTTGGTATTGCGGGTGGCATTGGCCAGCTGTTCTCGACCCATCCGCCGATTGAGGACCGGATTGCGGCGTTGCAAAACGCACAGGGATAAATTCGATTTATCACGCATGCGGATGAAGCCAGGCCCTGTCGCCAATGGTGTGCGGGATTTTCTGACCGGGCTTTAAACTCGCCGCATGGAACTCTCAACCTGGCTTACTTTTTTTGCGGCGTCCTGGGCCATCAGCATTTCGCCTGGTCCGGGGGCCATCGCCTCCATGAGTGCCGGGTTGAACCATGGCTTCAAATACGGCTACGTCACCATATTTGGCTTGGTGCTGGGCATCTGGTCGCAGCTTTTGATCGTGGGTGTGGGCCTGGGCGCGTTGGTGGCGGCCTCCGGCACGGCGTTCACCGTGGTCAAGTGGCTCGGCGTGGGGTATCTGGTGTGGCTGGGTATCCAGCAATGGCGTGCACCGGCGCGGCCGATGGTGGCGCTGGTGGACTCGGGCGAGACGGTGACCCAGCGTGCATTGATCCTGAAAGCCTGGATGATCAACGTTGTCAACCCCAAAGGCACGGTGTTTTTGCTGGCGGTGGTGCCGCAGTTCATGAATTTGAACCAGCCCTTGCTGCCGCAATACCTCATCATTGGCGCCACATTGGCTTTCACCGACATGGTGGTGATGTCCGGCTACACCGCGCTGGCGTCCCGGGTGTTGGGGGCGCTCAAGGAGCCGTCGCACATTCGGGCCATGAACCGAACTTTTGGCGGCATGTTTGTGCTGGCAGGATCGCTGTTGGCGCTTTTCAAGCGTTCGGTGTGACGGATCAGGCTGCGGCTAAATAGCTATATTTTTTATAGCTACTAACGCTTTATTCATAAGGGCTAGAAGCCAATTTCTTATAAATTTAAAGTTCAGGTCAGGTACTGGCGCGCAGCACCAGCCGGTAACCCAGGTCAACGCAGAGTGAGGCGACGGTCTTGCCATTCATCAGCGCGACCAGCATGCCTGCTGCGGCACTGCTCTTGGCGTGGACTTATGGTAAAAAATCCAGGCTAAGCTGAAGAAAATTCGCGCTGCCAAGTAAGCGTGTTGGCGTGCCGACGGTGTTTCAGCCCTCGCCGGGCAGGCAAAGGCTGCTATGCTTTAAGAAGCATCTTACGCTTTAAATACGGGGGTTATGGCTCAATTCTATGCCTAATTAGTGCTTGACAGAAAACCCTGAAACTCACGCTGGCTGTGGCTTACAGGCCGATTCTCAAAACGAAGATTTGCTGAAAATCTTCGTTTTGGATAAATTTTCAAAAATCTCTATAACTCCGACAAGTTTGTCGTAAAAATCTTCGTGCCTCCAAAAACAGGTCAAACCTAAGCTGGACGTGGCTTGCCGGGGTTTCCGTTGCAGCCCTAACTACTGTGCCAGGCACTGTGCCAGCGCCTCCGCCACCTTGATGCCGTCCACCCCCGCCGACAAAATACCCCCGGCATAACCCGCGCCTTCACCTGCCGGGTAAAGCCCCGTCGTGTTGACGCTTTGAAAATCATCCCCGCGTGGCATGCGCAAAGGCGACGAGGTGCGGGTCTCCACCCCCGTCAGCACCGCATCGGGCATGTCAAAGCCCCTGATCTTTTGACCGAAGGCGGGCAGGGCCTCGCGCAAGGCGGCAATGGCGTAAGCGGGCAGGGCCTGGTGCAAGTCGCCGAGTTTGACCCCCGGCTGGTAAGACGGCAACACCGACCCCAACGTGGTGGACACCTCGCCTCGGATAAATTCGCCCACCAGTTGCCCGGGCGCCTCATAGTTGCTGCCACCCAGCACAAACGCCCCCGATTCCAACTGGCGCTGCAGGCCGATGCCCGCCAGCGGGTGTACGGCCGAGCCGTCAGATGCTATTAATTTAATAGCTTCTTGCGCATATCTGGTACCGGCTACAGCCCCAAAAGCCTCAATAAATGCGACGCTGTCCTGGGGGAAGTCGGCAGGCTCAATGCCCACCACCATGCCGGCGTTGGCGTTGCGCTCATTGCGTGAATACTGGCTCATGCCGTTGGTCACGACGCGACCAGGCTCGGAGGTGGCTGCCACCACGGTGCCGCCTGGGCACATGCAAAAGCTGTACACCGCGCGCCCATTGCTGGCGTGGTGGACCAGTTTGTAATCGGCCGCACCCAGGCTGGGGTGGCCGGCATGGCGGCCCCAGCGGGCGCGGTCAATCACGCTTTGGGGGTGTTCGATGCGAAAGCCAATCGAAAACGGCTTGGCAACGACGGCCACGCCGCGGTCAAACAGCATGGCAAAAGTGTCACGCGCACTGTGGCCCAGCGCCATCACCACCTGGTCGGCTCGCAGCGCGTAGCTATTGCCGCTGGATTGGTCCAGCACGGTCAGGCCACGCACCTGGCGGCCTTGCGGGCCAGCTTCCACCTGCACATCGGTCACGCGTTGCTCAAAGCGGATTTCGCCGCCAAGCGCGATGATTTGTGCACGCAGGTTTTCCACCACCTTGACCAGCTTGAAGGTGCCAATGTGCGGGTGCGCTTCCACCAGAATCTCGGGCGGTGCCCCGGCCTTGACAAACTCTTCCATCACCTTGCGCCCCAGATGGCGTGGGTCCTTGATCTGGCTCCACAGCTTGCCGTCTGAGAAGGTGCCGGCACCGCCCTCGCCAAACTGCACGTTGGATTCCGGATCAAGCACATGTTTGCGCCACAAGCCCCAGGTGTCCTGGGTGCGTTCACGCACTTTTTTGCCGCGTTCCAGCACAATCGGCTTGAACCCCATATGGGCCAGAATCAACGCTGCAAAAATGCCACAGGGGCCAAAACCGACCACCACCGGGCGAACCGGTAAATCCGAAGGGGCTTGCGCCACCAGCCGGTAGTTCATGTCGGGCGCGGGCTGGAGGTGCGGGTTGGCCGGGTGGCGGCGCAGCAGCTCAGTTTCAATCTCTGCACTGGCCAAGCTCAGGTCGACGATGTAGACCACCCGCACCAGCGCTTTGCGGGCATCAAAACTGCGTTTGAAAATGTGCCATTGGGCCAGCTCGGTGGCGGTGATCCCCAGGGTTTGCAGGATCAGCGCCTGGAGGTCGTCGGGGGTGTGGTCAAGCGCGAGTTTGAGCTCTGAGAGTCGGATCATGGGGGTTCAACGGTGGGCTTGTGGTGATCAAGCAGAAGCCGCCAATTTTACCGACCGCACGGGTGCTGCACGCCACGCCGCCGCACGCCACGCCACGCCACGACACGACACGACACGACACGCCACGACACGACACGCCACGACACGACACGACACGACACGACACGACACGACACGACACGGCGCGGCGCGTCAGGTCAGGTCGGCAAGAAGCCTTCGACCGAAAGGTAGCGCTCTCCGGTGTCGTAGTTGAAACCCAGCACGGTGGCTCCTGCCGCAATCTCTGGCAATTTTTGCGCGATGGCGGCCAGCGTGGCGCCACTTGAGATGCCCACCAGCAAGCCTTCTTCGCTGGCGCTGCGGCGGGCGTACTCACGCGCGGGTTCGGCATCGACC
>JBBQSS010000169.1:0-6747 GCA_038213665.1 Burkholderiales bacterium | reverse complement strand
CAGATGACGCAGGATTTTTGTTCAGCTGCAAGGCGTAAAAATGGGCGTATAGCGAGCTATACAACCGTTTTTGCAACGCAGCAGATGGACAAAAAGACAAGTCAGATGGGTATATTTTTCGCAGGAAATCACCTTATGCCGCCAAGACACCGGGCAGGGGCGCATGCACCGGCACCGTGGCGCAAGCGCTGTTGGCCTGGACCGCCCAAGGGAAAACCCGGAGGCAGGGCAAGACGCTGGGACCTTCTCAAATCGCGGGACTCCCCCCATAATTCGCTCAAGGGAAGACCAAAATGACACAACCAGCCGAAGTCACCATCAGTTTCACGCAGCAGGCCACGCCCCGCGTGCTCTCTGCCAGCCCAAGCACGCAAGATTTGCTGGGCTACAGCGCAGAACAGTTTCTCAGAGGTGAGGTCAAGTGGCCCGATTTGGTTCACGCTGATGATCAGGACATCGTTGAGCGACTGCTGTCGCCCACCCTTTGGCCTGCCACGGGCAGTTTCAACATCCGCTTGCGCCACCAGGATGGCCGCATTCGCTGCGTGCTGGGCCACTACACATTGCAGACCCACACCCGGACTGATCCCCCACCCGACCCCTTGCTGAGCCTGCAACTGACCGATGCACGGCACTTGCATCGGCACAACCCCGTGCTGCTGACGCCCAGCTTTGTGGCCATGATGAAAAACACCGACGACTTCATTTACGTCAAGGACCGCAACCACATCTTCACCGGTGCCAGCCAGACCCTGGTGGGCCTCACCTCGCCCGCCGAACACTGGACCGACCTGACCGGCCAGACCGATTACGACGTGTTTCCTGAAGAATACGCTGACGTTTATTACCGGCTGGAAAAGCAGGTGTTCGCCGGCCAGTCTGTCGCCCACGAGGTCCAGGGCTATTTGGCCAACGACGGCCACACCGGCTGGGTAGACAACCGCAAGTACCCGATTGCCGATGGCGAGGGCAAGCTCATCGGACTGTTTGGTATTGCCCGTGACATCACCGACCTGAAGCGCGCCAAAGACGCGCTGATGGAGAGCGAACACCGCTTCAAAACCATTTTTGAGGGCCTTCCAGCGATCTCAGTGCAGGGCTACGACGAGGACCGCCGGGTGATTTTCTGGAACCGGGCCAGCGAAACAATCTATGGCTACACGCGTGCGCAAGCGCTGGGGCATCGACTTGAAGACCTGATCATCCCCGCACCCATGGTTGAGGCGGTCATCGGCTTGGTCACTGCCTGGACGCAGGGCGGCCCGGCCATTCCTTCGGCTGAATTGACCTTGCAAGGCGCGGATGGCGCACCGGTGGAGGTGTATTCCAGCCACGTCATGCTCAAAGGCAGCAACGGTGAGCCGGAGATGTATTGCATTGACGTCAACATCACCGAGCGCAAAAAGGCTGAACACGCACTGCGGACCAGCGAGGCCTTTCTGCGCACCATCATTGATGAAATCCCCGACCCGCTGACGCTGAAAGACCAAAACGGCAATTTTCTGCTGGGCAACCGGGCGCTGGCCAGGCTGTACCACACCACGCCGGACGCAATGATCGGCAAGCACGATGGCGACTTCGGTGTGCCGCAGGAGATGGCAGATTTTTTTCGGCAAAATGTGCTGGACATCATGGCCCGGGGCGAGACCCAGGTGGTGGTTGAAGCCAGCCGTGATGCCGCGACTGGCGATATTCGCCACTACCGTTCCATCAAAAAACCATTTGAAAATGCCGACGGCCAGAACCAGATTCTGGTGCTGTCGCAAGACATCACCGACGTGATTCACGCACAACGCCAGGTCGTCGAGAGCGAAAATCGCCTGCAGCAAGTCATGGAGATCACCCGCGAAGGCATTTGGGACTGGCACGTGCCTAGCGGCAAAGTCCTGCACAACCGGCAGTGGTATGAGACGCTGATGTATGCAGAGGGTGAAGTCCCCGAAACCGCTGATGCCTTTGTGGCGCTCATCCACCCGGAAGACCGCGAGCAGGTCACCCAGCGCATCGGCGACCTGCTCGCAGGTACCAGCGCCGACTACCACTCAGAACACCGCCTGCAGCGCAAGGACGGCCAGGCCATCTGGGTGCATGACCGCGGGCGCGTGGTTGAGCGCGATGCCCAGGGCCAGCCGCTGCGTGTGGTGGGCAGCCTTGTAGACATCAGTTTCCAGAAAGAGCACCAGCATTACCTGGAACGCATTGCGCACTACGACCAGCTCACCGGTCTGCCTAACCGGGTGCTGCTGGCCGACCGCATGCACCAGGCCATGGTGCAGAGCCTGCGCCGTGGTCAACAACTGGCCGTGGCCTATCTGGACCTGGACGGTTTCAAGACCGTCAACGACCGCTACGGCCACACCACGGGCGACCAGTTGCTGAGCGCGCTGGCGGCCCAGTTCAAAGCCATGATGCGAGAGGGCGACACCATCGCCCGCCTGGGCGGCGATGAGTTCGTGGCCGTTTTTGTCGACCTGCAAGACGTGCAAGACAGCGCAGCGCTCATCGCCCGTTTGCTGGAGGTGGCCTCACGCCCGATCCTGCTGGAAGGCTTGAGCCTGAGCGTGTCAGCCAGCATTGGCGTGAGCTTTTACCCGCAAGCCGAAGACGCCGACGCCGACCAGTTGCTGCGCCAGGCAGACCAGGCCATGTACAGCGCCAAACAGGCGGGCAAAAACCGCCACCACCTGTTTGATGCCGCGCATGACCGCAGCCAGCGCGCGCACAACGTCATCCTGGCGCGCGTTTGCCAGGCCCTGGCTGATCAGGAATTTGTGCTCCATTACCAGCCCCAGGTCAACCTGCGCACCGGCGTGGTGGTAGGCGCCGAGGCCTTGATCCGCTGGCAGCATCCCGAGCGCGGTCTGCTGGCCCCAGGCTTGTTTCTGCCCGATATCGAAGGCCACCCCATCAGCGTGGCACTGGGCGAATGGGTGCTTGAGGCGGCCCTCAAGCAAGTGGAAGCCTGGGCAGAAGCCGGGCTGGACCTGTCTGTCAGCGTCAACATCTCAGCGTACCACCTGCAGCAGCCCGACTTCGCAAACAAGCTCAAGGCCCTTATCGACAGCCATCCGAAGGTGCCGCGCGGCCATCTGGAACTGGAGGTGCTGGAAACCACCGCGCTGGACGAGCTTGACGCAGTGGCAGAACTGATGCGCGCCTGTGCCAGCATGGGGATCAGCTGGGCGCTGGACGATTTTGGCACCGGCTACGCCAGCCTCACCTACCTGAAACGCCTGCCGGCGCAGGTGCTGAAAATCGACCAGTCTTTTGTGCGCAACATGCTTGACGACCCTGAGGACCTGGCCATCGTGGAAGGTGTGTTGGGCCTGGCGCGAGCCTTTGGCCGCTGGGCCGTGGCTGAAGGTGCAGAAACCTCAGCGCATTGCAAGCTGCTGCTGCAAATCGGTTGTGATCTGGCACAAGGCTACGGCATTGCCCGTCCGATGCCCGCCAGCCAGATACCCGCCTGGGTGGCCAACTGGCGGCCCGATGCCAGCTGGCTGGCCTGAACCCGGCCGGCCGACCGTTGCGCCCAAAATTTCAAAAATCAACCGGGTCATGTCGATTCACAGCGGCGATCTCTACAATCGCGCCCCGTGAACGATACCCAAAATACCCCCAAAAACCGCGCCGCCCCAGCGCCTGAGCAGACGCGCACCCCACGCATCCGCCCGCAAACGCTTGAAGGTGTGGCTTTCCCCAAAACCATCAAAAGTTTTGTGCGCCGCGCTGGCCGCGTCACCACCGGCCAAACCAAGGCCTTTGCTGAACTGGGCGCCACCTACCTCTTGCCCTACCAAGCAACTGCTCTTGATTTTGTAGCTGCTTACGCAGAGGCGACAAGGGCTAGAGGTCAAAATAGCTTAAATAGTGAGGGTGAGGCTGCTGATGCAGACGGGACAAGGTCTAAAGGCCAAAATGGCTTAGACAATGAGCCGCAAGTCAAGGCACCCGCAGGGGTAGACCTCAGCCCAGCCGTGACGGCAGAAACCAGGCCGATCCTTCTTGAGATTGGTTTTGGCATGGGCGAGGCCACAGCGCACATTGCCGCGCTGCTGCCTGAGTGCAACTTCTTGTGCTGCGAGGTGCACGAGCCCGGCGTGGGTGCCTTGCTCAAACGCATTGGCGAGCAACACCTGCACAACATCCGCATCTGCGCGCATGACGCGGTCGAGGTCATTGACCACATGCTGCCAGAGCAAAGCCTGGATGGCATCCACATCTTTTTCCCCGACCCCTGGCACAAAAAGAAACACAACAAGCGCCGCCTGATCCAGGCGCCCCTGGTTGCCAAGCTGGCGGCGCGCCTGAAAGTCGGTGGCTACATCCACTGCGCCACCGACTGGCAAGCCTATGCCGAGCAAATTCTGGAGGTGCTCAGCGCCGAGCCGCTGCTGAAAAACGCGGCCTTGGCGACACACCCTGAGTTGCTGGGCTACGCCCCCAAACCGCATTACCGCCCGCTCACCAAGTTCGAAAACCGTGGCATCAAACTCGGCCACGGCGTCTGGGACCTGGTGTTTGAGCGCCTTGCCTGACCGCCTATTGCCTTTGTAGGAGCCCAGCCCTCTGGGCGAACGCTGACACCGCCTGCGGCTTCGCGCCCAGGCACGAATGATTTGGAAACAGAGCCAGTGACCTGCACTTTTCGTCCCCCAAGTCGCCACGGCGTCGGCCCCAGTTGTGTCAGTCTGCCGGCCGGGCCCTGGCCGACCTTGCTCGACTTTTTGACAGCGCGCTTTCCTGCCATCACGCGCCAAACCTGGCTGGAACGCATGGCGCGCGGTGATGTCATCAACGCGCAGGGGGAACCCGTCACACCAGAAATCGCCAGCCAAACGCCCGGCCCCGCGCACCAACGCCTTTATTACTACCGCGAGGTGCCCAACGAGCCCCACATTCCGTTTCAGGAAGTGGTGCTGTTTGAAGACGCCCACCTGATCGTGGTGGACAAACCGCATTTCTTACCCGTGGTGCCCTCAGGTGGCTACCTGGTTGAAACCGTGCTGGTGCGCCTGAAACACCGGCTGGGCCTGGACGACCTGGTGCCCATCCACCGCATTGACCGCGACACCGCCGGACTGGTGATGTTCTCCAAACAACCCGCCACGCGCGCCGCCTATTGCGCCCTGTTCAGCCAGCGCGCGGTGCACAAAACCTACGAAGCGATAGCGCCCTGGCGCGCCGACCTGAGTTTTCCCCTGACCCGCCAAAGTCGCATCAAGGAAGCCGGCCACTTCATGCTGCAGCACGAGGTGGCCGGCCCGGTCAACGCCATCACGCAGATTGATGTGCTGGAGGTGCGTGGCAACTTGGCGCGCTACCAGCTCAAGCCTGTGACCGGCCAGCGCCACCAATTGCGCGTGCACATGCTGGGGCTGGGGCTGCCTTTGCTCAACGACGGGCTCTACCCGACGCTCACGCCTGAGGGCTCGGTGGACTATGCCAAGCCCTTGCAGCTGCTGGCCAAAGCGCTGGCATTTGTGGACCCGGTGAATGGTGTGGCGCGGCGCTTTGTGAGTGGAAAAACGCTGAATTTTTGAGTTGTCCAGTCGTGGTTGGCGCCCGCCTTGTTCCATTTTCAGATTGAGGCGACATTAGGCGCGAAGCCGCATACAGTGCACTGGTAGTGACTGGGGTTGGCTGAAAAGCGTACAGGCGTGGTTTGTCTGGGTGCTCACCTTCGGCAGTTCGGCCAAGACCAGCGACTTTATCGCCGACAGCCTGCAGGCCTACTGGGCGCACCTGTCATCCCAGGCGCGCGATGACATCGATCTGGTGCAGATCAAGACCGACAATGGTCCCGAAAGCAATGGCCGACGCACCCAATTTCTCAAGCGCATGGTGGAATTCGCTGACCACATCGGCAAACCCATTCAGCTTTTGTACTACCCGCCGTACCACAGCAAATACAACCCGGTGGAGCGCTGCTGGGGCATTCTGGAAAAACACTGGAACGGCGCGAAGTTGATCGACGTGAACACCATGCTGCACTGGGCCAGCAGCATGACCTGGAAAGGTGTTCACCCTTTGGTGGAACTCAGCCAACAGGTTTATGAGAAAGGTGTGAGCCTATCCAAGCAGGCCATGCAAGCGGTGGAGGCACGCCTCGAACGCAACCCTCTCTTGCCCAAATGGGACATCCTCATCAGCCCCGCGTAAAGGGATGGCTTTTGGAGGAAATCACCTAAACGCGGCTTTTGACAAGCCGCTGAAAAAATTAACACCGCGCCAACTGGAGTTGGTTTCGTTTCACATCAAGGGGTGGGCGACGATGAGCCCCAGAGAGCGCAGAGAACACGCAGAGAATGTTGACCAGCAGCGAGCCACTAAAGAGAGGATACGACTTGCGCGCTACGAGCGAAAAGCGACTGAATCCACGTCGATAGAAGCGCCGAATGAGTACGAATCCAGCTTTATTCTTTGGCTTGCGCGGGATGACGCAGTGGCCGATTGGGAGCGAGTTAAAGCGCTCCCTGTGACCACCCTAAACGCATACCATTACACACAACTCACCTCAGCTTGCTCTGAGCGCATAAATCGCACCCCGGCAGCGAAATCTATGACGCGCTGCATGCCAAGCCAAATCGTCTTGACACCCGGTTCGTAAGCGCTCCATAAACCCCAACCTTGTAAATCACCGCCAACGTTGGCAAGCTTGCACCATCTCAACTCAGATGGAAAAGCGGACATGCAAGAACAACCAAACACATTTGCACAACACGTTGCAGCGGCCTGGCGCGAAGG
>JBBQSS010000168.1:0-6786 GCA_038213665.1 Burkholderiales bacterium | reverse complement strand
CCGAGGCCACGTTTGAGCGCAAGTTTGCCCACGGCAACAAGCGCATTCGCCGCCGGCCCGACCTGGTGTTTTTTGTCAACGGGCTGTACCTGGCTTACGCCGAACTCAAAACCGCGCAGACCGGCCAGACCGCTGCCGGGCATGGTCGCAAAAAGATAGCGCATGATTGTGTCGAGGCGGGCGCTGCCGTGCTGCGTGAGGCCCGCGCGCAGTACGCCGCCCAAGGCGCGCCATGGCCGGGTTTCAGGCACCGCGATTTGAGTGAAAAACTGCGCTGGGAGCTGCGCCAAACCATTTGCCTGTATGAAAAGGCCACCCACATCAGTTGCATCGACATGGGCGAGATGATGCTGTTGCCCGACATCGACTGGCTGCTACCTGAGATTGATGACGCCTTGCAGACAAACGACACCCAGGCGCTGGTGGAGACCCTGCCAGGCAAACTGGTGGCTTCTTTTATGCGGACCGCCGAGATGCGCGACCGCCCTCCATTTGCCGCGCTGGCGCAGCACTTGGCATCGTTCTTTGACCCGGCGGACGGCATCGACCGTGAAATTCACTTCTTCAACCAAAACCGCCCCAGCCGCACCACCACCGGCACCGAGGTGCTTCGGCCCCGCCCGGCGCAGCGCACCATGCTGCACCAGACGTTGTGCCGGGTGCGAGAGCTGTACGCCGATGAGGCTAAATCCAAAATCAACGAGGCCGACATTCGCGCCGCGCTGGCTTTGTCGCTGCCTGCCCTGGATCCCAAAAAAGCCGATGAGATTGTGGGTAAAACCCTGCTGCACCGCAATGGCCAAGAGTCGCATTCAATTCTGTTGCAAGGTGCTGCCGGGCTGGGCAAGACCAATGTCATTGTGTGGCTGGCGCAGGCGCTGGCCGACATGCCTGATGCACGCAGCGCCGCTGCGGCCCCGCTGTTTGACTTGTGCATTTTGCTGACCGACCGTACCGAGCTGCGGCAAAACGTGGCCGACGAGGCCGCCCGCCTGCGTGGCACGCAAAGCATCGTGGCCGAGGCTGAAACTTTCAAAGACCTGCGCGATGGCCTGCAAAACGGGGTGCGGGTGGTGGTGGTGAATATCCAGAAATTTCCTTCCATCCAGCGGCTCGCCGTTGCTGACCCAACGCTGTCGAAAATGCTGGCAGACAAGCGGGTAGCGTTTGTGATTGACGAGGTGCACCGCAGCCAAAACGGCATCCTGCACGATGCCACGCTGGAGATTTTTGACCAATGGGGCACGGTGCGCCCGGCGGGTGCCAAGCGCAACCTGATCATTGGCCTGACCGCCACGCCGCGCGATGACATCCTGGCGCGCTTTGGCGAATGGCGCTCGCCCGCTGCCGCCGGGGACGACATCCGCTGGGCACCGTATTTCGCTTACACCATGACACAGGCGATACGCGACCGGGTGATATTGAACCCGATTCAGAACGTGATCCGGTTTGAAGACCACCTGATCTACCAGCAGGTTGAAACGATCCAAAAGCTCCAGCCTGGTGACACACTGCGCCCGCCCAGCGCTGATGAGATTTACCAAAATCATGCGCGCCAGGTGCTGGTGGCAAGGCAAGCGGCGCTGGTGTTTTGCGCAAAAACGATATTGGCTGTGCGGCCGCCCGGGCGCGCACTGGGTGAAGGCAAGGCGCTGTTTGCGGCGCATTCCATCAAAGCAGCCATTGCTTTTCAGAAGCTGTTGCGGGCCGAGTTGGATACGCTGGCCAGCGATCCGCGTTTTGTGGAGCACGCGCACGCCATCAAAGCCTGCCCGGTGCTACTGCTGTACACCGACAAGCAGGGCGAGGCCAGTTGCGCATCGCTCAACGGCGGTAGAAATCAGGAGGCCATCATTGACGAATTTCGCCGCAAGGGCGAAGGTGCCAAGCAGGGTCTGAAGGTGTACAACGCGCTGTTGGTGGTGGTGGACAAGCTGCTGACTGGGTTTGACGAGCCCACGCTGCACACCTTGTTCATGGATCGGGGCATGGACGACGTGCTGTTGTTTCAGGCGGCATGCCGGGTCAACCGCTGGCGCAAGTGGAAGTCTGATTGCCTGCTGGTGGATTTTTCGCACGGTGGCGTGGTGTCCAACAATCTGCCCAAAGTGTTTGCCAAGTACGGCGGCATTACGGTGTCTGACCTGGATGCCATGACGCTCAAAGACAAGATGGACGCAGCCTTCAAGGCGTTCTTCAAGGACGACAAGGACATCATTGCGCACTGGAAGAGTTGGAAGGCGACGCAGATCGGAGGCAAGGACAAGGACGGTGCCATTGGCTTGTCCGACTTTCTCGATGGCCTGGTCAAAAACCAAAAAACGCGCGCTGTGACGCTGCGCAAGGCAGGTTCCGCCTGGTTGGGCTGCCGCGAGCGACTGTGGGGCATTCTGGATTTCACCAAGCCCGAACTGATCAAGCATGCCGATGACAAGCGTGCTGCATTTGCCGAGCAGGTAGTGCGGCACTTGGCGGCCAAATTACAGGATGACGATGACCGTATGGGTGCAGTGTTTGACATTGATCTGGTGGAGGATGCGATTGGCTGGGGACTGGACGAAATGCCTGCGCCGCCAGAGAAAAAGAAGTCAGCCAAAGGTGAAGACTTGCCGCACGCTATTGGCGGCTTGATGGGTTCGCTGGACGCGATTGAACTGCTGGCCGCGCTGGAGTTGACCGAGAAGCAAAAGCTGGTGCTGATCGAAAAGCTCAAGGCCTTTTTGATGTTGCTGTTTGGAGTGATCGATGCCGAAGGCAAGCAGCGCAACAACGACATCTACCGCAAACTGATTCTGGAGATGGCCTCTGAGGGTAAAGATTTTCCGTGGGATGAACGCTTTACCAGCTTCAAGACCATGCTCGATTTGAGTGCCAATAGCCTGCAAATCGCCTTCCACACGGATCGCAAGGCGTTGCTGGTGCCCCTGATGAAGCGCGCTGAACTGGTGATGGCGGACTATGAGGAGTGGATCACCTCAGGTGGCGCGTCCATCGTGCTGAGCCCAACTGCGTTGGAGCAGAGCGCTGGTGCAGAGCCAGCTACAAAAATAAGTGAGGGCTAAGTATGACCACTGATGCACTTTTTTGCGCGTTGTCGCCCTTGCGCATTGCCGGGCTGATCCGGTCAGCCCAACTTTCCGTTTGCTACGCCGGGCCAGGTATCCAGCTTGACTTGGCGCAGGCCATGGTGGAGGCGGCGGGGCGTTTGGGCAAAGAGATGCTGACCGTGAGTCTCGATTTTGATGACCGTGTCATGCGGATGGGCTATGGCGATGTGGGCGCGGTCAGCCTATTGATTGACGCTGGCATTTCGGTACACAGCTCGCCAGGCTTGCGCACAGCGTTGGTTGTGGTGGACAACGAGGGCTACATTTTTACCCCCACTGCGCTTTACCTGGAAGCCGAACCCAGTGATGACGCAGCATCGAACGCGATTCGGATGTCTGGCGAACAAGTGGCGCAAGCGCTGGCGCGACTTTCCCCTGCAGCCAAAGTGATTGCCGTGGCCCAAGCCAAAACCCCTGAGGCAAAAAAGCAGATCGAAGCCTTAACCGTGGATGTTGTGTCAGCGCCCATCACCCAAGCGAAGTTGGCCGAGGTGACGACTAGTTTGAAGGAAGTACCACCAGTGCGCTTCGATCTCGCCCGGCAAGTGCGGGTGTTTGAGCCGTATCTGCAATACGTGGAACTGAGCCTGACTGGCGCGGCCATCCAGCGTCACCGCTTGGCAATTCCGCCGAATATTCAAAAACTGGGTGGCAGCAAAGATTTGGAAAACCGTTTGCGCACTACCTTTGAGTTGATTGAAAAGGGCAGCAAACTGTCTTCCAAACCTTTGGAGGACGCATTGAATGAGATACGTAAAAATTTCACGCCGTCGCTAGGCAAGGATCATGGGCGTGTGGTTTTGAAAGCAGCAAAACCGTATTTGGTCGAGCGATTGACAGAATTTCGTACCAAGCTGGATGCGCACCAAAAGACTGTTGCAGCCGACTTGCAAAAGCACCTTGACACTTCAAGGGATCAGATCGTTGCCTATTTCCAAGCGCTTGTCATAGAAACAAAGCCTGATGCGCTGCTCGGACAATCGCTTAACGGGGTGATTTCTACGGCGACAGCAAAAAAATGGCTCAATGGGGAGTTAGACCATGTCTTCCCCAGTGCCGACGATTTGATACAGGAAATGAAGCTGGATGAGCGCTACAAAGACGTAACCTTTGAGACCTTGAATCGCAAGGACTTTCTGGAGTCCGTCAAAGACGCGTTCCCCAACGTGGATTGGGACAAGGCGTATTCGGAGTTCAAGGCTGCTGGGCAGAGCGAGTTAGAAGACCCGAAAGCAACATAGCTGTGAAAACTAGGATGCATCCGGGTTGTAGCCGATTGTGTGAACAACTTCGCATTGAGGATAAGTGGCATGCCTGACACAGTTTTTCAAAACGAGTTGATGCATGCCGCAGAACTCATTTTGCAGGCCGATGCGCTGGTGATTGCCGTCGGCACGGGCACGGGCAGGTCGGCTGGAGTCGAAGGCGGGACAATTGAATGTGACGCGGAAGAATGCATGATATGAACACCAGAAAGAAGACCGCACTCACCCCGCCAGCCAACGCCAAGAGCAGCCGGCTGAGCATGGATTTCACCGCGCTGGTGGCGGCCATCGGGCAGGTGCATGCGCAAAGCGCTGCCGCCGTCAGCCGCGCCATCAACACCACGCTCACGCTGCGCAACTGGGTCATCGGCTGGTACATCCGTGAATACGAGCAGCAAGGCGCTGACCGGGCCACCTATGGCGAAGCCATCATCAACCGGCTGGCCGAGGCCTTGGCGGCGCGCGGTATGCGCGACCTTGCCCCGCGCACGCTGCGCCAGTGCCGCCAGTTCTACACCGTGTACCCGTTGATTTGGCGGGCAGAGGCTGCCAAATCCCTAGCCACCCAGCTTGCGCCCCCAATATGGCAGGCACTGTCTGCCATCTCACCCGTTGCGCCCGCCGCGCCCGATAGGGCGACGGGCGGGGCAATGGCACATGCGCTGGCGGCGCCCATCGAGAAGCTGTTTACCACGCTCTCGTTCAGCCACCTGGCCGAGCTCATCAGCATTGAAGACCCGCTGAAACGTGCCTTTTACGAGATCGAATGCATCCGGGGCAACTGGGCGGTGCGCGCGTTGAAGCGCCAGATCGACACGCTGTATTTTGAGCGTTCTGCCCTGTCCAAAGACAAAGAGAAACTGGCGGCTATGGTGCGCCAGGGCATCGAGGCAGCAGAGCCCCGGTTGGCGATTCGGGACCCCTATATCTTCGAGTTTCTGGGCCTGCGGGCGCAAGATGCGGTGGCCGAGTCTGACCTAGAGGCTGCGCTGGTGGCCAATTTGCGCGAGTTTTTGCTGGAGCTGGGCCACGGCTTTTGCCTGGAGGCGCAGCAAAAAAGCATCCTCATCGGCAAGACGCGCAGCTTTGTCGATCTGGTGTTCTACCACCGCATCCTCAAGTGCCACGTTTTGGTGGAGCTGAAGGTGGACAAGTTCACGCACGAGCACATCGGCCAGCTCAACACCTACGTCACCTAGTACCGCAAGCACATGATGATGGCGGGTGACAACCCGCCCGTGGGCCTGTTGCTGTGCACCGACCAGGACCACACGCTGGTCGAGTACGCCACCGCCAGCATGGACAACCAGTTGTTCGTCTCCAAATACCAGCTTGAGCTGCCTAGCAAGGAAGAGCTGCAGAAGTTTTTGGAAATCACCCGCAAAGAGGTTTTAGGCCCGCCATGACGCCAGACGGCACTCGCCACCCCTGTGGCCAGATAGACAAGTTGGCGCAACGCGCACGTTCTGCGTTACAGATTGTTTGAAAGGTATTCGGAGTTCAAGGCTGCTGGGCAGAGCGAAGCCAAAAGGTGATCACGCCGCTGTTAAAGTGGCCAGCCGTTGCCCCAGCGCATCGAACGCCTTGACTTGTTCAGCCTCGCGCCGATCCTGAATGTAAACGCCGCTCATGCCCTGCTTGATGTGGTTCTCGCATTCGTTGATCACATCGTTCGAGATGCCCAATTGACTCATGAGGGTGGACGCGGTGCGTCGCAGGTCGTGCGCGGTCCAGCGGCCACCTTCCAGTACCAGCGCATCAACGGACTTGGTTCTGTTTTGCAAGCGCGCGCTTTCGCTGCTCTGGCGGTCAGCCAGTTGCTTGCCGAAGGACTTGATACACACCGGCCCGGTGCCACGGCTGTCTGGGAATACCCAGGCCAGGGGCTTGCCGGTGACGCGATCCGACTCGCGCAGGGTGAGCAACTCGGTGAACTGCTTTACGGCGAAGTCGCTCAGGTGGATCAGGTGATCGCGCTGGTTCTTGGTGGTGGGCAAGTACCAGGTGCGGGCTTGCAGATCAATAAGTCCGAACTGCACTGCGCCAGACTTTTGCGCCACGTTGTGCGCGTTCACTGTGGCCTGTAATGCTTGCTGCTGGGGTTTGGCATCGGCCCACACCGCACCCATCAGCTCCCCAATCCGGCAGCCGGTTGCCAGAATCAACCAAAGCCCAAGGACGGTGCGTCTACTGAGGTTGGCGTTTGGCAGTTGCTTGACCAGTGCGACCAATTCGTCGTTTGACAGCACCCGGTCGCGCTTGATGTCTTTGCCGCCGACCTTGCGCTTGCTGATCAACTCAATCGGGCTGTGTTCGATGATTTCACGCTCGGCGGCGAAGCGAAACATCTGTTTGAGGTCAGCCAACAGCATATTGGCGGTGCGCAGCTTGCCCTCGGCCTTGACGGCATCCAG
>JBBQSS010000167.1:0-6787 GCA_038213665.1 Burkholderiales bacterium | reverse complement strand
CCGGTGCCTCCGGCCATCACAAGTGCAACCCCCACGCTTGCCACTTCGTGTGCTGCGCTGCCCCCCGAGGGGGCCGTGCCTTGCTTGGGGCGGCCCGGCGCGGCGGCAGGTGCAACCCCCACGCTTGCCACTTCGTGTGCTGCACTGGTTTGATTCATACACGGCCTCCTTGCATGAGGGTTCTGTTTTCCTGGTCAATCCGCAGCACCACGGCAATGGCGGCGAGGTTGATCAAAATGGCGGAGCCGCCGTAACTCATCAGCGGCAAGGTCAGGCCCTTGGTGGGCAGCGCGCCCAGGTTTACACCCATGTTGATGAAGGCCTGAAAGCCCACCCAGATCGCCACGCCTTGCGCCACCAGGCCGGCAAACACGCGGTCCAGCGCAATCGCCTGGCGGCCAATGTCCATCATGCGGCGCACCAGCCAGAAAAACAGGCCAATCACCAGCACCACGCCGATCAGCCCAAATTCCTCGCCAATCACGGCCAGCAAAAAGTCGGTATGGGCTTCGGGCAGCCAGTTGAGTTTTTCCACGCTGCCGCCCAGGCCGACGCCAAAAATCTCGCCCCGCCCAATGGCAATCAGCGAATGGGTGAGCTGGTAGCCCTTGGCCAGCGCGTTCTTTTCGCTCCACGGGTCAAGGTAAGCAAAAATCCGTTCGCGCCTGAAGTCACTGGTGGCAATCATCAGGCTGAAGGCCACCAGCAACACGGCAACAATCAGGAAGAACATGCGGGCGTTGACACCGCCCAGAAACAATATGCCCATGGCGATCACCGAGATCACCATGAACGCGCCCATGTCGGGCTCCAGCAGCAGCAGCACCCCCACCACCGCCACCGCGGCGCCCATCGGCAACACGGCACGAAAGAAGCGCTCTTTGACATCCATCTTGCGCACCATGTAGTCGGCGGCATAGAGCAAGACGGTGAATTTGGCCAGCTCGGAGGGCTGAAAACTCAGCGGACCCAGACTGATCCAGCGCCGCGCCCCATACACCACCTTGCCCACATGCGGCACCAACACCAGCACCAGCAAAACCAAAGAAAACACAAACAAGGGCCGGGCGGCCTTTTCCCAGGTGGCCAGCGGCACTTGGTAGGCCAGCAGCGCCCCCACCAAGGCAATCAGCAGCCACATCGCGTGGCGCACCAGAAAGTAGGTGTGGGTGTATCTGGCAAAACGCGGGTTCTCGGGCATGGCAATCGATGCGGAATACACCATCACCAGGCCCCACAGCAGCAACGTCACCGTGACCCATACCAGCGGCTGGTCAAAGCCCTGCGCGCGGGTGGGCGTTGCACCGGTGGCCGACAAGCGGGTGGCACCCAGGCGCACCGGCAACACATCGCTGACCGAGCCCTTGACACGGCCGAGCCTGCCAAACAGGCCAGCGAAGCGTGCAGCAAGCGTGCTCACAGCCCCAGCTCCAGATCCACACCCGCATCGGCCGCCAGCATTTGCACTGCGGCCACAAAGGCACGGGCACGGTGCGCGTAATCGTCAAACATGTCAAAGCTGGCGCAAGCCGGTGACAACAACACGGCGTCCCCGGCTTGCGCCTGGGCACGGCCCAAGCGCACCGCATCGTTCATGCTGCTGGCATCAAACAGCGGCACCAGGGCATCGGCCAGGGCGACACGAATCAAGGGGGCGTCGCGCCCGATCAGCACCACGGCGCGCACAAAGCGGCGCACCGGCTCGGCCAGCGGGCTGAAGTCCTGCCCCTTGCCCTCACCGCCCAAAATCACCACCACCTTGCGGTCAGCACTTAGGCCCTGCAGCGCGGCCACGGTGGCGCCGACATTGGTGCCTTTGCTGTCGTCAAAAAATTCAACCTCGTTGACAGTCCCCACCGGCTGCACGCGGTGCGGCTCACCCCGGTATTCGCGCAGGCCATACAGCATGGGGCCGAGGGCGCAACCGGCAGCGCTGGCCAGCGCCAACGCAGACAAGGCGTTGATGGCGTTGTGGCGGCCACGAATGCGCAGGGCGTCAGCGGGCATCAGGCGTTGAAAATAAAGCTCGTCAGCCGCCTCGCTGCGTTTGCGCCTGGTTTCGTCGGCCTCCAAGGCACGCACCAACCAGGTCATGCCATTGACCGTTTCAATGCCAAAGTCTCCGGGGCGCTGCGGCATGTCACCGCCAAACGTCACATAAGCCCTTTGCTGTGGCTTTTGCACTTTGCTGCGCACAGCGGACGCTTTTGTTGTACCTGGGGCTGGCGGGGTGGCGTTCAGCATGGCCAGCACAGCCGGGTCTTCACGGTTGAGTACCATCAAGCCTCGGGTGCCAAACACCGCCATTTTGGCCTGGACATAGGCGGGCATGCTGCCGTGCCAGTCCAAATGGTCCTGGCTGATGTTGAGCACCGTGCCTGCGGTGGGCTCAAATGTGGTCTCGCCGTCGAGCTGAAAGCTCGACAACTCGAGCACCCAGACTTCGGGCAGCGCATCGGCATCGAGCTTTTCACCCAGGGTGTCGAGCAGTGTGGGGCCAATGTTGCCGGCCACCGCCACGCTTTTACCGGCGCGCTCAACCAGTTGCCCGGTGAGCGAGGTCACGGTGGTTTTGCCGTTGGTGCCGCTGATGGCCAACACCTTGGGCGCGTAAGCCCGGCTCGCCTTGAGTTGTGCCAGGGCCTGAGAAAATAAGCCTAATTCACCTGTAGCCCATATACCCATTGCGTGAGCAGCTATAAAAACAGGTGCAACCTCAGCTGGGCTCAGGCCCGGACTTTTGAACACGGCACGCACCTCGGTGCCTTCAAGCAGTGCGGCCGTGAAGGCACCGGCAACAAAACGGGCGGTCGGCAGATCGCGCTGCAAAGTGGCCAGTTGCGGCGGTGCGCTGCGGGTGTCGGCCACCGTGACATGCGCGCCACAGCGGGCGCACCAGCGCGCCATCGCCAGCCCGGACGCACCCAGGCCCAGAATCAGCACCTGTTGGTCTTGCAGGTCGCGCTCTGCCAAGGCGCGGTCGGGCTGCGCCACAACGGCCACGGCCGCCTCAACAGGCGGCACAGCCAGCGGGCTGGCAAGAGATGGGGTGGGTTCAGTCATCGCAGTTTCAGGGTGCTCAAACCGACCAGGCACAAGAGCATGGTGATGATCCAGAAACGCACCACCACTTGGGTTTCTTTCCAGCCGCTTTTCTCAAAATGGTGGTGCAGCGGGGCCATCTTCAAGATGCGGCGGCCTTGGCCAAAGCGCTTTTTGGTGTACTTGAAGTACACCACCTGCAGCATCACCGACAGGGCTTCAGCCACAAACACGCCACCCATGATGGCCAGCACAATTTCCTGGCGCACGATGACGGCGATGGTGCCCAAGGCCGCACCCAGCGCCAGCGCACCCACGTCACCCATGAAGACCTGCGCCGGGTGGGTGTTGAACCACAAAAATGCCAGACCGGCACCGGCCATGGCCGAGCAAAAAATCATCAGCTCGCCGGCACCCGCAATGTGGGGCAAAAACAGGTAGCGGGCAAACACCACGTTGCCGGTCACGTACGCAAAGATGCCCAGGCACGAGCCCACCAACACCACCGGCATGATGGCCAGACCGTCCAGGCCGTCGGTTAAATTGACCGCGTTGCTGGAACCGACAATCACCAGATACGACAGAATCACAAAGCCCAGCACCCCCAGCGGGTAGCTGATTTCCTTGAAAAACGGCACCATCAGCCCGGCCTTGGGCGGCAGGCTCAGGTCGAAGCCGGACTGCACCCAGGTAAAGAACAGTTCCAGCACGCGGTAGTTGGTGTTCTCGGAGATGGAAAACACCAGGTACAACGCCGCCACCAGTCCAATCAGCGACTGCCACAGGTATTTCTCGCGCGAGGGCATGCCCTCGGGGTCTTTGTTGACCACCTTGCGCCAGTCGTCCGACCAGCCAATCGCGCCAAAACCCAGCGTGACCAGCAACACGATCCACACGAACCGGTTGCTCCAGTCAAACCACAAGAGGGTTGAAATCGCAATACACAGCAGGATCAACACGCCGCCCATGGTCGGGGTGCCGCTTTTGACGTGGTGCGTGTCCATGCCGTAGCCGCGAATCGGCTGGCCAATCTTGAGCTCGGCGAGGCGGCGAATCACATAGGGGCCAGCCGCCAAGCCCATCAGCAGCGCCGTCAGGGCCGCCATCACGGCGCGGAAGGTCTGGTACTGAAAAACGCGCAAAAAACCCAGGTCCGGGTAAACGGTTTGCAGCCATTGGGTGAGCCAGATCAACATGTGCGGGCTCCCTTGGCAGCCACACCAGCGGCCTGAATCACATCCACCACCTGTTCCATCTTCATGAAACGTGAGCCTTTGACCAGCACACTGGCCACCATGGGCAGGGTTTGCAGCACGGCGGCCTGCAGTTCAGTCATGTTTGGGTACACTTCAATTACTTTAAAATTCATAGCTGCTTGCGCAGACGCCGCACCGGTTACAAGCACTTTTTCTATATTTTTATCGAACGCCAGCTGCAAGGCCTCAAGATGAAACTCGGGGCCGTGGTTGCCCACTTCACCCATGTCGCCCAGCACCAAGAGGCGTGGCGGCGGCAGCGCCGCCAGCACCTCGACGGCGGCACGCACCGAATCCGGGTTGGCGTTGTAGGTGTCATCCACCAAGGTGATGGCACGCCCCTGCACATTCACCAGCAGTGCGCGGGAGCGGCCCTTGACCGGCTCAAACGCGTCCAGGCCAGCGGCGATGGCCAACAGCGGCGCGCCTGCAGCCAGGGCACACGCCACGGCCGCCAGGGAATTCTTGACGTTATGGGTGCCGGCAATGTGCAGGGTATAAGCCACCTCGCCTGCCGCTGTCATGGCATTGACCTGCCAGGCCGCGTTTGACCAGACCGCTTGCGTGGCAAACACCGCGGCCGGCAAGACAGCGCCGCCGTCATGGCCAACACGCTCAGGCACGCCCGCCGCAAAGCCCAGGCTGGGGCGCGAACCGGCTTTGGCAGCCCACAACGCGCTGTAGGCATCGTCTACCGGGAACACCGCCACGCCGTCGGCTCGCAGCGCGTCAATCACCGCGCCGTTTTCTTGCGCCACCGCCTCTACCGTGGCCATGAATTCAAGGTGCTCGCGCTGGGCGTTGTTGACCAACGCCACGGTGGGCTGGGCCATGGCCGCCAGGGTGGCGATTTCGCCAGGATGGTTCATACCGAGTTCGACCACCGCCACGCGGTGCTGGGCGCGCAGGCGCAGCAGGGTGAGCGGCACACCAATCTCGTTGTTCAAATTGCCCTGGGTGGCCAGGCTGGCGTCGCCCTGCCAGGCGCGCAGGATGCTGGCAAGCATCTGCGTCACGGTGGTTTTGCCGTTGGAGCCGGTCACCGCGATCAACGGCAAGGTGAACTGGGCACGCCAGTGGGTGGCCAGTTGGGCCAGCGCCAGTTTGGCATCGGGCACCACCAGCCCGGGCAAGCCGGCCTGCGCCAGTTGGGCCGCAGCGTTGTCGCCCTGGCAAATGGCCGCCACGGCGCCTTTTCGCCGCGCCTCTGTCAAGAAGTCATTGGCATCAAAACGCTCACCGCGCAAAGCCACAAACAAATCACCGGGCGCAAGGGTGCGGGTGTCGGTGTGGACGCGGGCTATTGCAATGTCAGTTTTGTCAGTGCCGTCAGCCGTGGTCGTGCCAGTCACCGGCCGGGCCAGCCAATCCGCGACTTGCCGCAAACTCATTGGCCTTGGGTTGGCAGGGTGCGCCCCTTCAGCGCGGGCTGAAGCCCGGTCTCTTGCGGCGGGAGACCCTTGCGGGGCAGTGGGCAAAAATGAGGCAACCGGATCAACCGGGGCAGCTGAAGCAAGCGCCTCTTGCTGCCACTGCGCCAGCGCCTGTTTGACTTGCGCCAGATCAGAAAACGGCAGTCGCTTACCCGCGATCTCTTGGTAATTCTCATGCCCTTTGCCAGCCAGCAGCACCACATCATTGACGCCCGCCTGGGCCAGGGTTTGCGCGATGGCGCGGGCCCGGTCAGGCGTCACCTGCACGCTTTTGGCGCCTGCCAGGCCAAGCAATATCTGGCTGAGGATGGCATCCGGTGATTCGCTGCGCGGGTTGTCGCTGGTGACCACCACGCGGTCGGCATGGGCACCGGCTACCGCGCCCATCAGCGGGCGCTTGGTGGTATCGCGGTCACCGCCGCAACCAAACACGCACCACAAGCGCCCACCCCGCGCCAGCACCATCGGCTTGAGGGCTTCCAGCGCCTTGGCCAGGGCGTCGGGTGTGTGGGCATAGTCCACGGCCACCAAAGGTTTGCCCGGTGCACTCACACATTCCATGCGGCCTGGCACCGGCGTCATGTCGGCACATGCATCGACCGCCGCAGCCAGCGGCACACCGAGGGTGCGCATGCTGGCAATCACACACAGCACGTTGGCAATGTTGTAGGCACCGATGAGTTGGGTCGTCAGCGGCAGGCGCTGCGCGCCTTCGACCACGGTGAAGCGCACGCCTTGGGCCAGGTAGCGAATGTCTTGCGCCTGCAGGCGTGCCGGGTTGGCCGGCCCGATCGCCATGGAAACCGTCCAGAGGTCGAGCTTTTTCGTGCCTTCGTGCGTGCGTCCGGCCAGCTCAGCGGCCAAGGCCAAACCATAGGGATCGTCCACATTGACCACGGCGGCACGCAGCCCGGACCAGGCAAACAAGCGGGCTTTGGCCAAGGCGTAAGCGGCCATGTCGCCGTGGTAGTCCAGGTGGTCTTGCGTGATGTTGGTCAGCACCGCAGTGTGAATGCGGGTGCCGTCAAGCCGGTGCTCCTCAATGCCAATGGACGA
>JBBQSS010000166.1:0-6846 GCA_038213665.1 Burkholderiales bacterium | reverse complement strand
GCGTAAATCGGCACCTGGATCAGGTGGCGGCTCATCCAGAGTGCGGTTGAGCCACTGTCGGTCATGGCCACAATGGCTTTGGCACCCAGGTGATGCGCGGTAAACAGCGCGCCCATGGCGATGGTCTGGTCAATCCGGGTGAAGGTTTTGCCAGTGAAGTCCGCTTCGAGCTTGAACATTTCGCCACCCTCGGCAGCATGGCAAATTTTGGCCATTTCAATCACGGTTTCCAGCGGGTATCTGCCAGCGGCGGTTTCGGCGGACAGCATCACGGCATCGGTGCCGTCGAGCACCGCGTTGGCCACGTCGCTGACCTCGGCGCGGGTCGGCACCGGGTTGGTGATCATGGATTCCATCATTTGTGTGGCGGTGATGACCACCCGGTCATGCTCACGCGCCAGTTTGATCATGCGTTTTTGCAGCGCCGGCACCACGGCATTGCCCACTTCTACGGCCAGGTCGCCACGCGCCACCATGATGCCGTCACTGGCCAGCAGAATTTCCAGCAGTTTCGGAATTGCCTCGGCGCGCTCGATCTTGGCGATCAGGCCAGGCTTGTGACCGTCCACAGACGCCACGCTGCACAACTGCCGCGCCATTTCCATGTCGGAGGCGCTTTTGGGGAAACTCACGGCCACATAATCGGCCTTGAAACTCATGGCGGTGCGAATGTCGTCCATGTCTTTGCCGGTCAGCGCCGGTGCGCTCAAGCCACCGCCCTGCTTGTTGATGCCCTTGTTGTTGGACAACTCACCACCGAGCTTGACGGTGGTGTAAATGGCCTCGCCAATGACGGCATCAACCGTGATCACAATCAGACCGTCGTTGAGCAACAACACATCACCCGCCTTGACTTCGCGGGGCAGCGCTTTGTAGTCCAGCCCCACCGCATCGATATCGCCCAGCTCGGTGCGCTGCGCGTCCAGCACAAATTTCTGGCCCGACTCCAAAAAGACCTTGCCCTGGGCAAACTTGCCCACCCGGATCTTGGGGCCTTGCAAGTCGGCCATGATGGCGACCTCACGCCCGACGCGTTTGGCCGCCTCGCGCACCAGGCTTGCCCGGTCAATGTGGTCTTGGGCGGCGCCGTGGCTGAAATTCAGCCGCACCACATTGACCCCAGCGCGAATCATGGCCTCAAGCAGGGCCGGGTCACTCGATGCGGGGCCTAAAGTGGCAACAATTTTGGTAGCACGACGCGGCATAAATCAATCTCCATGTAATTAAGTTTCGCAATTCTTACATGAAAGCAGTGACACAACAGCGACAGGAAAGATAGGGGAAAATCGCACTCTCATGGATTTACCACTTCCCGCCACGCCACCCACCGACTGCCCGCTTGCCGAACGGATGGGTGCGCCAGCCGCCAAGCCTCGGCTGCTGGTGGTTGACGACCAGCCGATCAACATCCAGGTGATGCACCGCATATTTGCCACGGACCACCAGATATTCATGGCCACCAGCGGCGCGCAGGCACTGGCCTTTTGCCGGGCCACCCCACCTGACCTGGTGCTGCTCGACATTGTGATGCCCGGCATGGACGGCTTTGAGGTCTGCGCCGCCTTAAAAGCAGATCCCGTCACACAAGACATTCCGGTGATTTTTGTCACGGCCTACACCGATGCAGCACAAGAAACCGGCGGCCTGGCGCTGGGGGCGGTAGACTTTATCTCCAAGCCGGTCAACCCGGCGGTGGTGCGGGCCCGGGTCAAGACCCATCTCACCCTCAAATTCCAGTCTGATCTGATGCACAAGCTGGTGTTTCTGGATGGCCTCACGGGGGTCTTCAACCGGCGCTATTTTGACCAGCAACTGCGCGTTGAAATGGCCCGCGCGGTGCGTGCCCAGTCGCCGCTGGCCCTGATCATGATCGATGTGGATTATTTCAAACGCTTCAACGACCGCTATGGCCACCAGGCCGGCGACGACTGCCTGCGCCAGATCGCACTCACCCTGAAAGAAAGTCTGTGCCGCCCGGCAGATCTGGTGGCGCGCTACGGTGGCGAAGAATTTGTCTGCATCCTGCCCGACACGGCCTTTGCCAATGGCATGACGATTGCGCGGGAGCTTGAGCACAACGTGCGCAACACGGGCATCCCGCACGCCGACTCGGACGCAGCCAGCGTGGTCACCATCAGCCTCGGGGTAGCGGGCTACGCGGGCCAGGCCATGGGCGATGCCGAGAGCCTGCTGGCGCTGGCTGACGCCCAGTTGTACTGCACCAAGAATGCCGGACGCGCGCGCGTCTGCGGCGATCAATTAACATCAGGGTAACTTTGCAACGGCCCACGCCTGCCCCTATGACCCCGCGCCGCGCCCATTCCCCTGTTCCCCGATCGGCATGGTTTTCTGGCTGGCTACCGCGCCGCCTGCAGTGGCAGCTGATGCTGCTGATCTCAACGTGCCTGATGCTGTCCATGATGGGCTACGGCGCCTACCGTGCCAATGCAGAGGTGACAGAAGCCCGCCACAACGTGTCTGAGCGCATGGTGGGCCTGGCAAAAACCATTGCGGTCCTGAGCACCCACTATTTTCAGACAAATGCGCCCCAAAATATTGGGCACCTGCTGTTGCAACTTGCCACGGTAGATGGCATTTACTCGGTGTTGGTGACCGACCTGGCGGGCAAGCCGATCACCGAAGCGGTCAACCAAAACCTGGCCTGGTCACCCCGCTATGGCACAGCGCAGGTCCAAGTACCCGACAGCGCGCAGCCCGACCTGATCATGCGCACCCAAGCCTACAGCCCAACCCAGCGCGATTTTCTGGCCGGCAACGGCGGCATCATGACGGTCTGGCAGCGCATCGGCGCCGACAAGCCCGCCGGCTGGGTGCGCGTCAACTACCGGCTTGACACCTTTACCGCCATCACGACCAACATTTACACACAGTCGGCCAAAGCAGTGACCCTTGCCACGCTGGTCACCTTGCTGCTGTTGGCGCTGTTGCTGCGCCCGGGCATGCGGGCCCTGCGCGAAGCCACTGAATTTGCCAACCACATGGACACCACCCTGGGCGGGCAGCTCACGGTGTCACACAGCGCCAGCGAGATTGAAGCGCTGGGCAACGCCCTGAACGTGGTGTCCGAACGCCTGCTGCTGCAACACGCCGAGCTCCACAGCCAAAAATTTGCCCTGGACCAGCACGCCATCGTCAGCATCACCGACCTGCAAGGCCACATCACCTATGCCAACCAGCGCTTTTGTGACATCAGCGGTTACAGCGCGCAGGAGCTCATTGGCCAGAACCACCGCATTGTCAAATCAAGTGACACGCCAGCGACCCTGTTTGAGGACCTCTGGCACACCATCACCCAAGCCAAGGTGTGGCATGGCGATATCAAAAACCGCAAGCGCGACGGCACGTTTTACTGGGTCAACGCCACCATCGTGCCGCTGGTCGGACGCGACGGCCTGCCGCACCACTACATTGGCATTCGCACCGAAATCACCAGCAACAAGCTGCTGGAAGAAAAACTGCATTTGGCCAAAGATGAGGCAGAAGCCGCCACGCACACCAAAGCGCGATTTCTGGCCAACATGAGTCACGAAATCCGCACCCCCATGAACGCCATTCTGGGCATGCTCAAGCTGCTGCAGCACACCGACCTGGACAAGCGCCAGCTTGACTACACCCGCAAGGCCGAGGGCGCCGCGCAGTCTCTGCTGGGGCTGATCAACGACATTCTCGATTTCTCCAAAATTGATGCCGGCAAGATGACACTGGAAGCACGTGCCTTCGCGCTGGACCACCTGCTGCGCGACCTCTCGGTGATCATCTCGGCCAATCTGGGCAACAAACCCGTAGAGGTGCTGTTTGACATCGACCCCGGCGCACCGCCAACCCTGCTGGGCGACGCCTTGCGGCTGCAGCAGGTGCTGATCAACCTGACCAGCAACGCGGTCAAGTTCACCGCCCGGGGCGAGGTGGTGATCAGCATCGCGCAGCTGGCGCGCACCCACAGCCACGCCACGCTGCGTTTTGCCGTGCGCGACAGCGGCATTGGCATTGCGCCGGAAAACCAGCAACACATTTTCAATGGTTTTTCGCAGGCCGAGGCCTCCACCACACGGCGCTTTGGCGGCACCGGCCTAGGCTTGTCCATCAGCCGCAAACTGGTGGCCATGATGGGCGGCAAGCTTTGCCTGCAAAGTACCCTGGGCCTTGGCAGCACCTTTTCATTTACCGTCACGCTGCCACTGGCAACGCCAACGCCAATCTCAACACCCACGTCAACACCCACAACGCCCCAACTCGCGGCGCCAGCGCTGGCCCCCGCTGCGACCGACCTGCGCGTGCTGGTGGTTGACGACAACCCGATTGCGCGCGAGGTGCTGAGCGGCATGGCCAAGTCGCTGGGCTGGCAGGTGGACACCGCCGCAGATGGCGCAGCCGCGCTGTCGCTTGTGCAACACCGCGAAAGCGCCGGCCTGGCGCCTTTTCAGGCCATGTTCGTTGACTGGCAAATGCCCGGCATGGACGGCTGGCAAACCATTGCGCAATTGCAAGGTGCCCACACCCACGTACACACCCACGCACAGCCGCCCATTGTGGTCATGGTCACCGCCCAGGGGCGCGAGACCTTGAGCCTGCGCAGTCCCGAAGAGCAGGCGCGCCTGCACGGTTTTCTGGTCAAACCAGTCACCGCCTCCATGCTGCATGATGCCGTGGCGGATGCCCTCAGCAGCCGCAACCATCCACCCACCACGCTGCCAGCGCCGCAAGAAAAGACCCAACCGCTGCGCGGCCTGCGCCTGCTGGTGGTGGAAGACAACCTGATCAACCAGCAAGTGGCGCAAGAGCTGCTCGCGCAGCTGGGCGCGCACATCACACTGGCTGACAACGGCCAACTGGGCGTGGACGCGGTGCGCCAGGCGCTAGATGCCGGCACACCGTTTGATGCCGTGCTGATGGACATCCAGATGCCTGTGATGGACGGCTACTGTGCCACCCGCGTGCTGCGCCAAGACCTCGGGTTGCGCCAATTGCCCATCATTGCCATGACCGCCAACGCCATGGCCTCAGACCGCGAAGCCTGCCTGGCTGCCGGCATGAACGAGCACGTGGGCAAGCCCTTTGACCTGACACAACTGAAGACGCTTTTGCAAAAATTAACCCGGCCTGGTGCCGCCAGCGCCGCCCCGACCCACGCTGTGGGCACCCTCCCCGGTCTGATGCAGCCAGCCGCCGCCATCAGCTTGGGCACAAAGAACGCCCCCGGCTTCGCTGGCACCCCCCCAGAACCGGCCCTGCCGCCAGAAGATGCCGTGGACATGGCTGCAGCGCTGGAGCGCCTGGGCGGCAGCCAGCCCTTGTATGCCCAGGTGCTGCAAGCCTACCTGAGCGACCTTGCAACCCAGCCGGACCAATTGGCACGCAGCCTGCAACACGCTGACCTGGCCAGCGCCGCCCGCCTGTTGCACACCGTCAAAGGCCTGTCGGCCACCGTCGGGGCCAGCTACATGGCGGCCGTGGCACGCAAAGCCGAGCTGGCTGTGCAGGCCATCCAAACCAGCCACAACGCCAGCGCTGCCACGCTTGACCCAGCCATTTTGTGCGAGGAATTTCGCTCGGCCGTGGCCCGCACGCAAGTGGTGTTTGCGCAAGTGGCCCAAACTGACACAACGCCTTTGACCACTCCCCCCTTAGCCCATGCGACGCTTGCGCTTTCTGCGGCTGACCTGCACCTCTTGAACCAGTTGCAGCCGCTGCTCAAAGCCTCAAACCTGCAGGCATTGGCGGTGCTTGAGCAATTGCAGCAGTCCGACACGCTCGCCCGCAACCCCGACTTTGAGCGCCTGGCAGTGGCCATGGCCAGCTTCGACTTTGACGCCGCCGCCAGTCTGTGCGCCAGCATGATGCAAAGCGAGCTTGACTTAACCTGAAAGAGCCGTGGATGGTTCTGCCGCCCGTAGCAGCCCAGCCCTCTGGGCTCCTACAAAACAATAGCCATTAAATCGACACCGGCAGCTCCGCGTCGGCCTGTTCCTGGTGAAACCGTTTGCTTTGGTCGTACGGAAACACGTCAAACATGTGGCCCGCCATAATGCGGTCCTTGTTTTTTTGCCAAAAGGCGGCGTCCAGCAAATGGGCATGGTGCGCCATGAACACCGCACGCACCACCGGGTTGCCCAGCAAAAAAGGGCCAAAGGTTTCGGGGAACACATCGTGCGGGCCCACCGTGTACCAGACCTCGCCCGACATCTCGTCTTCTTCATTGCGCGCCTGCGGCACCTTGCGAAACTTGCAGTCGGTGATGTATTCGATTTCGTCGTAATCGTAAAACACCACCTTGCCGTGGCGCGTGATGCCAAAGTTTTTCCACAGCATGTCGCCCGGGAAAATATTGGCGGCAATCAGGTCTTTCTGGGCGTTGCCGTACTCAACCACCGCCCGCGTCAGTTGCGCCCGGGCCTGTGTTGCCGCCGGTGTGGTGTTGCGTGGGTCGGCACCGCCGGCGTCAAACGCTTCCTGCAGGTAAATGTTGAGCGGGATCATGCGCCGCTCAATGTAGACGTGTTTCAGAATCACTTCCAACTGGCCATCACTGTCCCGGTCGCTGATTTCAAGCTGGCTGGGGGCAAACTTTTCAATCTCCTGGATGAGTTCATCGGTGAAGCGGTTGCGCGGGAACGCCACCTCGCTGTATTCCAGCGTGTCGGCCATGCGCCCAACCCGGTCGTGCTGCTTGACCAGCAGGTATTTGCCTTTGATCTGCTCACGGCTGGTTTCCTTGGGCGGCGGATAAAAGTCTTTGATGACCTTGAACACATAGGGAAAACTGGGCAGATCGAACACCAGCATGACCATGCCCTTGATGCCCGGTGCAATGCGGAACTTGTCGGT
>JBBQSS010000165.1:0-6850 GCA_038213665.1 Burkholderiales bacterium | reverse complement strand
AAAAACCGGCGACTACCTCAAGCAAGGCTTGACCGAGGCCGGCTTCACGGTCGATCTGGCGCGCGATGGTGTCAGTGGCCTGCACTTTGCCTTGACCGAAAACTACGACCTGGTCATTCTGGATGTGATGTTGCCCGGCCTGGAAGGCTGGGGCGTGCTGGCAGGCATACGCCGCGCCGGCAAAGACATGCCGGTGATGTTCCTGACGGCCCGCGATGCCGTGGATGACCGCGTCAAGGGGCTGGAATTGGGCGCGGACGACTACCTGGTCAAACCCTTTGCGTTTTCTGAACTGCTGGCGCGGGTGCGCACACTCTTGCGCCGTGGCAACAAGGCACCGGCTACCCAATTTTTACGCGCTGCCAATCTGGAGCTGGACCTGATGCGCCGGCGTGTCAGCCGCGCCGGTCTGCGCATTGACCTCACCGCCAAAGAGTTTGCGTTGCTGGAACTGCTGCTGCGCCGCCAAGGCGAGGTGTTGCCGCGCTCGCTGATTGCCTCGCAGGTGTGGGACATGAATTTCGATTCCGACACCAACGTCATTGAGGTGGCCATGCGCCGCCTGCGCGCCAAAGTGGACGACGCGTTCGAGCCCAAGCTGATTCGCACCGTGCGCGGCATGGGTTATGTGCTGGAGGATGCGGCGTGCGGCCCTTAAGCCAGATGTCGCTGACACGCCGCCTCACCCTGATGTTTGTGGTGGCGGCCTCGGCGGTGCTGCTGATGCTGGGGTTTGTGGTGGCGTCTTCGGTCGAGGCGCACTTTGAAGACCTGGACCTGGAAGTGCTTTCCGGCAAGATGGCGTTGACCCGCCAAGCCCTGCAAAGCGTCGCATCACAAGACGACCTGCTGCCATTCACGCACCAGCTGGCGCGTTCGCTGGTCGGGCACCACGGGCTGGAAGTGATGGTGCTGGATGCCGAGCGTGCCGTGCTGTTTGCCACGGCGCATGCCAGCTTTGACCCGGACCTGGTCACGCGCCATGCCCTGCAAGGCCCACAACGGCCCGCCCTGTGGGAACTTGACGGAAAAATCTACCGCGGCGTTGCCGCACAACTGCCGACCTCCGCGCTGGACGGTGCGGGTCACCCGATACAAGTCGTGGTGGTCGCCGCCACCGACACCACCCACCACCAGCTCTACATGCAGTCGTTTTTGCAAAACCTGTGGCTTTTCGTCGGCTTCGCCGCCTTGTTGACCGGTGTGCTGGGCTGGGTGGCGGTGCAGCGCGGACTGGCGCCGCTGCGCGCCATGCGTGAGCAGGCGCAAGTGGTCACGGCGCAGCAACTCAGCCACCGTCTGCCGGTGCAAAGCGTACCGCTGGAGCTTGCCGAGTTGGCCCAATCGCTCAATGACATGCTGGCACGGCTGGAGCTTGCCTTTGCGCGCCTGTCCGACTTTTCATCTGACATTGCACACGAACTGCGCACCCCCGTGAGCAACCTTATGACACAAACCCAGGTGGCTTTGTCACGCCCGCGCCCTGCGCACGACTACCAACGTGTGCTCGAATCCAACGCCGAAGAACTCGAACGCATGGCGCGCATGATTGCCGACATGCTGCTGCTGGCCAAGGCAGAACATGGCTTGGCCAGGCCAGGCCGCCAATCCTTCAAGCTGGCAGACGAAGTGCGGGCCTTGTTCGACTATTACGATGCGGTCGCACAAGACAAAGGCTTGCGCCTTGAGGTGGAAGGCGATGCCATCGTGACAGCTGACCGGCTCATGCTGCGCCGCGCCATCGGTAATTTGCTGTCCAACGCCATACGCCATGCGACACCCCACACACCGCTGCAGGTACACATCGCCTCAGACATTGATGTGGTTTCAATGCACATTGACAACACCGGCGACCCGATTCCAGCGCAATACCTTGAGCGCATCTTTGACCGCTTCTTTCGGGTGGATGCCTCGCGCCAGCGCGTTGATGGCACCGGCCTGGGCTTGGCCATTGCCCGCTCCATCGTCACCGCGCATGGAGGTGTGATCTCGGCCGCCTCATCCGGGCAACGCACCCGCTTCACGATCGAACTGCCGCAAACTCCCGATCAAGGCTAACTTTCAGCCCCGTTTCCAGTCAGGGTGGCGGCGCGCCCAGGCCAGAGCCCCAACCCGTTAAACCTCAGCTAACATCACATCGCCCCACTCACAGACACCTGACACACCCCTACCCAATGTCTACATTTTCCCTGGCGCACTTCTTGTTGTGGTGCGAAGCCGAGACAACACCCCTATGACGCAAACGATCCGCCTCGGCCTGATGCCGCCCTTGACCGGGCTGGTTGACATCTACGGCCCCGAAATTGCACGGGCCGCCCGCATTGCCTGCGACGAAATCAACGAAAGCGGCGGCGTGCTCGGCCGGCCCTTGGAACTCATCATCGAAGACGACGGCAGCCTGCCGGATACGGCAGTACCCGCTGCCGCGCGCTTGATCGAGGCACACGGCTGCGTGGCCCTCATCGGCAACCTGCTGTCGAACTCGCGCATCGCCGTGGCGGCGCAAGTCGCTGAACCCAGGCGCATTCCCCTGCTTAATTTTTCGTTCTATGAAGGCAGCATCTGCGGCCGTTATTTTTTCAATTTTGCCGCGCTGCCCAACCAGCAGATCGACAAGATGATTCCCTTCATGGCGCGGCGCTATGGCCTGAAGATGTTCTTCGCCGGCAACAACTACGAATGGCCGCGTGGCTCCATCGATGCCGCCAAGCGGACCTTGCGCGGCCTCGATGGCGATGTGGTGGGCGAAGAATATTTGGACATTGGTGCGACCCCGGCCGCCATTGACCGCCTGCTCGAACAAGTCGCCCGCTCCGGTGCCGACGTGTTCGTGCCCTATTTCGCCGGCAGCGACCAAATGGCCCTGCTCACCCGCTTCACCGACATGGGCCTGAAGCAGCGCATGGCGGTGGTGATGGGCCATTACGACGAGATGATGGTGAGCTGTTTACCGCCACGGGTGCGCGAGGGCTTTTATTCCAGCAACACGTATTTCATGTCGTTGGACACCCCGAAAAACCGTCATTACTTGCAGCGCCTGGTGCGTCAGCCTGGCATCAATGGCCTCTGGCCGCATGGCAATGGTGTGCTGACCAACTTTGGCGAAGGCACTTACCTGTGCGTGCATGCGTTCGCCGCCGCCGTCGAACAAGCCGGCACCTGTGAGGCCGAAGCCTTGGTCGATGCACTGGAAAAAGTGTCTGTCGTTGGGCCGCAGGGTCGGGTCGATATGGACGCCGCGACCCACCACGCCAGCGTCAATTCTTATCTGTCGCGCTGCAACGCCGATGGAACTTTCAGCATTATCGAAAGCTTCGGCCTCATTGCACCGATCATTCCCGAACGTTACCGGGAACAGTTGCGCGCAGCGCGCTTGCACGAATCGCCGGCCACGCCCGAGGTGACGGCGCGGCTGGCGGCACAAATTGGCGCCGCCCGGCGCAAGCTGGGCACCGCGCAGCAAATCCTCTCGGTTGCCGACATGGCCATCGTGGCAACCGATAGCCAGGGCGTCATCACCGAAGCGAACCTCAGCGCTGCTGAGATTTTTGGCTACGCCGAGGAAGAACTCATCGGGCTGTCGGTCCATCTGCTGCTGCCGCCGCACTTTCGCCAGCGCCATGTCGAGTTGCTGAAAAACTTTGTCGATGGCGAAGAAACCGAGCGCCGCATGTCCGGGCGTGCCGAGGTGATGGGTTATCGCAAGGACGGCAGCTTCTTTCCGCTTGAAGCCTCCATCGCCAAACTCAGGAGTGGCAAACTGCTTGACGATTGGCTGCTGGTGGTCACCCTGCGCGACATCACCGAGCGCAAAAAGGCCGAGGACGAACTGACGCGGCGCGCCACCCACGACCCGCTGACCGGCCTGCCCAACCGCGCGCTGATTCGCGAGCGACTGGCCACGGCGCTGCAACGTTCGCGACGCAGTGGTGTGTCGGTCGCGCTGTTGTTTACCGACCTCGACGGCTTCAAGCTGATCAACGATACCCATGGTCACGAAGCGGGCGATTTTCTGCTGAAAAGTGTGTCCAGTCGGTTGATCGAACAGGTGCGACCAGGCGACACCGTGGCACGCCTGGCGGGCGACGAGTTCGTGGTGCTGTGCGAGCAGGTGGAACAGCCCGACACCATGTCGGTGCTGGCCGAGCGCATCAACGGTGCCTTGCGTCAGCCGGTCGACTTCAATGGCACCGCCTTGTCCATCACGGCCAGCATCGGTGTCGCCATCGGCAATGGCAGTACCCATGCGGCGGACGATCTCCTGCGTTTCGCCGACACCGCCATGTACGCGGTGAAGGAAAAGGGGCGCGACGGCTGGCAGTTTTTCAGCGAGAGCCTGCAGGAGCAGGCAAAGCAGCGGCTGGTCATCACCAACGGCTTGCGCAGCGCCATTGAGAACCAGGAATTGTCTGCGCGCTTCCAGCCCATCGTTGCAGCAGAGAGTGGCCGCATTGTGGGTGCGGAACTGTTGCTGCGCTGGCAACCGCTCAGCGGCGAGGTGTCGCCCGCCGTGTTCATCCCGATTGCCGAGATGACCGGCTCCATTGTGCCGATCGGCGCCTGGGTGTTTCGCGAAGCCTGCCGCGCCGAGGCGGCATGGCGCCAGCGCTGGAGCGAACGGGCGCCCTACATTTCGGTGAACGTCTCGGTGCGCCAACTCGACGAGGAATCGCTGGCGGACAATTTCGCCGCCATCCTCAATGAAACCGGCGCCAACCCGGCGCGACTGTTGCTCGAGATCACCGAATCGGCCCTGATGGCCGACGTCGAGACTAACCTACGCGTGCTGCGGCGACTGGCCAATCTGGGTCTGCGCGTGGCGGTGGACGATTTCGGCACCGGATACTCCTCATTGGCACAACTGACGCGGCTGCCGGTCGACGTCCTGAAGATCGATCGAGCCTTCGTCGATGGCATCGACAAAAGCCCGGAAAATCGCGCCGTCATCCGCGCCATCATCGGACTGGGCCGCGCGCTCGGCTTGAAGCTGGTGGCCGAAGGGGTCGAAAACAGCGCTCAGTGGCGCGAACTGTGCGCCCACGGCTGCGATTACATCCAGGGATACTATTTCCACCGGCCGCTGACGGAGACGGTTTTTATGGACACACTGATGCGCGATGCCCAGCTCGGTGCGCCGAGCGAGGATGCTGCGTTGTATTTCTTGATCTATGTCAGTAAGGCGACGCAGCCGTTGGACGGCGCGGCGCTTGAGGCACTGCGAAAACGGGCCCGCGATTTCAATCGCTCGGCCGGCATTACCGGCTGCCTGATTTATCGGGATGGCTATTTCATGCAGATGCTCGAAGGCCAGCGCGCTAGCCTGTTTGCCCTGTTGGACAAGATCAAGGCCGATCCGCGCCATCACGATGTGCGCATGGTCATCGAAAGTCCCCTGCGCCAGCGCGTCTTCCAGGATTGGGGGCTGGTGCTGCGCGATTTGTCGGAAAACCGCAACGGCCCAGATTTAGGCCCGTGGCAAGGTCACCGCATTAGTCTTCTTGAGCTAGGTGAAGACGCGGCCATCAGCTACGCGTTTATCACAGCCCATGCGGGCAGTAGCCACATCGCGGACTGACGAAGTCATTCTGCCACCGCGAAAACATCGGCCTCGCAACGAGCCCGGCCCTCGGGCCCGGTCACCCGAGGGGTGCGCCACGCTGATAACATTCCCTCCATGACCACGGATACTGCCCCCACCGACAACTACGACACGCCGTGGAAGGAAGCCATCGAGCACCATTTTCCGGAATTCATGGCTTTTTACTTTCCCGTGGCGCATAGCCAGATTGACTGGCAAAAGGGCTACACCTTTCTTGACCAAGAGCTTCAAGCCGTGGTGCAAGACGGCGAACTTGGAAAACGCTTTGTTGACAAATTGGTGCAGGTCAGCCGCCTGTCTGGCCAGGAAGACTGGATTTACATTCACCTTGAAGTGCAAGGCACCACCCAGGCTGAATTTGCCGAGCGCATGTTCGTCTACAACTACCGCATTTATGACCGCTACCGTCGCCCAGTGGCCAGCATGGCGGTGCTGGCTGATGACACGCCAAGCTGGAAACCACAAGAATTCAGCTATGAGGTACTGGGCTGCAAACACAGTCTGCAGTTTCCTGTAGCCAAGCTGTTGGATTACGCCGACCAGGCAGAGTCCTTTGAAAACGACCCCAACCCGTTTGCCCTGGTCACGCTGGCACACCTGCAAACCAGAGCCACCCGCACAGACCCACAAGCACGCTATGCGGCCAAGTGGAAACTGGTGCAATTGCTGTACCGCCGAGGTTGGGACAAGCAACGCATCATTGACCTGTTTTCCGTAATTGACTGGATGATGAGCTTGCCAAAGGCATTATCAAACCAGCTATGGCAGAATCTCAACAACTTGGAACAGGAGAAAAAAATGGCTTATGTATCAAGCGTTGAGCGCATCGGAATTGAAAAGGGCATGCAGCAAGGCATGCAGCAAGGCATGCAGCAAGGCATGCAGGCGGGTGAAGCCTTGGCCTTACAAAAGTTGCTCACTAAACGCTTTGGGGCTATTCCATCAGAAATAGCCGCTCAGATGGGTGCTGCCAGCTCCGCTCAAATTGAAGCGTGGTTTGATCTGTCCATTGATGCCCCCAGCCTATCCGCAGTTTTTGGTGGCACCCCGCCGTCAACCCACTGACCCAAACAGCCTCTTCATAAAAATCCCGGTTCTATGCCGGGATTTTTCGTTAAGGTGATTTCCAAGAATAAATATGCCCAGATGACGCAGGATTTTTGTTCAGCTGCAAGGCGTAAAAATGGGCGTATAGCGAGCTATACAACCGTTTTTGCAACGCAGCAGATGGACAAAAAGACAAGTCAGATG
>JBBQSS010000164.1:0-6874 GCA_038213665.1 Burkholderiales bacterium | reverse complement strand
ATGGGCGCGGTACGGGTCAAGCCAGAAAATGGCCGGGGTGCCGGAGTTGCGGGCACGGGTCACGGCCAGCTTGACCCAGTCGCGGATTGGCGCGTCCTTGACCTGGCACATGCGCCAGATGTCACCGGCTTCAACGTTTTGGCTCAACAGCACCTCACCCGTGGCAATGTCCACAATGTTGGCGGCACCGTCTTCCAACACCTCAAAGGTTTTGTCGTGCGAGCCGTATTCTTCGGCCTGCTGGGCCATCAAGCCGACATTGGGCACGGTGCCCATGGTGACCGGGTCAAAGTTGCCGTTGGTCTTGCAGAAGTTGATCATCTCCTGGTAGATGCGGGCAAAGGTGCTCTCGGGCATCACGGCCTTGGTGTCTTTCGGACGGCCATCGGCGCCCCACATCTTGCCGCCGATGCGGATCATGGCGGGCATGGAGGCATCCACAATCACATCGCTGGGCGAGTGAAAGTTGGTGATGCCCTTGGCCGAGTCGACCATGGCCAGCTCGGGGCGGTGCTCGTGGCAGGCGTGCAGGTCGCGCTCGATTTCTTCACGCTGGGATTCCGGCAGCGTGGCGATCTTGTCGTACAGGTTGGACATGCCGTTGTTGACATTGACGCCCAGTTCCTCAAACAGCTTGGCGTGTTTCTCGAAGGCTTCCTTGTAAAAAATGCGCACGCAATGGCCGAACACGATCGGGTGCGAGACCTTCATCATGGTCGCCTTGACGTGCAGTGAGAACATCACGCCGGTCTGGCGGGCATCTTCAAGCTGCTCTTCATAAAACTCGCACAGCGCCTTTTTGCTCATGAACATGCTGTCGATGATTTCACCGGCGAGCAGTTTGGTCAGGGGTTTGAGCACGGTGGTGGTGCCGCTTTTGCCGACCAGTTCCATGCGCACATCACGCGCCGTGTCCAAGGTCAATGACTTTTCGCCGTGGTAGAAATCGCCTTTGGTCATGTGCGCCACGTGGGTGCGCGACGCCATGCTCCACTGGCCCATGCTGTGCGGGTTCTTGCGGGCGGAGTTTTTGACGGCATTGGGCGCGCGGCGGTCAGAGTTGCCTTCGCGCAGCACCGGGTTGACCGAGCTGCCCAGGCACTTGGCGTAACGGGTCTTGATGGCCTTTTCTTCGTCGGTCTTGGGAGATTCGGGAAAATCGGGAATCTTGAAACCGCGCGCCTGCAATTCCTTGATGGCGGCGGTGAGTTGCGGCACCGACGCGCTGATGTTGGGCAGTTTGATGATGTTGGTGTCAGGCAACAGGGTCAGGCGACCCAGCTCGGCCAAGGTGTTTGGCACCTTTTGTTCGTCGGTCAGGAAGTCTGGGAACTCGGCCAGGATGCGGGCCGACACCGAAATGTCGCTTTTTTCAATGTCAATACCGGCCGGTGCGGTAAAGGTGCGCACCACGGGCAGAAAAGAACACGTGGCCAGCAGAGGGGCCTCGTCGGTGAGTGTGTAGATGATTTTTGAATTGGTCATGGGTGTCCTCTTGCTTTTGGTGGGTTGATTTATCGCAACACTATAGGGGGCGTGTCTGTCACGAACCTTATCGTAGATTGATTTTTCATATCATGGAATTGCCTCGACTTTCAAATCATCCGCCGTACCCGCACCCAGGCGCGCAAAGCACCTAAAATCCGCACTCTCCAAGGAGCGTTGCAGCAGGCTTAGACAGCCTGTCAGGCTTGGGTATTCACAACGACGCTCACCTGAATCTTGATGTCTACAGGTGAGTCACATGTCTAATTTTGTCGTTCCTCCCATGAAATTGTCCGGCCTGGAGCCGCTGAGCATCGGTGCGGTGCCAGCCTCCGATGCAGGTGCGGACAGCCCTGAAGGGGTTCGCCCCATCGCGTCGTTTGTCAACGTGGGCGAGCGCACCAACGTGACCGGCTCCAAGGCCTTTGCCCGCATGATTTTGAACGGCGAGTTTGACCAAGCCCTGAGCGTGGCGCGCCAGCAGGTGGAAAACGGCGCGCAGATCATCGACATCAACATGGACGAGGCCATGCTTGACAGCCAGGCGGCCATGGTGAAGTTTTTGAATTTAATCGCGTCCGAGCCCGACATCTCCAGGGTTCCGGTGATGATTGATTCGAGCAAATGGAGCGTGATCGAGGCCGGGCTGCGTTGCGTGCAGGGCAAGCCGGTGGTGAATTCCATCAGCATGAAAGAAGGCGTGGCGACCTTCAAACAGCAAGCCAAACTGTTGCGCCGTTATGGTGCCGCCGCCGTGGTGATGGCGTTTGATGCGCAAGGCCAGGCCGACACCTATGAGCGCAAGATTCAGATTTGCGAGCGCGCTTACCGCATCCTGGTCGATGAAGTGGGCTTCCCGCCGGAAGACATCATTTTTGACCCCAACATCTTCGCCATTGCCACCGGTATTGAAGAGCACAACAACTACGCAGTGGACTTCATCAACGCCACACGCTGGATCAAGGCCAACCTGCCGGGCGCCAAGGTGTCGGGTGGGGTGAGCAACGTGAGCTTTTCGTTCCGTGGCAACGACCCGGTGCGGGAAGCCATCCACACCGTGTTCCTGTACCACGCGATCCAAGCCGGCATGGACATGGGCATCGTCAACGCCGGCATGGTCGGGGTTTATGACGACCTGGAGCCTACCTTGCGCGAGCGGGTGGAAGACGTGGTACTGAACCGCCGCCCGGATGCGGGCGAGCGCCTGGTGGACATTGCCGAGACTGCCAAAAGCGGCGCCAAAGACGAGTCAAAAAAACTCGAATGGCGTGGCACGCTGGAACAACCGGTGGGTGTGGCGCAGCGCCTGAGCCACGCCATGGTGCATGGCATCACCGACTTCATTGTGGAAGACACTGAAGAGGCTTACCAACAGATCGTGGCCAAAGGCGGGCGGCCGCTGCATGTGATTGAAGGCCCGCTGATGGCCGGCATGAGCATCGTGGGTGACCTGTTTGGCCAGGGCAAGATGTTTTTGCCGCAGGTGGTGAAAAGCGCGCGTGTGATGAAACAAGCCGTGGCGCATTTGATTCCCTACATTGAAGAAGAAAAGCGGCGCGACGAAGCCGCCGGGCGCGACGTGCAAACCAAGGGCAAGATCATCATGGCCACGGTCAAAGGCGACGTGCATGACATCGGTAAAAACATTGTCACCGTGGTGCTGCAATGCAACAACTTTGACGTGGTCAACCTGGGGGTGATGGTGCCGGCCCACGAGATTCTGGCGCGCGCCAAGGCGGAAAATGCCGACATCATTGGCTTGAGTGGCCTGATCACCCCCAGCCTCGAAGAAATGCAGTACGTGGCCGGTGAAATGCAAAAAGACGATTACTTTCGTCTGCGCAAGATGCCGCTGATGATTGGTGGCGCCACCACCAGCCGGGTGCACACCGCCGTCAAGATTTCACCGCATTACGAGGGCCCCATTGTTTACGTGCCGGACGCCTCGCGAAGCGTGGGCGTGGCGCAGAGCCTGCTGGGCGATGGTGCGAGCGCGTTTGTGGCGGCACTCAACACCGACTATGACCGTGTGCGCCAGCAACACGCCAACAAGAAACAAACGCCGTTGTGGCCGTTATCACGAGCCCGCGCCAACAAAACGCCGATTGACTGGGCGGCCTACCAGCCCAAAAAACCTAAATTCATTGGCAAGCGCGTCTTCAAAAACTTTGACCTGGGCGAGTTGGCAGGCTACATCGACTGGGGTCCGTTCTTCCAGACCTGGGACCTGGCCGGGCCGTTTCCGGCGATTCTGGACGACGCGGTGGTGGGCGTCGAGGCCACCAAGGTCTACGCCGATGGCTTGGCGATGCTGAAAAAAATCGTGGAAGGGCGCTGGCTCACCGCCCACGCGGTGCTGGGCATTTACCCCGCCAACGCGGTCAATGACGATGACATTGCGCTCTACACCGACGAGACCCGCAGCACCGTGGCCATGACCTGGTACGGCCTGCGCCAGCAAGCCGCCAAGGAAGACATTGACGGCGTGATGCGCCCGAGCCGCTGTCTGGCGGACTTTGTGGCCCCAAAAATCACTATTGAAAACATAGCTGCTCACGCAATTAACACGAGGGCTAGAGGCCAAAAAGGCTTAGAAATATCAACTATTTCGGCTTCCGCTGCATTTGCTGATGCAACTGTTGCAACGCCATTGGCCCACTCGTTTGTCGATCCATCCAAAACCGCGCTTGCTGATGCAACGGTTGCCATCGGTAGCTTGGATGCCGCAGAGCCTGCCCAGACCGGCCTACAGGACTATGTGGGTGTGTTTGCGGTAACCGCCGGCATTGGCACCGAGAAAAAGGAAGCGCAGTTTTTGGCGGCGCATGACGACTACAGCGCCATCCTGTTCAAGTCGCTGGCCGACCGACTGGCCGAGGCCTTTGCCGAATGCCTGCACAAAAAGGTGCGCACCGATTTATGGGGCTACGCCGCAGACGAAGCCTTGCCCGCCAGCGAGCTGATCGCGGAAAAATACCAGGGCATCCGCCCGGCCCCCGGCTACCCGGCCTGCCCGGACCACAGCGTGAAAAAAGACATGTTTGCGCTGCTGCACTGCGAAGACATCGGCATGACGCTGACCGAGAGCCTGGCCATGAGCCCGGCGGCCAGCGTCAGTGGCTTCTTCCTGGCTCACCCTGCCGCCAGCTATTTCAACGTGGGCAAAATTGGCGAAGACCAGCTGCAAGACCTGGCGGCACGCCGTGGCATGAACGCACGCGATCTGCAGCGTCTGCTGGCACCCAACTTGTAGGCACCCTCATGAACAGCCCAACCCATCCCTCTGCCCTCGCTGCCCCAGCCCCAGCCCCTGACCCTGCCCACACCCAAGCCCCTGCGCCCACCGGCAGCAAGACCTTGTGGGCCGCCACCCTGGTGCTGGTCGTGGTGGTGCTGGCCATGGGCGCCACGTTGATCCGCATTCAGAGCCAACCGGTTGAGCCACGCATGGCCGTGCTGCCCCAGCCGGTGCCAGCAGCCAACGACACCACACACGATGGCGCGACCCGCGCCAGCACCGTCGACACGGGCACCACGCCAGAAGCACCAAGTGCGACATCAGCTGCGACATCAGCTGCGACATCCGCCGACGCGGGCGCCGCCGTGGCGACATCCGCCGTGGCGGCCAGTCCAAACTTTTTAGAGCAAAATAGGCCTCAAGCCCTTATAGATAAAGCGCAGGCAGCTATTAAAAATGAAGCAATCCAGGCGATTGAAATCACCGCCACACCGCGCCCCGTCTTGCCGCGCCAGCCTGAGCCTGCGGTGTTGCGGCCACCTGGCGTGGGGGCGTCCCACACCGCCACCCCCGAATCCCGGTAAACCCTGACCTGCGGGCATTCAGGCTCACAACGCGGCTTTGAGGGCCCGGCGGTATTGCATGGCTTCGGCCACATGGCTGACTTGCGTGCTGCGGGCGCCAGCCAGGTCGGCAATGGTGCGCGCCACTTTCAAGGCCCGGTGCGTGCTGCGCGCTGACCAGCCCAAGCGCGCAGCAGCCACGTTGAGGAACTTGGCAGCGGCCTCGTCAAGCAGCAGGTGCTGATCCAGGGCTTGGCCCTGCAGCGCCTGGTTGGCCACACCCTGGCGCTCAATGGCGCGCTGGCGAGCCGCGGCACAGCGGGCCTGAATGGCCACGGTGGGCTCGCCCGGTGGCGCGTTCATCAGCTCGGTGGTATTCACGGCCGGCACCTCCACATGCAAATCAATGCGGTCAATCAGCGGGCCGCTCAGCTTGCCTTGGTAGCGCGCCACCTGGTCGGGCGTGCAGCGGCAATTTTTTTGCACCGAGCCGAGGTAGCCGCAGGGGCACGGGTTCATGGCCGCAATCAGCTGAAAACGCGCCGGAAAATCAGCGCGCCGGGCCGCCCGCGAGATCGTGATGCGGCCGGTTTCCAGCGGCTCACGCAAGGCCTCCAGTGCGGCGCGGGGAAATTCCGGCAACTCGTCCAAAAACAGCACGCCGTTGTGGGCCAGGGAAATTTCACCGGGCCGCGGTGGCGAGCCGCCGCCCACCAGCGCCACCGCACTGGCGGTGTGGTGCGGGTGGCAGGTCGGGCGCTGGGCCCACTGGTCAAGCGAAAAGCGCCCGCCCAGGCTGGCCACGGCGGCGCTTTGCAGTGCTTCATCGGTGGTCATGGCGGGCAGCAAACCGGCAAAACGCTGCGCCAGCATGGACTTGCCGGCGCCGGGTGGCCCCATCAGCAGCAGGCTGTGGCCACCGGCGGCGGCAATTTCGAGCGCACGTTTGGCACCCAACTGGCCTTTGACATCGGCCATGTCGGGGTAACACGCCTGGTGTATCTGCGGGTTGGCAAGCACCCGGTGCCACCCCGGGCCGGGCGCCAAGGACGCGGCGTCGCTGTCCGCAGGCAAGAAGTGCTGCACCACATCAAGCAAATGGTGCGCGCGGTACACCTGTGCGCCGGGAATCAGCGCGGCTTCTTCGGCGCTGCCGGGTGGCAACACCAGTTGGGTGACCACATGGCCTGCGTGCAACGCCAGGCTCATGGCCAGCGCACCACGCACGGCGCGCAGTTCGCCCGACAGCGACAACTCGCCGGCAAACTCATAGCCCGCCAGCCTGACCGCGTCAATTTGCCCGCTGGCCGCCAGAATGCCCAGTGCAATCGGCAAGTCAAAACGGCCGGAGTCTTTGGGCAGGTCAGCGGGGGCCAGGTTGACGGTGATGCGTTTGTTGTTGGGAAACTCCAGCCCCGAGTTTTGTATGGCCGAGCGCACCCGCTCTCGCGCTTCTTTGACTTCGACATCGGCCAAGCCCACCAGTGTGAAACTGGGCAGCCCGTTGGCCAGGTGCACCTCGACCGTGACCGCAGCAGCGTCAAGCCCCACCAGGGCTCGGCTTTGCACCAAAGACAGACTCATGGGT
>JBBQSS010000163.1:0-6945 GCA_038213665.1 Burkholderiales bacterium | reverse complement strand
TCGTTGGCCGGGGTCACCGGCGACAGGCGAATACCCACCTTGCCCGCGCCCACTGCATCAGTGACAGCGCGCACCACTTCCAGCACAAAGCGGGCGCGGTTTTCAATGCTGCCGCCAAAGTCGTCGCGGCGCTGGTTGGAGCCGGCCTTGAGAAACTGGTCGAGCAAATAGCCGTTGGCGGCGTGAATCTCGACGCCGTCAAACCCTGCCGTGTGCACCGCGTTGCGCGCCGCTGCGGCAAAGGCGTGCACGATGTCGGGCAGCTCGTAGGCTTGCAGGGCGCGCGGCTCGGAGGTGTCGACAAACTCGGGCACGCCGTTTTTGATCAGCACGGTTTTGGTTTTGGCGGTGATGGCTGATGGCGCCACCGGTGGCGCGCCGTGCGGCTGCAAACGGGTGTGCGAGACGCGGCCCACATGCCAGAGCTGGCAGACAATTTTGCCGCCCGCCTTGTGCACCGCCTGGGTCACCGGCTTCCAGGCCTCAACCTGTTCCTCGGCATACAGGCCGGGCACATCGGAATAACCCTGGCCTTGCTGGCTGATGGCGGTGGCCTCGCTGATGATCAGCCCGGCACCGGCGCGCTGGCTGTAGTACTCGGCCATGAGCGGCGTCGGCACGGCATCAGGGGCGCGGTTGCGCGTGAGCGGGGCCATGACGATGCGGTTGGCAAGGGCGATGTTGCCCACTTGCAGGGGGTCAAAAAAGGTGGCGGTACGGTATGGCATATCAGTCAATCTATCGTGGTTGCGGTTAAGTTTGGCAGTTGGAGGCGCGTCGGTCAAGTCAACAGCCGGACGCGTGCTTGGCGTGGTCAGCGCAAAGTTACCTTGAGAATTTGTACACCGAGGTGCCCGCCAGCAGATTGGGCAGCAGGCGCACCACCTCGCCATTCTGCAGGCCAAAACTGTCCTGCACGGTCAGGCCATTGGCTTGCGCCAGCAGGCCCAGGTCGGCATGGGTGCCGACGCGAATGTTGGGGGTGTCAAACCATTGGTAAGGCAGGCGTTTGGTCACCGGCATGCGGCCCTTGAGCACGCTCAGGCGGTTCGGCCAGTGCGCAAAATTGGGGAACGCCACAATGCCCAGGCGCCCAACGCGCACGGTCTCACGCAACATGGTTTCGGCGTTGCGCAGGTGTTGCAGCGTGTCGATTTGCAGCACCACGTCAAACGAGGCGTCCTCGAACATGCTCAGGCCTTCATCCAGATTGAGCTGGATGACGTTGACGCCCCGTGTGACGCAGGCCAGCACATTCGCATCATCAATCTCGATGCCGTAGCCGGTGCAGCTGCGGGTGGCTTTGAGGTGCGCCAGCATGGCGCCGTCGCCACAGCCCAGGTCGAGCACGCGGGAACCTTCGGGCACCAGCTGGGCCAAGGACTGCATCAGGATCGGGTCACTCATGAGGTCACCTCGACACTATCAAAATACGAGCGCACGACGCTGATGTAGCGCGGGTCATCGAGCAAAAAGGCGTCATGTCCGTGCAGGGCATTGATTTCGGCGTAGCTGACATCGCGCTGGTTGTCGAGCAGCGCCTTGACGATCTCGCGGCTGCGTTTGGGGGCAAAACGCCAGTCGGTGGTGAAGCTCACCAGCAAGAATTTGGCGCTGGCACGGCCCAGCGCCAGGCTCAGGTTGCCACCATAGGCGCGTGCCGGGTCAAAGTAGTCGAGCGCGCGGGTGATCAGCAGGTAGGTGTTGGCGTCAAAGTACTCGGCGAATTTGTCGCCCTGGTAACGCAAATAGCTTTCAATCTGGAATTCGGCCTCAAGGGTGCTAAAGAGATAGGCCCCCACGCTTGTCGCTTCGCGTACGGCGCTGCCCCCCGAGGGGGCTGACCTTGCTTGGGGCGGCCCGGCGCGGCGGTCACTGGCCCCCACGCTTGTCGCTTCGCGTACGGCGCTGCCCCCCGGCGCGGCGGCGGCCAGTGCACGCGCTTCTGTAATCAACTGGCGGCCAAACTTCTCGTTCATCACGTCGTCACTGAGGTAGGTGATGTGGCCAATCATGCGGGCAATGCGCAGGCCGCGTTTGGGCACGGTGGCGTGCTGGTAAAAATGGCCGGCGTGAAAATCGGGGTCGGTCTGAATGGCGCGCCGGGCCACTTCATTGAAGGCAATGTTTTCAGCCGTCAGGTTGGGCGCGCTGGCAATCACCACCGCATGGCGCACGCGGTCCGGGTATTGCAGCGCCCAACTCAGCGCCTGCATGCCCCCCAAACTGCCGCCCATCACGGCGGCCAGGGTGTGAATACCCAAGGCGTCGAGCAGGCGGGCCTGGGCGTTGACCCAGTCTTCGACCGTGACCACCGGAAAATCCGCGCCGTACACGCGGCCGGTATCGGGGTTGGTGTGCATCGGCCCGGTTGAGCCAAAACACGAGCCCAGGTTGTTGACGCCAATGACAAAAAACTTGAGCGTGTCGAGTGGCTTGCCCGGGCCAATCATGTTGTCCCACCAGCCCTCAGACTTGTCCTGACCCGCGTAAACGCCCGCCACGTGGTGCGAGGCGTTCAGGGCGTGGCACACCAGCACCGCGTTGGCACGTGTGGTGTTGAGGGTGCCGTAGGTCTCAAAACTCAAATCGTAGTCGCGCAGTGTGGCGCCGCTTTGCAGGGGCAAGGCGGCATCAAAATGCATGGACTGGGGGGAAGCGATCATGGGTGGCACATCTTAATCCGTTGGGGGCAGCACTGGTTCGCGGGGTCATGTTGCGGCTTGTTTCACAGCATTTGTCCACATTTTAGGGCTGTACCCCTACTCCTTGTTGAGTAAGAAGCTATGCATTAAATAGCGATTGTCAGAAATTTGCCAACAATGCCCACAAGCCAAGCCCCATGAAAATCAGCGCCGACACGATGTGCACCACGCGCAAGGGCACCAGCCGGGTCATGCGCTCACCGAGCCAAACCACTGGCGCGTTGGCCAGCATCATGCCCACCGTGGTGCCGGCAATCACCCAGTAAAAAGCCTGGTATTTGGCGGCCAGCATGACGGTGGCGATTTGCGTCTTGTCACCCATCTCGGCCAGAAAAAACGCCACCACGGTGGTGCCAAATATGCCAAAGCGCGGTGCTGCGGCATCGCCGTCGTCGTCCATCTTGTCGGGAATCAGCATCCACATCGCCATGGCGATGAAAGAGATGCCCAAAACCCAGCGCAACACGTCTGGCCCCAGCACGCTGTTGACCCAGGCGCCCAAGGCACCGGCCATGGCGTGGTTGGCGACGGTGGCGACAAAAATGCCCCACACAATCGGCCAGGGTTTGCGAAAACGCGCAGCCAGAATGAGGGCGAGAAGTTGGGTTTTGTCGCCCATTTCGGCCAGGGTGACGATACCGGTTGAGATTAAAAAAGCTTCCATGAGGGTCTCCGGCCGGAAATTAAACCAATGACTGCACGGCCACCCCGGCCAAAACGGAGGCGTGCAGCCAAAGGTCTCGCCAGAATTCACCTGTGTGAACCCTGCTTGCGCCATGTCTGCCGTGTGGGTGGCAAAACAAGTCTGTTGACGCAAGCCCCTCTCAATGAAGAAGGGCGGCTACTCCCCAATGACAGCCCTTATTCTAGGGGCGGGCCAAATACACCAATCTGGCGCGCTTCTTGCTTTAAATTGGTGCGTTTTAAACAAAGTCACAAAAAACGCACCAATAAATTGCAATTCACTTAAAGAGGTTCTCATGGAAGCACTCAAACAGGGCGCAGATGCCTTGTTCATTCTTCTCGGCGGCATCATGGTGCTGGCCATGCACGCCGGTTTTGCGTTTCTGGAGCTTGGCACCGTGCGGCGCAAGAACCAGGTGAACGCGCTGGTGAAAATTCTTGTGGATTTTTCGGTCTCGACCGTGGTGTATTTTTTGGTGGGTTATGGCGTGGCCTATGGCACCCATTTCTTTGTCGGTGCCGAGCAGTTAGCCGCCAAAAATGGCTATGACTTGGTCAAGTTTTTCTTTTTGCTGACCTTTGCGGCGGCCATTCCGGCCATCATCTCGGGCGGCATTGCCGAACGCGCCAGGTTTTGGCCGCAGCTGATCGCCACGGCAGTCATCGTCGGCTTCGTTTACCCGTTTTTTGAAGGCATTGCCTGGAACCAGCACTTTGGCGTGCAGGCGTGGTTGAAAAACCTGACCGGTGCCGAGTTTCATGACTTTGCTGGCAGTGTGGTGGTGCATGCGGTGGGCGGCTGGATTGCGCTGCCGGCGGTGCTGCTGCTGGGCGCGCGCGCCAACCGCTACCGCAAGGACGGCGGCATCTCGGCGCACCCCCCAAGCAGCATTCCGTTTCTGGCGCTGGGCGCCTGGATTTTGACGGTGGGCTGGTTTGGCTTTAACGTGATGAGTGCGCAAACGCTGGACAAAATCTCGGGCCTGGTGGCGGTGAATTCCTTGATGGCGATGGTGGGCGGCACCTTGGCGGCGTTGGTGGCCGGCAAAAACGACCCTGGTTTTGTGCACAACGGCCCGCTGGCGGGCTTGGTGGCGGTGTGCGCCGGCTCCGACCTGATGCACCCTTTGGGCGCCCTGGTGGTGGGGGCCATTGCCGGTGCGCTGTTTGTGACCATGTTCACCCTGACGCAAAACAAATGGAAGATCGACGACGTGCTGGGCGTGTGGCCCTTGCACGGCCTGTGCGGCACCTGGGGCGGCATCGCGGCGGGTATTTTTGGCAGCAAGGCGCTCGGGGGTCTGGGTGGGGTAAGCCTGGGGGCGCAGCTGATGGGCACCGCCATGGGCGTGGCCTGGGCGGCGGCGGGTGGTTTGCTGGTGTATGGCGTGCTCAAGGCCACCTTGGGCCTGCGCCTGAGCAAGGAAGAGGAATACGACGGTGCCGATATTTCCATTCACAAAATCAGTGCCACGCCGGAGCGCGAGGCGAATTGGTAACAGACGCGGGCGCGGTGTTATTTTTCGGACAGGGGCAAGGGCAGCGGCTGCGCGCTGACAAGGTGCCCGGCGTTTTGCGCCGCAATGGCCCTGAACGCCGCAGACACCCGCACGTCACTGCCGACGGCCTGCCAAAACCTGATGGCCAGCGCTTGGGCCTGTGGCCACTGCGGCAGCGTGGCGGCGGTGGGTTGCAGGGGGCGCTCGGTAAAGTTGCGCGGCACCAGCTCGCCACCCACCGGGGCATAGCGCATGGGCAGCATGTCGTAGGCCGGGGCCAGCGCCCAGTCGTCACCGTCGAGCAGCAAAGAGATGTTGCCGTAGTGCCGGTCGGTGTTGGCAATCAGCACGCCAAAAGCTTCCAGCAGGCGCAGGGTGCGCGCGTCAGTGGGGCGCAGCAGCTGGCGCTCTTGCATGCGGTTGGCGGTGGCAGCCCAGTTGTCCATGGTGCCCACGTATTCGGCGTCGTACACCATCAGTGACACCATGCCGATACGCCCCAGCCCCTGCGGGTTGGCCGGGCCACTCGGCGTGCGATCGAACCGCTCTACTTCCAGAAACACCCGGCCCGCGCCGGTGCTGATGCGGCTGGCGGCGGCGGCAATGCCCGCATCGGCCAGCGTTTGCAGGGCCAGGTGCTCGCACACCAGCAGGTCACGGGTGCGCTGGTCGGCAGGGGCATCGCCCGCCGGGGAGAACTTGACCAGCACATGGCGCGCCGCATCGGCACTGCCAACCAGGGTGCAAAACTTGGGCTGCTCGCCACCCGCCGAAGACCCGCCCATGCTGCCCTGCATGGCCGCGTCCGCCAGGGCGGGGTAGTCATTTGGCGAGGCGACGCGGCTGGCGCGATCTGGCAGCGTGTGAAAGCGCGCAAACGCCGGCTCTCCCACCACCAGGTTGCCGGGCAAGTCGTCCCCGCACAGGGCCAGGGCGCGCAGCACGTCGTCATCGCTCCAGTAGCGCGGGTCGTTGCCCAGTTGCAGTTCGGGGTGGGTGCTGGCAAAAGTGCGGCCCATAAAGCCCTGCGGGCGCATGTCGTCCAGAAACCAGGGCAGGCTGTCAAAACGCTTGCTCAGGCCGTCTGCTTCGTCTACCCACACCGCGCCGCTGGCCAGCGGCACCAGGCGGGCAAATGGGCTGGGGCGGCCTTGCGCGTCAATGCGCATCACCGGCACGCTGCGCCCCACGTCGCGCACGGTGCGCGGCAGCACGTAGCGCTGGGTGCGGGCCGCACCCACCTTGTGCACCTGGCCCGACTGGATGAGGGGTGCCAGCGCCCTTGATGCGGTGGGCTGACTCACGCCCAGCTGGGCCTGCAGCTCGGCACTGCTGAGCGCACCGCCCTGGCGGCGCAGGGCTTGCAAGATGCGGGTGGCAAGGTCATTGGATACGGGCATGAATCATTATATGAATAGATTTATTTGATAATAAATCGTTTAAAAACAATGCTATAAATGTTTTTATGAATAGATAAATTAGAGATTTAATGACCATTTTCTGCGATGAACCCCAGCGGCACTGACAACGCTGGTGACCACTGACGGGCACCCTGCATGCGGCGGCAAGCGCTATATTTTTCAGAGCTACTGGCGCTCATTCTGAAAGGGCTAGAGGCCAATTTCTTATAAAAAACTAAAAAGATCGGCGGCAACTGCAGTGGTACTGTTTGCGTTCGCGCTGTGTCAGGCGCTCAGGCGGTAGAACCTTTGGGCTGTGCCGTCGGCCCGTGCCTTTCCCGCCAAGCCTCAAACGCCAACGGCCCAATCCCAAACCGAGCCGCATTACCCGCATGCAGCGCGTTGAACTCGGCCAGCACCAGGGTGACGACATGCGCCTTGTCGGCATCAGGCACGGCGAAAGGTACACCCCGGACCGAAGCCACCTCCGCTGGGCCGCCGCTTTGGCTACTCCCGTTGTTCGGTGGCTTCTTCGGTACTACGGGTGTATCCGACTTCTCACCGGCGTAGGCGACAGGGTTATGGCTTTGGGCCTTGCCTGTCCCGCCCGTGCCTTGCGGCTCGGGCACCGATGAGATCTCCCAGCTTCCGTGTAAA
>JBBQSS010000162.1:0-6948 GCA_038213665.1 Burkholderiales bacterium | reverse complement strand
AGTCAATTGAAAATTGATGCCGATGCTCATAGCAATCATGGCAAACATGGCAATCATGGCAATCATGGCAATCATGGCAATCATGGCAATCATGGCAATCATGGCAATCATGGCAATCATGGCAATCATGGCAATCATGGCAATAAGAACTACAAAACGTTCATCTCGGGGTGAATCTGGACAATGTAAAAAAAATAGCCTCAACAGATTGATTTGTCTCAAGACATCCACGTAACAAAATGAAATCGACAGGCAATCGCGCTATCAAGGGAGGTTTTAGGTGATTTCCTGCGAAAAATATACCCATCTAACTTGTCTTTTTGTCCATCTGCTGCGTTGCAAAAACGGTTGTATAGCTCGCTATACGCCCATTTTTACGCCTTGCAGCTGAACAAAAATCCTGCGTCATCTGGGCATATTTATTCTTGGAAATCACCTTATTTTTGTGAAATTCGACGCGGTGACGTCGACGAGCCAAAACACGGATGTCTTTGGGACGGATCTGCCGCTGCAAATAGGTCGAAATTGCGCGGCGATCGGCCGACTATCCATGTCTGCTGACACCTCGAATCACAATCTCCCTACAGACTGTTGACACCGTCTCGATCAAAATTTTTCTCACGGGTTGTCGTGCTGCGGCGACTGTCATGCTGTTGCCGGCTAACCGCCGGCCCGCCGCGCAGTTTCCTGACCTTGCTGAAGTCAGTCTCAAGAACCTGACGACGCTGAAATAAAAAAGGCAGCACTGCACCTCATAGACAGAAAGATTAATAAAAAAATTGGGATAGGGAGCGTTAATGAGTGTTCATGCGCGCGGCAAACAAAAATCGCCCCGGTTCGTTCGCGCCGCGACGGGGGGGGTCTGCCTCGCGCTGGTCGTTACCTTTTCGGCCCGCGCGGCGACTGACCTGACCTCGCTCAGTCTTGAAGACCTGATGAACCTTACGGTCGTTGGCGCTTCCAAGTACGCGCAAAAGCAAAGCGAAGTGGCAGCCGCAGTGAGCATCATCACCCGCGATGAGATTCGTACGTTTGGCTGGCGCACGCTGGCCGAGGCGCTGTCGAGTCTGCCAGGCATTCACACCACCAACGACCGGCAATACACCTACCTTGGCACCCGTGGTTTTGGCTTGCCGGGTGACCTGACGGCACGGGTGCTGATCAACATCAATGGCAACCGCGTCAACGACCCGGTCTATGACGGTGGCCCGGCCGGGCGCGAGTTCCCGCTGGACCTGGCGCTGGTCGAGCGCATCGAGTTCATTCCCGGCCCCGGCGGTGCGGTGTATGGCCAAAACGCCATGTTCGGCGTGGTCAACGTCATTACACGCACCGGAGAGCAGGTCAACGGCGGCGAGCTTGAAGCTGGCATCCAAAGCCCGCAGCGCCTGAGTGCAGGGCGTGCCAGTTGGGGCAGGCGGCTGGACAACGATGTGGACCTGCTGGTGTCGGTATCGGGCTTGAGTGCCGCTGGCGAAGACCGCTTCTTTGATTACGGCAAAGCCGGCAAATCCGGCGTGGCAGCGGGACTCGATGCCGAGCGCAACCAGAAGTTCTACGCCCGCATGTCGCGCGGCCGCTGGGCTTTCGAGCTGGTGCAAGGCAGCCGCGACAAGAAGGACCCGACGGCCGCGTTCTTCAATGACCCGCTGGTGGTGCCGGGCGACTACTTCACTGACCGCTACACGCTGGCGCAACTGCAGTTTCAGGACAGTTTGATGGACGACACGCTGCAGGTGTCGGCTCGCTTGTTCGCGGGCAGCTACCGTTACGACGGCACCTTCACGTACAGCGGCAATCTGGTCTCGTCTCCGGGACAGGGCGATTGGCAGGGCACGGAGTGGCGCGCGCTCTCCACAGCAGTGGCTGACCACAAGCTGATGCTGGGGTTTGAAGCCCAGAACAACCAGCGCACAGACCAGTCGATTTTGTACCCCGCCAATCCGGCCCAAGACGTGACCATCGCCCGCTCGGGTTACCGGGTCGGGCTTTATGCCCAGGATGAGTGGCAGATTGGCAAGTCACTGAGCATGACGCTGGGGCTGCGCGTCGACAACAACGACAGCACCGGGACGTCGACGAGTCCGCGCGCCGCGCTGATCTGGCAGGCGACACCTGCGACCACACTCAAGGCACTGTATGGCCGTGCCCACCGTGCGCCCAACGTTTATGAGAGCCAGTACACGGATGGGCTCTCGCAGGTCAGCAACCCGACGCTGGGCGGCGAGCGCATTGACACGCTGGAGTTGGTGGCCGATCACCGTATCGGCGCTGACCTGGTGCTGCGCGGCTCGGTCTATGAATGGACGATGCGCGATATCGTGACCTTGGGCATTGATCCTGCCAGCGCCAATAGCCAACCACCACTGACTCAGTACCAGTCGGGCGACACGGTCAAGGCCAACGGACTAGAGCTGGCTGCCGACAAGACCTGGCGTTGGGGTGGTCGCCTGCGCGCGAGCTTGTCGCTCCAACGTGTCCACAGCGCCAACGGCACCAAGCAGGTCAACTCACCCCAAGTGCTGGGCAAGCTCAACTTCTCAACCCCCTTGGCCGCAGCCGGGCTGCGCCTGGGCTACGAGTTGCAGTACGACAGCGAGCGCCGCGCGCTCGATGGCAGCGATCTGGGCGCGTACGCGGTGTCAAACCTGTACCTCAGCACCGACAAACTGGCCCGGGGTCTTGAGGTCGGTTTTGGCATTCGCAACCTGTTTGACAAGCGTTACGAACACCCTGCTGCCGACACAAATTGGCAAAACGCGCTGGCGCAGGACGGCCGCAGCGTGCGCCTGCAGGCCACTTATAAATTCTGAGGTGGCGTGTTGAAACGCGCCAACCTATTTCCAAGCATGCGAACCGGTAGCGCACACTGGCAAACCGCCATATTGCATCGCCTTGTGGTCATTGGTCTGATGCTCCTTTGTTGTACCCCCTCAGCCTGGAGCGAAAACTTTTCGGAGTACCGTCTGAAGGCCGCGTTTCTCTACAACTTTGCCGTCTTCACTGCGTGGCCGCCGGAAGTTGGCAGCGTGCTCAACCTGTGTGTGTTTGGTGACGACCCGTTTGGTGCCGAGATTGACGGGATCAATGGCAAGACAATCGGCGCGCGCAAACTGGCAGTGCAACACAAGACCAACCTTGGATCGCTCAAGGGTTGCCACATCGTGTTCGTCCCTGCCACCGACATAGGCCAATTGCCACGTCTGCTCGACACCCTGCGTGACATGCCGGTGCTGACCGTGACCGAAAGTCCCAGTGCCGTGCATCAAGGCGCAGCGCTCAACATGACGATCGTACAGGGACAAGTTACGTTTGAAGCCAACCTCGTCGCCGCCCGCAGGGCGCACCTCATGCTCAGTTCCAAGATGCTGCGCCTGGCCACCGAGGTCATCCAATGACATCTCGACAGGTCGCCGTGGCGATGCCTTCGTTGGGCGAGCGACTAAGCCGCATCAACGGCATCACGCAGGGGGCAGCCATCGCGGTGATTTCGGTCATTGTCATTGCCAGCAGTTTTACGCTGGGTCTGTTCGCGTTGATCGATTCGAGCCGTCTGCAAGCCAGGGTGGTAGCCGACAACGTGGGTGCTGCATTGGCGTTTCATGACACCAAAGCTGCAAACGAGCAATTGTTGTCTCTGCACCACTTTCCGCAGATGAGCAGCGTCACGATCTTTTCCGAAGATCGGTCGGTATTTGCCCATTACGAGACCGATGGAAGATCAATCCCGCTTTTGGGGGCGTCGTCCATGCGCACAGCGCAGTCGCTGAACCTGCGCAGCCTGGCTATGACAGAGCCCATCCTGATCGGTGGCCAGCCCCGCGGCAGCGTTCACCTGGTTGTCGATCTATTCGCCTTGTACGTGCAAACCCTTTGGCAGTTGCTGGCAATGGCGTTTGCCGCTTGCTTGGCTTGGAAAGTCAGTCGTCGACTATTGCATCGGCTTCGCGGGTCGATATTGACGCCACTGGCGCAGCTGGGAGAACTCACCCAGCGCGTCTCGCAAGACTTCAACTATTCCATTCGTGCCAAACCCGGCACCATCAAGGAGCTTGACCATCTGGCGCTCGGGTTCAATACCATGTTGGATCAAATCGAGCAGCACGACAAATCTCTGCAAGACCATCGTGACAATCTCATACGCAGCCAAAACGATTTGGCAAGCACCTTAAGGGCAATCCCCGACTTGCTGTTTGAATTGGATCTAGATGGGCGCTATCACAGGGCGCACGCCCCGCGATCCAACTTGTTGGTGGCCCCGCAAGACATGTTGCTTGGAAAGCTGCTAACCGATGTCATGCCTGTGGAGGCATCGACCACTTGCATGGCGGCCTTGAATGAGGCAAACGGCAAAGGTTTCTCCAACGGTCTACAAATTCAGTTGACCCTGGAGAACGAGCTGAAGTGGTTCGAGTTGTCCGTTTCCCGCAAGGAAGGTGTGAATCCCGTCAGCCCGCGTTTCATTGTTTTGTCGCGCGACATCACCGAGCGTAGGCTGGCCGAGGCTAGGCAAAAAATGGCCGCCAGCGTGTTCAGCCATTCGCGCGAGGGCATCACCATTACCGATGCTGATGGCGTCATTATTGATGTGAATGAGGCCTTCACCCGCATCACCGGCTACAGCCGCAACGAGGCTATGGGCCAGAACCCGCGCATTCTCAAGTCAACAAGGCAGTCACCAGAATTTTATGAGGCGATGTGGCATGAACTCAATGTCCGAGGTCACTGGAGCGGTGAAATCTGGAACTGCAGAAAAAATGGCGAGGTATACCCGGAGATGCTCACGATTAGTGCGGTGCTCCATGTCAACGGAGCGACCCAGCATTACGTGGCCTTGTTCACAGATATCACCGCGCTCAAGGAACACCAAAGCCAACTCGAACACATAGCTCATTACGATGGACTCACAGGTCTGCCAAACAGGGTTCTGCTGGCCGACCGCCTGCAGCAAGCCATATCGCAATGCCAGCGACGCGATCGATCTATTGCTGTGGTCTATCTAGACCTGGATGGGTTCAAGGCAATCAATGATCAGCATGGTCATGCGCACGGTGATGAATTGCTCATTCTGGTGTCCCAGCGCATAAAGGCGGCATTGCGCGAAGGCGATACCTTGGCGCGGATCGGAGGTGACGAGTTTGTTGCCGTCCTCGTAGACCTGGATCAAGCAAGCGAGTCTGATCCAGTTCTGAAGCGCATGTTGCAGGCAGCGTCGGATCGCGTGACGGTGAAGGGGAGAAAAATGCAGGTTTCTGCCAGTATCGGCGTCACGTTTTACCCGACAGATGGTGTAGACGCAGACCAATTGATGCGCCACGCTGACCAGGCCATGTACCAGGCCAAGCTAGCTGGCAAGAACCGCTTTCATGTTTTTGATATCGCCCAAGATACAGCCATTCAAATCCGCCAGGATAGTCTGGAACAGATTCGCAATGCGCTGGACAACAAAGAGTTCGTGCTGTACTACCAGCCCAAAGTGAACATGAAGACCGGTCAGGTGACTGGCGCCGAAGCGCTGATTCGCTGGCAGCACCCAGAGCGCGGCCTGTTGCCACCCGCCGACTTCCTGCCTATCATCGAAAACCACCCCATCAGCATTGAAGTGGGTGAATGGGCGATTGCCACTGCGCTGGCACAGATGCGCGCATGGAATATCAGTGGCTTTTACATCCCGGTAAGCGTCAACGTCAGTGCGCGCGAATTGCAACACGGCGGCTTTGCCACCCGCTTGGCGGTGCTGCTTGCGGCCTACCCAGAGGTGATGCCCTGTGACTTGGAACTCGAAGTGTTGGAGACCAGCGCACTGGAAGACATCGTTCAGGTGTCTGAGGTCATCAATAGCTGTCAGGCGCTGGGCGTACGCTTCGCGCTGGACGACTTCGGCACCGGCTACTCCTCGCTGACCTATCTCAGACGATTGCCGGTCGAAGTGCTGAAGATCGACCGGAGCTTTGTGCGTGACATGATCACAGACCCCGATGACCTGGCGATTGTCCAAGGCGTGGTGGGCTTGGCCAACGCCTTCCATCGGGAGGTGATTGCCGAGGGCGTCGAGTCCGAAGCGCACGGGAACTTGTTGTTGTCGATAGGTTGTGAGTTGGTGCAGGGCTATGGCATTGCCCGGCCGATGCCGGCAGCGGGTTTGCCTGACTGGGTGGCTAGCTGGCACTTGACTGCGGACTGGACGGCTTGAGGGGGTGAAGCTGAATGGCGGGTTTGGCATCGATATCTGAATGGCAGCAGCGGGTCTCTAGAAGCCGTTTGGGCCAAAGCGACGTGACCTGCAGCCTCAACTCGCCGCCGACTGCCCCGGTTCAGCAAAGTTGCTGGTCTTGAGCGCGCCGTCCGGAAAACGGGCAATCACTTCCAACTCTCCGCCCATGGCTTTGATGTGGCTGCGCAAGGCGGACAAGTCCACGACGACCCGTGTGGAACCCGGCGGTGGAAGCGCAAGGCACGATTGAGGAGCGCATTCTGGCCCTGCAAGAACGCAAGAACGCAAGAACGCAAAGCCGCGCTGGCCGAAAGCATGTACAGCGGTTCGGTCGGCCGCAAGCAGCCGCTGTTCAGTGAAAGTGATCTGACGGCGTTGCTGAAACCGTTGTCAGCGTAATGACGCTATATTTATAATAGCTGCTCGCGCTTTATTTATAAGGTCTAGAGGCTGATTTCGTGTGTAAACGATGCGCGGCCTCCAGTGGCGGGATTAGGGCGTCTGTGGAGGAGGAAAGTGCTGGTTTGGCCGCATTTGCTCAGCGGGTGCAGGGAAACGTCGGGTGGCCAGCGGTTGTGGTGAGCAGGAGATGGGTTGGGGCGGCGGCCTCATACTGTCAAAGGCCCAGAAATCGGCCGCCACCCCAACCCATCCCCTGCTGGCGAGCGCTTCGGGTGCCCGAACGATGAAACGCCCAGGTCAAAGAGGATGGACGATGACTGGAATGCTGCGTT
>JBBQSS010000161.1:0-6955 GCA_038213665.1 Burkholderiales bacterium | reverse complement strand
GGCGTTGCCCCCGCGTGCGCCCTGACGATTGGCAATTTCGATGGCGTGCACCGTGGCCACCAGGCCATGCTCTCCTTGCTCAAGGGCGAAGCGCAGCAGCGCGGCGTGCCCAGTTGTGTGCTCACTTTTGAGCCCCATCCGCGCGACTTCTTCGCCGCACTCACCCACAACCCCGCCCTGGCACCGGCCCGCGTGGGCACACTGCGCGACAAGCTCAGTGATTTGGCCCAAAGTGGTGTTGACCAGACCGTGGTGCTGCCATTTGACACACGGCTGGCCAATTTGTCGCCCCAGGCATTCATCGACCAAGTGTTGCTGCAAGGCCTGGGCGCGCGCTACGTGCTGGTGGGCGACGATTTCCGGTTTGGCCAACGCCGTGCCGGCGACTACACCCTGCTCGACGCGGCCGGCCTGAAGCAAAACTTTGACGTGGCCCGCATGAACAGCTATGAAGTGCACGGCCTGCGCGTGTCAAGCTCGGCGGTGCGCGACGCGCTTGCCGATGGCCGCATGCTTGACGCCACCCGCTTGCTGGGCCACCCCTACCGCATTTCGGGCCACGTGGTGCATGGCCGCAAACTGGGCCGCACGCTGGGTTTCAAAACCCTCAACCAGCGCTTTGCCCACTGGAAACCGGCAGCCAGCGGCATCTTTACCGTGCTGGTGTACGGCCTGAGCGAGCAGCCGCTGCGCGGTGTCGCCAACCTGGGGGTGCGCCCATCCGTTGACCCGCGCGATGTCAACGGCGGCCGCGTGCTGCTGGAAACCCATTGCCTGGATTGGCCAGCGCAGCTCGACGCCGAGGGTGCCTACGGTAAAATTGTCCGCGTGGAGCTTCTCCACAAACTGCACGACGAACTCAAATACGACTCCCTGGCCGCTTTGACCGCTGGCATTCAAAAAGACTGCCAGGACGCCCGTGCCTACTTTGCTCACCCGCAACACCATGACCACTAAGACCCCTGACGCAGACACCGCCGATTCCGCTGGCAAAGCCGATTACCGCAGCACCCTGAACCTGCCCGACACCCCGTTCCCGATGCGCGGCGACCTGCCCAAGCGCGAACCGGTCTGGGTCAAGGACTGGGAAAGCAAGGGCCTGTACCAGAAGCTGCGTGATGCCAGAGCAGGTGCACCCAAGTTTGTGTTGCACGACGGCCCGCCCTACGCCAACGGCCAGATCCACATGGGCCACGCGGTCAACAAGATCCTGAAAGACATGATCGTCAAGGCGCGCCAACTTAAAGGCATGGACGCCGCGTACATTCCTGGTTGGGACTGCCACGGCCTGCCGATCGAGAACGCGATTGAAAAGAAGTTTGGCCGCAAGCTCGCGCGTGACGACATGCAGGCCAAAAGCCGCGCGTATGCCACCGAACAAATCGGCCTGCAGCGCGAAGACTTCAAACGCCTGGGTGTGCTGGGCGACTGGGACCACCCCTACCGCACCATGGACTTCAAAAACGAGGCCGACGAGATTCGCGCCTTCAAACGTGTGGTGGAACGTGGGTTTGTCTACCGTGGCCTGAAACCCGTGTACTGGTGTTTTGACTGCGGCTCGTCTTTAGCCGAATTCGAGATCGAATACGCCGACAAAAAATCCCAAACGCTGGATGTGGGCTTTTTGTGTGCCGAGCCCGCCAAGTTGGCAAATGCCTTTGAATTAAACAACCTGACCAAAGACGCCTTTGCCGTCATCTGGACCACCACCGCCTGGACCATTCCCGCCAACCAGGCGCTCAACGCCCACCCGGAATTGACCTATGCGCTGGTCGATACCGAGCGCGGCTTGCTGGTGCTTGCTGAAAATTTGGTGGCCAAGTGTCTGGAGCGCTTTGATCTGACCGGCACGGTGTTAGCCACAACCAACGGCAAGGCTTTGGGTGGCATCAACTTCAAACACCCGTTGGCCCATGTCGATGCTGGCTACGACCGCCTGAGCCCGGTGTACCTAGCCGACTACGTCAGCGCTGAAGACGGCACCGGCATCGTGCACTCATCACCTGCCTACGGGGTAGAAGATTTCAACTCATGCGTGGCGCATGGCATGGCCTATGACGACATCCTGAACCCGGTGCAGGGCAACGGCACTTACGCCGCAGATTTCCCCCTGTTTGCAGGCCAGCACATCTGGAAAGCCTGCCCGGTCATCATCGACACCTTGCGCGCGGCCGACCGCCTGTTTGCTACCTGCGACATCGTGCACAGTTACCCGCATTGCTGGCGCCACAAAACCCCGGTGATTTACCGCGCGGCAGCCCAGTGGTTCATTCGCATGGACGAGGGCGTGGGCGTATTCACCAAAGACAAGGCACCCCAATCCCTGCGCAAAATCGCCCTGGAGGCGATCGAGCACACCGCGTTTTACCCGGAAAACGGCAAGGCCCGCCTGCGCGACATGATTGCCGGCCGGCCTGACTGGTGCATCAGCCGCCAACGCAGCTGGGGCGTGCCGCTGCCTTTTTTCCTGCACAAAGACAGTGGCGAGCTGCACCCCAAAACCATGGAGATTCTGGACATTGCGGCCAGCATGGTGGAACTCGGTGGTATTGAAGCCTGGAGCAAGGCCAGCACCGAGGCGATTTTTGCCACGCTGGACTGCGAAGCCGACGCCCCGCACTACACCAAGAGCAGCGACATTCTGGAAGTCTGGTTCGACTCTGGCACCACCCACACCACCGTGCTCAAGGGCTCCCACGCGGGCGCCGGCCATCAGGACATTGACCCCTGCACTGGCGCAACCGGTGCCGAGGCTGACCTGTACCTGGAAGGCCATGACCAGCACCGCGGCTGGTTCCACTCTTCCCTGTTGACCGCCTGCGCCATGTACGGCCGCGCGCCTTACAAAGGCATCCTGACGCACGGCTTCACCGTGGACAGCAAGGGCCACAAGATGAGCAAGAGCGCCGGCAACGGCGTGGACCCACAAGAAACCTCGAAGAAACTCGGGGCCGAAATCATCCGCCTTTGGGTCGCCGCCAGCGACTACTCGGGCGACATTGCCGGGGACGAAAAAATCCTGGCCCGCGTGGTCGACACCTACCGCCGCATCCGCAACACGCTCAAGTTTTTGCTCGCCAACACGCAAGACTTTGACCCGGCCGTGGACGCCGTGCCGCTGGACCAGATGCTCGAAATTGACCGCTACGCCCTGAGCCGCGCGGCCCAATTGCAGGCCGACATCCTGGCGCATTTTGAGGTCTATGAATTCCACCCGGTGGTGGCCAAGCTGCAGATTTATTGCTCTGAAGACCTGGGTTCGTTCTACCTTGACGTGCTGAAAGACCGGCTCTACACCACTGCACCCAATTCTCTGGCGCGGCGCAGTGCACAAACCGCGCTGTGGCAAATCACCCAGGCCATGCTGCGCTGGATGGCACCGTTCCTGAGCTTCACCGCAGAAGAAGCCTGGACCGTGCTGGGCGCGGCAGGCAAAACCCCGGTGGCCACGCGCGAATCCATCTTTATGGACACCTACAGCGCCTTGACCGAGCCCGACGCAGCCCTGCTGGTCAAGTGGACACGCATCCGCGAACTCCGTGATCTGGTCAACAAAGACATCGAGGTCTTGCGCGCCGATGGCAAGCTGGGCTCATCGCTGCAAGCCAACGTGGCGCTGACGGTGGCGGCAGAAGACCATGCCTTGCTCGCCAGCCTGGGGGACGACCTGAAATTTGTGTTCATTACATCCGCTATAGAATTAATAGCTGGTGACGCAATATATATAAGGGCTAGCGCCTCAAATGGCATAAAGTGTGAACGCTGCTGGCATTACCGCGACGACATCGGTGTGGATGCCGTCCACCCCACCCTGTGTGGCCGCTGCACCAGCAATTTGTATGGCGCCGGTGAAGTGCGGGTGTCTGCCTGATGGCAACCACGCGCAAACCGGTGGCGCGCGCCCTGCCCGCCGGGGTCAGCCTGATGGCCTGGCTGGGCTGGGCCGTGATTGTGCTGATCGCCGACCAGTTCACCAAAGTGCTCATCCTGGGCTACTACCAGTTGGGCGACAGCACCTATGTGACCGGTTTTTTCAACGTGGTACGGGTGCACAACACTGGCGCCGCGTTCTCGTTTCTGGCCAGCGCCGGCGGCTGGCAGCGCTGGTTGTTCACCGGCATTGGCATCGGTGCCGCAATCTTGATGGTCTGGCTGCTGAAAACACACCCCGGGCAAAAGCTGTTTGCCTTTGCCATTGCCAGCCTGCTGGGCGGCGCGGTGGGCAACGTGATTGACCGCGTGCTGTACGGCTACGTGGTCGATTTTCTCGACTTTCATGCAAAAGGCTGGCATTTCCCGGCCTTCAACATTGCCGACAGCGCCATCACCGTGGGTGCGGTCTGCCTGATTCTGGATGAATTTCTAAGGGTGCGGCGCGGGCGCTGATGCCATTTCCAGATCGGCACGATAGGTTGTTGCTTCGCCTTATCGTACGTTCTTACCTCCTGCGGCTTCGCGCCTAACCTCGTATCGATCTGAAAACGCAATGAAATGACCCCGCAAGACTACGTTCAGCAAAAAGCTGCCGCCTCGGGCAGCAGCTTTTATTACGCCTTTTTGTTTTTGCCAGCTCAGAAGCGTGCCGCCATCACCGCGTTTTATGCGTTTTGCCGCGAGGTGGACGACGTGGTTGACGACATGGTCGACCCCAGTGTGGCCGCGACCAAACTGCAATGGTGGCGCACGGAAGTGACGCAAGCCTTCGCCGGCACGCCCAGCCACCCCGCCTTGCAGGCCTTGATGCCCTTGAGCGCAACGTTTCAGATCGAACAGCGCCACCTGCAAGCGGTGATTGATGGCTGCCAGATGGACCTGAGCCAAACCCGCTACCTCGATTTCCCCGGCCTCTCGCGTTACTGTCATCTGGTGGCAGGCGAGGTGGGCGAGGTGGCCGCGCGTATTTTTGGCCAGACCCAGCCGCAAACCACAGCCTACGCCCACACCTTGGGCCAGGCGCTGCAGCTCACCAACATCATTCGCGATGTGGGTGAAGACGCGCGGCGCGGCCGCATTTACCTGCCGATGAACGAGCTGAAAGAATTTGGCGTGACGGCGCAAGAGATTCTGGATGGCACCTACTCGGAGCGCTTCACCGCGCTGATGCGTTTTCAGGCCGAGCGCGCCCACCGCTTGTACGACCAGGCGCTGGCCCTGTTGCCTGCGGCCGACCGCCGCGCGCAAAAACCCGGCCTGATGATGGCCAGCATTTACCGCGCTCTGCTGCGTGAGATGGCGCTGGAAAACTTTGCCGTGCTGCACCAGCGCATCAGCCTCACGCCCCTGCGCAAGCTGTGGCTGGCCTGGAAAGTGCAAGCGCTGGGGCGGCTGTAATCGACCCGTGGGTTGCGAGCCGCTGTGTCACGTCAAGCGAAATGAGAAAAACTTGAAAGTCGCCGTCATTGGCGCTGGCTGGGCCGGGTTGGCGGCTGCGGTCACGGCCACCCAGGCAGGCCACAATGCTACTGTTTTGGAAGCTACTAGCGCTTATGGTGGAAGGGCTAGAGCCTTAAAAGGCTTAAATAATTGGAACTTGCCAAATGGTGCGTCTGCCCCCCTGGACAACGGCCAGCACATCCTGATTGGCGCCTATACCGACACCCTCAAGCTGATGCAGCAAGTGGGCGTCAACCCCGAACACGCCCTGCTAAGTCTGCCCATGACGCTGATGTTCCCGGATGGCTTGGGCCTGACGTTCAAAAACTGGCCGACGCCGCTGGACGCGTTGGGCGGCATCCTGAGTGCGCGCGGCTGGTCGCTCACCGACAAAGGCGCGCTGCTGCGTGCGGCCGTGGGTTGGCAGCGCAAAGGCTTCAACTGCGCCGCCGACCTGTCGGTGGCAGACCTGTGCCGCAGGCTCACCCCAAAAGTCAAGGCCGAGCTGATTGAGCCGCTGTGTGTGTCGGCCCTGAACACACCGGCCAGGCGCGCCAGTGCCCAGGTGTTTTTGCGGGTGCTGCGCGATGCCTTGTTTGGCGTGCAAGGCGGCTCGCGCCTGCTGCTGCCCAAGGTGGATTTGAGCGCGCTGTTTCCCGATGCCGCAGCGGCCTGGCTGCTGCAACACGGCGGCCAGGTGCGCCTGGGCCAACGGGTTCAAAGCCTGCAATTTCAAGGGCAAGGGCAAGTGGGTCAGCAAGGCAAGAGGCAAGCCGCAAGCTGGCTGGTGGACGGCGAAGCCTTTGATACCGTCATTCTTGCTACTTCAGCATCAAATGCGGCTCTAGCCCTTATGAAAAGTGCGCAAGTAGCTACTGAATCAATAGCGTTTCAAATGCAGCAATGGGCCGCCATGTGCCAGGCATTGCGGTTCGAGTCCATCGCCACCGTCTATGCCTGGGCGGCCAATGCCAGGTTGGCGCAACCCATGCTGGCGCTGCGCAACAACGGGCCACATCCTGCCCCATGTGCCGTTCAATATCCCGCGCCACATTCAGAACCACCTTCCGAACCTTTTCCTGCACCATGCCCCACCCAATACCCCGCGCAATTTGTCTTTGACCGTGGCCAATTGGGCGGCCCGGCGGGCCTGCTGGCATTTGTGGTGAGTGCTGCCGAAGGCGGCCGGGCCACGCTCGAGTCGCAGGTGCTGGCGCAAGCCCAAGCGCAATTGGGTTTGACCATGCAGGCCGTGCAGACCGTGCTTGAAAAACGCGCCACGTTTGCCTGCACGCCAGCCCTGCAGCGCCCGACCATGCACATCGCACCCGGCCTGCTGGCCTGTGGCGACTACCTGGCCGGGCCTTACCCAGCCACGCTGGAAGGCGCTGTGCGCAGTGGCCTACAGGCCGCCTCTGCGCTGACGCCCGCGCACTGAGCCGGTTTAGGTGATTTCCAAGAATAAATATGCCCAGATGACGCAGGATTTTTGTTCAGCTGCAAGGCGTAAAAATGGGCGTATAGCGAGCTATACAACCGTTTTTGCAACGCAGCAGATGGACAAAAAGACAAGTCAGATGGG
>JBBQSS010000160.1:0-7041 GCA_038213665.1 Burkholderiales bacterium | reverse complement strand
TCCATGAATTCTGAGTCGGTCATTACAATTTCACCATGCTGTTGATTTCCCAAATTCTAGTCCGCACCCTTGTCCTTGCTGTCAGTGCAGTCGCTCTGACGGCATGTGGTCAACAGGGCCCGCTTTATTTACCGGCAGCCGCTGCCTCTTCACCCCAACACCCATGAGTTCACACCGTTTACCTGGCCAACCCCACATTGCCTACCGTGGCGATGAACTCATCATGGAGGAAGCCAACTTAAGCGGGCTTGCCAAGCAATACGGCACGCCTTTGTTCGTTTACTCCAAGGCGGCCATGTTGCACGCGCTGGCAGCCTACCAACGCGGCTTTGCGGGTAGGCAAGTGCAAATTTGCTACGCCATGAAAGCCAACTCAACGCTAGGCGTCATTCAGGTGTTTGCGCAAGCGGGTTGCGGCTTTGACGTGGTGTCGCTGGGCGAAATGACGCGTGCGCTGGCAGCCGGTGGGCAGGCCAGCAAAATCATTTTTTCCGGCGTGGGCAAAACGCGCGCGGAAATGCGTGCTGCACTGCAGGCCGGCATTGGTTGCTTCAATGTCGAAAGTGAGGCCGAGCTTGACGTGCTCAACGAGGTCGCCCTCAGCCTGGACCGAGTAGCCCCAGTGAGCATTCGCGTCAACCCCAACGTCGACCCCAAAACGCACCCTTACATTTCAACCGGGCTTAAAGGCAGCAAATTTGGCATTGCGCATGAGCGGGTGGTGCACACCTACCAGCGCGCCGCTGCCCTGCCCGGCTTGAGCGTCAAAGGCATTGACTGCCACATTGGCTCGCAAATTACCGAAGAAGCGCCTTACCTGGATGCCATGGACCGCATGCTGGATTTGGTACAAGCCATTGAAGCGGCCGGTGTACCGATCCGGCACATTGACATGGGCGGCGGCTTGGGTATTGATTACAACGGCGAGACGCCACCCGCTGCGGACCAGCTGTGGACCAAGCTGCTGGCCAAGCTGGACGCCCGCGGCCTTGGCAACCGGGCGTTGATGATCGAGCCGGGGCGTTCTTTGGTTGGCAATGCGGGCGTGTGTGTCACGGAAGTGCTTTACCTCAAACCCGGAGAGCAAAAAAACTACCTGATCGTTGATGCCGCCATGAACGACCTGCCGCGCCCCGCCATGTACCAGGCCTACCACCAGATCGTGCCGCTGAAGCCACGTGCCTCGCCTGCACAAACCTGGGAAGTGGTGGGGCCGGTGTGTGAAAGTGGCGACTGGCTTGGCCACGACCGTGCGTTAAGCGTGCAAGCTGGCGACCTGCTGGCGGTGCTGTCGGCCGGTGCCTACTGCATGAGCATGGCCAGCAACTACAACACCCGCAACCGCGCCGCAGAGGTGTTGGTTGACGGCACGCAAACACACCTGATCCGTGAGCGTGAAAGCTACGCCGATCAAATGCAGCTGGAACACTTGCCGCTGGCAACGACCACAGCTGCACGCTGACCGGGGCGCTGATTCAAGCGTTTCGAGGCTTGAACAAATGCTATTGTTTAAATAGCTACTAGCGCTTATATCTAAAGGGCTAGAGGCTATTTTTATATAAATATCGCCAAAACCGCCAGCCCAGCAATGTGGCCAGTATGGTGGCATGCACGGCCACCTCGGCAAAGTCATTTTTGCCGGCACGCATCCAGAAAAAATGCAGAATGGCCAAGCCGGCCACCAGGTACACCGCCTTGTGCAAGCGTTGCCAGTTTTTAGCCCCCAGCGCTTTGATGGCACGGTTGAATGAGGTCAGTGCCAGACTCGTCAACAACACAAAAGCTGAAAAACCGACCAGAATGAATGGCCGCTTGGCGATGTCCTTGGCGATGTCAGCCAGATCAAACGCCATGTCAAACCCGCTGTAACTCAGCAAGTGCAACAGCGCGTAAAAGTAGACAAACAAACCCAGCATGCGGCGAAAACGCGCCAAGGCCGCGTTGCCGGTGAGCACGCGCAAAGGCGAAACCGTCAACACCAGACACAACATGCGCAGCGTCCAGTCGCCGGTGGCACGCACCAGGGCTTCGGCGGGATTGGCGCCCAACTGGTCAAACGCCGCCGCCCACAGCAAATACCCAAAGGGCAACAAGGCCAGCGCAAACACCAGCGGCTTGGCCAGCGGATGCAGGCTAAAAAACTTGAATCCGGGCAAAAACCCTGGTGCCCTGCTGACTTGCATCAGAAATTCTTTTTCAGGTCCATGCCCGCGTACAACTGACCCACTTGCGCCTCGTAGCCGTTGAACATCAGCGTCTTGCGCTTCCTGGCAAACAAGCCGTCTTCACCAATGCGCCGCTCGGTGGCCTGGCTCCAGCGCGGGTGATCCACCTCGGGGTTCACATTGGAATAAAACCCGTATTCATTGGCCGCAGCTTTGTTCCAGGCGGTGGCCGGCGGCTTGTCAGTGAAGCGGATTTTGACCAGGCTCTTGCCGCTCTTGAAGCCGTATTTCCATGGCACCACCAGGCGCAGCGGTGCCCCATTTTGTTTGGGCAACACTTCGCCATACATGCCAAACGCCAGCAGCGTGAGCGGGTGCATGGCCTCGTCCAAGCGCAAGCCTTCCACATAAGGCCAGTCCAGCACCCTGGCGCCCACCCCTGGCATGGTTTTGGGGTCGGCCAGGGTGACAAATTCAACATACTTGGCGCCGCCCAAAGGCTCCACTTTTTTAATCAGCTCAGACAAGGAATAACCCACCCACGGAATCACCATCGACCAGCCTTCGACGCAGCGCAGGCGGTAAATTCGCTCTTCTTGGGCACTGACTTTGAGCAAGTCTTCCAGCGCGTAATGGCCGGGCTTCTTGACCAGGCCTTCAACCGCTACCGTCCACGGGCTGGTCTTGAGGGTGTGCGCATTTTTGGCAGGGTCGGCCTTGTCGGTGCCAAATTCGTAGAAATTGTTGTAGGTGCTGGCATGTTTGTACTCGGTGACTTTTTCCATGCTCAAGGCACCGGGCACCGACGTTTTGCCACGCGCCAGGGCCGCTTGTTGCCCGGGTGGCGCCCAGCTTTGGGCCAGTGCGTCACGCGCTGCCCAGGAGGCCAGCGCAGCCCCCGCAGCGCCCGTGGCCATCAGCCGGATCAGGTCGCGGCGCGATTGGTAGGCGATGAGCGGCGTGATCTCACTGGCTGCGGGGTGAATAAAGCCTTGCGCCTTGGTTTTGATGAGCATGCGGGTTCCTTTTGGCTTTTTTGAACGGTGAAGAATAGGCGTAATCACAGAAAAACGCCGCCAGAGAGACCCATCTCACCCCGACCGCTGGGGGCTTCAGACGAAAAAAAAGCAACCTGTTCCAGTCAAGCTGCTTTTTTTTGAATGACGGCCAAGGGCGACTGTCGTCACCCCGGCGTCATGTGATGTGTGTTGACGCTCAGTGCAGCCCGGCAATGTAGTCTGCCACGGCCTTGATTTCACGGTCATTGAGCTTGGCTGCGATTTGGGTCATTTGTAAATTGTTTTTGCGCACACCGTCTCTGAATGCGGTCAGTTGGGTGACTGCGTACCCTGCATGTTGGCCACTCAGACGCGGGTACTGTGCTGGAATGCCGGCCCCGTTGGGGCTGTGGCAACCCGCACAGGCCGGAATCTGGCGGTCTGCAATGCCACCGCGGTAAATTTTTTCGCCCAACAACACCATTTCTTTCTCTTTGGCTGCGCCGGGAGTTGCCTTCTTACTGCTCAACCAATAAGCGATATTTTTCATGTCGTCCTCGCTCAACGCAGCCGACATGCCTGCCATGACCGCGTTTTCGCGCTTGCCCGATTTGAATTCAATCAATTGCTTGATCAGGTATTGGGGATGTTGCTGTGCCAGCTTGGGATTCTCAGGAATCAGGGAGTTGCCGTCGGCCGCATGGCACGCGGCGCAAATACCTGCAAAGCTGGCTTCACCTTTGGCCAAATCGGCCTTGGCTGGTTTAGCCGTTGCGGGTTCATTCGCAAAACTTGAAAAAGCAGCAGTTGCCAAGGCGGCAGCAACAGCAAATGTGGCAATCAGCTTCATAGGTGGACAGATCAGTTGATGTGGTGTGGGGATACCGCGCAATTCTACAATGGCCCAATTCCACAGCGTGCACCTCATGACAATTCAAACCAGTCCCTCTTCAACAGCACCCGCCACACCGAGCGTCCAAGCCCCTGAAACGGTGAGTCCCGTCGTGGCTTTGGGCTGGCTTCACACCGCCAAATTTCTCACCACCGCACCGCAGCTGCATTTTTTGCCGCCCCTGGAGGTGCCCGAATTTGCGTTTGTGGGGCGCTCCAACGCGGGCAAATCCACCTGCATCAACACCCTGACGCAGCAAAAGCAGCTGGCCTTTGCTTCCAAAAGACCCGGGCGTACCCAGCACATCAACCTGTTTTCATTGGGCAAACAGGGCGTCACCGATGCGATCTTGACCGACCTGCCGGGTTATGGCTATGCCGCCGTGCCCAAGGCCGACAAGATTCGTTGGCAGCAGGTGATGGCCAATTACTTGGTCACGCGCGAAAACCTCAAAGCCATTGTGCTGATGTGTGACCCGCGCCACGGCTTGACCGAGCTCGATGAAATCCTGCTCGACATCGTGCGCCCACGGGTCGAGGAAGGTCTGAAGTTCCTGGTGGTGCTCACCAAGGCCGACAAGTTGACGCGAGTGGAGCAAAACAAGGCGCTGTCCATCATGAAACTGCAAGCCGGTGGCGGTGAAGTGAGGCTGTTCTCGGCGCCCAAACGCATCGGCATTGAAGACGTGGCCACGCTGCTGTGGCAATGGGCGCACCCGGCGCAGTCATCCTCTGGCGCGCCTGCCACCCCTGCCGAAGCGCCCAATGCTGACGACGACACGCTTGGCACAGACCCGGAATCTGCTACTTAATAAATAGCTGCTCGCGCTTATATATAAAGGGCTATAGGTCTTTTTTATCAATAAAAATCGGCCTCGCCCGGTGGCCGGGACTTGAAGCGTTTGTGCACCCAGTAATACTGCGCAGGCATGGCGTCAATGTAGCTTTGCAGGCGCGCATTCATCAAGGCGGTGTCGGCCAGCAGGTCAGCGCTCGGGTAATTGACCCACGCGGGCAACACCTGCACCTCGTAGCCTTGCGGCGTCATGCGGGTCACCACTGGCACCACTTTGGCGCGACCCGACTTGGCAAAGCGCGACAGCGACGGCACTGTGGCCGCAGGCACGCCGTAAAACGGCACAAACAGGGACTCTTGCGGGCCAAAATTCATGTCAGGCAGCAAGTACAGCGGATCACCCTGGCGCAAGCTGGCCACGATGGTTTTGACGCCATCGGCCCGGCCAAACAAGCGGCTTGAGCCAAAACGCTGACGGCCCTGCAAAATCCAGGCATCCGCCACTTTGTTGGACTGGTCGGTGTAAATGGTGGTGAACTGCCGGGGCAGTTGCTGCGTGAGCGCCGTCCAGCCCGCGTCCAGGCCAACAAAATGCGGGGCAAAAATCACCACCGGGTCGCGCCCTTTGAGCGCATCCACCGCACCTGTGACGCGCAAGCGGGCACGCACCAATTCGGGGGAGCCGTGCCAAAGCCAGGCGCGGTCGAGCCAAGCCTGAGCGAAGCGCACAAACACCTGGCGTGACAAAGCACGCACCTGTCCGGCCTCAAGTTTCGGAAAACACAAGCGCAGATTGGTCTGCACCACACGCCTGCGCGCGCCTGCTGTCAGGCACAGCAGCCAGCCCAGCAGCCAGCCCAGGGCACGCACCCAGGTCAAAGGCAACCAGACCAACGCACGCATCAAAACCAGGACAAAACGGGTTCCCACGGGTCGCCAACTTTTGTGCGTCAGGCCGGGCTACGCGGCTGCTTGTAACGCGCATAACCCCACAAATACTGCTGCGGGCACTGCAACACCAGCGTCTCCATGGCGTGATTCACTGCCGTGACCGCCGCCACCAGCGTGGCCGGCAGCGCCTGCGCCAGCGGCTGCACACGGACCCGGTAACCCCGCCCCCAACTCAAGCGCTCACCCCAGGCCAGCAACACCGTGGCACCGGTTTGCTGCACCAGCCGCACCGACAAGCTCATGGTGTAGGCATCGCGGCCAAAGAAGGGCGCATTCAAGCCCATGCCAAGTGGGGGCACCTGGTCGGGCAGCAGGCCCACCGATTCACCGCGTTTCAAGGCTTTGATCATCTGCTTGACCCCTGAGAGCGTGGTCGGTGCCGTCAACAGCCCCGGGCGTTGGCGCGACGCCCCCACCACCTCACGCAGCCAAGCCTGGCGCGGCGGACGAAACAGCACCGTCATCGGCTTGCCCAACTGCCCATAACGCTGCACATAAGCCTGTGGCGCGATTTCAAAACAACCCAGGTGCGGCGTCAAAAACACCACGCCACACCCTTGCGTCAGAGCCGCCTCGACATGCTCAGCACCTTCCCACAGGATGCGCACCGGCCGGCCCAGCCACAGCCGGGGCAACTCAGCCACCATTTTGCCGCCCTCGCCCACGGCGCCCAGCCATTGTCTCGCGGTCAAACCAGCCTGATGGGTGTTGTCCACGAAGCGCCTGCGGTACGCGGGCGAAGCCAAAAACACCAGCCAGCCCATCACTGCACCCATGCCATGCAGCAGCCACAACGGGCAGTGAGACAGCAATTTGAAGAGGGTGATCATGGGGTGGGATAAACTACGTGCGTCGCCGAGTTACAGAACTACTTGCAGGGCGACACACACAAGCGCTGCCCCAAACAGGTTGCCATTGTGCCTTGTCAAATCTTTGACACTTCTGCTAAAGCGTTCGCCAAAAGCCCCAAAAAAGCCCAGGCAACGCAACCCGGTTGTTAACTTTTAATGGAGCTTTCGATATGGCGAACGACTTTCTCTTTACCTCTGAATCGGTCTCTGAAGGCCACCCCGACAAGGTGGCTGACCAGATTTCAGACGCGATCCTTGACGCCGTCTTCAGGCAAGACCCCAAATCCCGCGTGGCCGCAGAAACCCTGTGCAACACCGGCCTGGTGGTGCTGGCAGGTGAGATCACCACCAACGCCAACGTCGACTACATCCAGGTGGCGCGCGACACC
>JBBQSS010000159.1:0-7115 GCA_038213665.1 Burkholderiales bacterium | reverse complement strand
GCTGTCACTGATGATGGGGGCTGTGGCCGCAGCCGCCAGCCTGTCACTGCGCACAGCGCTGTCAGCCACCGGCTTCATCACCGCACCGGCTTTTGCGTTCAGCGGGGTCGGGTTTCCGCTGCAGTCGATGCCCCCGCTGGCGCGGGCCTGGGCCGAGCTGCTGCCTTACACCCACTATGTGCGCCTGCAGATCGCTCAGCTGCAAATGGCGGCACCCCTGCAGATTTCCATACCGGTGCTGGCGGGCTTGCTGGCAGCGCTGCTGGTGCTGGGTGTGTGTGCTGCGTTGTGGCTGGTGCGCGCCGTGGGCCAGCCCCAGCGTTGGGGTGGGCGCTGATGCAGGCCATTCGTCGCCTGCTGCAGGCCTGGGTCAGCACCCTGAGCACCATGGCGCGCGACACAGGCGTGTGGCTCATCATGGGGCTGGCGCCTCTGATTTACGGGTTTTTCTACCCCTGGCCCTACGCCACCCAGGCGGTCACCGGTGTGGCGGTGGCGGTGGTGGACTTGGACCACAGCAACCTGTCGCGCCAGCTCACGCGATTTGCCCAAGCCAGCCCACGCCTGCAGGTGCGTCTGGTCACGGGTGACGAACGCCAGGCGCAACAAGCCTTGTGGGCTGGTGAGATTGAAGGTTACGCTGTGCTGCCAGCAGACCTTAAGCGCCGTGTGCTGCGCAACAGCCAGGCGGTTGTCACGGTGCAGGGCAACGGCAGCTACACGCTGCTGAACAAGGCGGTGCTCACAGGGTTTTCTGAGGTGGTGGGCAGCGTGTCAGCCGGTGTTGAGGTTGCCAAGTTGCAGGTGGGCGGCCAAGGCGCACGCCAAGCCCGGGCCAGCCGCAGCCCGATCACCACCCAAATGGTGGCCTTGTTCAACCCGACTGAAGGCTATGGCAGTTATGTGGTGCCAGCGGTGGCCCTGTTGATCATTCAACAAACCCTGTTGATGGGCGTTGGCATGCTGGTCGGCCTGTGGGCCGAGACCGGGCAATTGAGGGCCGACGGCGCGACTTGGCTGGGGCGCTTGTTGGCCTTTTCAACAGTGGGTTATGCCAGTGGCTTGCTGTACTTTGGCTGGATATTTATGCTGCAGGACTTTCCACGTGGGGCCAACCCTGTTGGTGCCTTGTGGCTGCTGGCTTGTTACATTCCGGCCATTTGCACCTTGGGGGCCTTGCTTGGGGTGTGGTTTGGCAACCGTGAACGGGCCTTGCAGGTGTTGCTTTTCACCGCTTTGCCAGTGATTTTCGTGTCTGGATTTTCCTGGCCTGCAGAGGCTTTGCCGGAAGTGTTGCAAAGCTTGCGCTGGGTGTTTCCCAGCACCGCAGGCATTCAGGCCTCACTCAAACTCAACCAGATGGGCGCGCCACTGGCCGATGTCATGGGGCTGCTGGGCGTGTTGTGTGGATTGACTTTGGTGGCGGGTGGCGTGTTGCTGCGGGTGGTGCGTCCGCGAGTGACAGACCCTGCCTGAAATTTATAAGAAATCGGCTTCTGGTGCTTGTCGCACAAGCGCAAGAAGCTATTTATTTAATAGCAGTGCGCCAGCCTAAGCCGGCAGATCGCAGGGGCAAGTCAACGCGGATTTCTGTCAATGAAACGGCTGATCTATCTGCCAGGCTTCAGCCGTTGGGGGCGACGACTCGGTGGGTATCGTGGGCGTTTTGCCAAGCACAAGGCAATTCTTGGTGGGGTGTGATGGCCCTGAGTACTGTTTTTAGCTCTGGGCATGACAAAGGTGGAAAACAGCCGCGTAAAGCCCTACAGCCAGCCATCTTGCTTGACCCCAAGCCAACGAGAAAATGGCTCTCACAGGTAATATTTCAACCATCACCAACTAAAGATCGCAACCACACCATGGAAGACACACGCTGCTGCGGCACTGGCACCTGCCTGATTGATAGGCATGGACGTTGCTGGTGTGGCCAGCAATGGGATGGCGAGCAAATGTGTCATCCAGGCCAGTACCCCACTTCTGCCGAAAACACGGCATCTGTTGACGACGCATTGACGACAGACGATGTTGAAGGCCAGCCCTCTTGAAACACACCATTCAATTCATCCTTTTGCTGGCCCTTGGGCTGCTTGGAGCATCGGCCATGGCCACTGAAGAACCCAAATTTGAACGCCTGTCCACGCATGACCACATCGAGTTGCGCCGTTACCCGTCCTTCATCGTGGCCGAAACCTTGGTCGAAGGCGACATGGATGCGGCTTCAGGCCAAGGGTTTCGCGCCATTGCAGATTACATATTTGGCAACAACGTGTCAGCGGTTTCGGCACCAAACCAGGGTTCGGAAAAAATTTCGATGACCGCACCTGTGACGATGGCGCCCGTTGAGCCAGCTTCGCAAAAAATCGCCATGACTGCGCCCGTCACCCTGCAGCCTTCGCCAAATTCCGGGCAAGTCAGCCAGAAGCCACAAGCCATGCAAGGTGCCAAGCGCTGGCGGGTGCATTTTGTGATGCCCAGCGCGTACACCATGAACACCCTGCCCAAACCGAACAATCCGGCGGTGCAGTTGCGCGAAGTGCCCGCCAAAACCTGGGCGGTGCTGAGCTATTCAGGTTTTAACACCGAGGCCGGGGTACAGAAGCGCACCGATGAATTGGTGGCGTGGCTGGCTGCACAAAAAATAAAGACCACCGGTAGCCCGCAGCTGGCGCGCTACAACCCGCCATGGACTTTGCCAATGTTTCGCCGCAACGAAATCATGCTGGAGACTGAGTGAGCCGGTGGCGGTTGATTGCTCTGCGCTAACCCTTCTCAGAGTCACTTTTCAGGTCGTCCACGCACCACCAGCTGACATCGTCAATGCCGTGCACCACTTGGTAGGCTTCAACGACCACCTCAAGCAGCACACAGTCTGGTGCTTGAGTGAATGTCGCAAGGTCGGGGTGGTTTTGCAAGTGGGCACCCAGCAGGTAGGGGTGCGTGGTGGTATTGATTTCTTGCACCCGGCCTACGGCACTCAGAACAAAACTGGTCGGTGTGGCGCCGGGGCTTTTGTGGTTGCGGCCATCCATCAGCACCGACACCCGCTGGTTTTGCAGCAAGTTGGTGAATTTTCGGGTGTTGCGGTAAGTGGCAAAAACCAGCCGTTGCCCTTCATCGATGGGTGTGATGGCGATGAGACTGGTGTGCGGTTGCCCGGCGTTTTCAGTGGCAAGTACGGCAAAACCAGTGCTGCTTAGCAATTTCTGGATGCGGTCCCTGATGGAGACGGGAGCTGTCATTGCACACCAAGTTGGCTGGTTGGCACAAGCTGGCCAGCGAGGTTAAAAGTTTGCAGTCTACCGGCACGTGACCCAAGTCGAAATACGTCGGCTGACCAGCCATGGATCTGACGCCGTGATTCGAATAAAAAAACCTGCAGTGACACCTCGACCGTTTTGGATCGGCGTGAAATGCTGTTCGACGGCCGGGGCGTCCAAGGCCCATCAATCCCGATTTGCCACGCTGCCCTGTCTATCAGCCAAAGCGGTGCCTGATGCGCAAGCCAGCGTGCCATGTAACTTTGAATCGCCTACTTGAAAATCACCGTCTTGTGCCCGTTGATCAGCACGCGGTGTTCGCCGTGCCATTTCACGGCGCGTGCCAGCACCTGGCTTTCGGTGTCGCGGCCCAAAGCGGTGAGGTCTTCCACGGTTTTGCTGTGGTCTACACGGGCCACGTCTTGTTCAATGATCGGGCCTTCGTCGAGGTCGGCGGTGACGTAGTGCGCGGTGGCGCCAATCAGCTTCACACCGCGGTCATGCGCCTGGTAGTAGGGTTTTGCGCCCTTGAAGCTGGGCAAAAACGAGTGGTGGATGTTGATGGCGCGACCTGACAGCTTTTGGCACAGGTCATTGCTCAGGATTTGCATGTAGCGCGCCAGCACCACCAGCTCAGCGCCTTCGCCCTCGATGATGTCCATTTGTTTGGCTTCCACCTGCGCCTTGCTGGCGGCAGTCACCGGCAGGTGGTGAAACGGCACGTTGTAGCTGGCCGCCAGCTGGTAAAACTCGCGGTGGTTGCTGATGATGGCGCGAATGTCCAAGGGCAACAAGCCGCTTTTCCAGCGAAACAGCAGGTCGTTGAGGCAATGGCCTTCCTTGCTGACCATGATGACGGTGCGCAGGGCTTGCGCCTGGGCGTGCAGTTGCCATTGCATCTGGAAGGGTGTGGCAAAGTCCGCCAGCTGGGCTTTCAGTTCGTCAAAGCTCAGCTTGGCGCAGGCAAATTGCACCCGCATGAAGAACAGGCCGGTGCCAGCGTCGTTGTACTGGGCGGCTTCTTCAATGTTGCCGCTGCGCTCCAGCAAGAAGCCGGAAACGGCATGCACCAAGCCCAAACGGTCGGGGCAAGACAGGGTAAGGATGTAAACAGGGGTCATAGGGGCGGTATTGTCGCAGGTGCCTGCGGGCCGCCAGGACGACGTACTTGCTATTTAATAAATAGCTGTCTGCGCTTTATCTGTAAGGGCTACAGCTTGATTTCTTATAAATTTAATGCACCAAGACCGGATTTTGGGCCAGCTCGGCGTATTGCTCCAGCGTGTCTTCCACTTCTTCCTGGGTAGGGGTGTTTTGTTGCCAGGCGGAAATCTGTTGTTGAAACAACTCAGCCCAGGAGCCGTCCAGATAGACCTCTTTGTTGGCGCGTTTGTCCACAATCTCGAAACCGTGCCGTGCCAGCGCTGGCACCACCAGCAACTGCGCGCCGTCCTTGAGCGTGTCTGGCTGCACGTCGGCGGCCACGGCGTTTGCCAGCATGTGGGTCACAGAGTAGGTGTCGGAGTCGTAGAGCGTATGCATCGGTAAATTATCCATGAAAGCGATCGGTCTTGCAGATGGCCGCGTCAGGCGCAAATTCAAGGGCTGGTGGCGGGCTCTGATGCGCGCCACTTCTGGTCAATGGCATCGCCGTTGGCCTCAGTGATGCGAATACGTGCGGGCAGATAGCCCAGCGTTGGGGCCAGCCAGATGTCAATCTGCTGGTCATAGAGTTGGCGCGGGTTGCGGCTTAATTTCAAACCCTGCACGGTGCCGCCCGGCAGCACCAGGGTTTCCATGTTGCCCACGGTGAACAGCCAAAGGCTGGCATCGCGCGGCCCGATGGTTTGAATGGTCAGTGTGGTGGCGGGGGTGAAACGCTCGGGCGCACTGGTCACGATGGCGGCCAGCTGGATCAGCACGCTGAGGCGGTCTTGCGCCCCCTGAAGCAGCGCTGCGTCTGGCGTATTCGCGCTGAACGTGACTTTGCCTTGCGCCCGGTTGAAATGCGCCGCCACCTCGTTGCGGAACTTGTCCGAGAAACGCTCGGGCAAAAGCCCCTGCGGGCCAAGCAAGCCGCGGCTGGTCTGCCGCCGTGACTGGCCAAATGCGCCAAAACTTAAGGTTGCCACATAGTGGTCTTGCGCAGGCGCCCACAACAGTTCGCCGCTCAGGCGGTAGGGGAACTTGTTGGCGTCCACCTGATAGATCAATTTGATGGCTTTGGGCACGCCACTTGCCACGAAGTCGAGCGCCTTGTCACCTGACGGGGCTGGCGGGCTGGATGCGGGTGTGGGTTGCTGCCCGGGTTGCGGCGACGGTGGCGCGTTTGGTGAGTCGGCCCGCACATCAAGCGCAACATTGGCCTCCTGATCAAGAGCAGCCACAGGCAAAGGCACAGGCACAGGCACAGCATTTTCGGATTCGGATTCGGATTCGGATTCGGCATCCTTCAGCGGCGCGGCCGCTGGGTTGTCAGGCGCTGTGGCGGCGACCTTGGCTGTCGGGCGGGGCCTTGGTTTGGCACTGGGTTGCGGCATCGGTGCAGGACTTGGCGTGCGGGTGGCAGTGGGTTCTGCGGCCACCGTGCGTGTGGCAAAGCTTGTCGCGGCAGGGTGTGGGGTGCTGTTGCTGGCCAGATGCAGCGGCAGGGCTTGCAGCAGCACCAAGTGCAGCAACAGCACGGCCAGGCCGAGTATCAGCCAGGCTTTGAGCGGGGTTTTGGCGCGTGCCATGTCAACTGAACCTGGCTTGATCTTGGCAGCGGTGTGGCACAAACGGGATGAAACTTGCGGCGTTGAAGGACGGATACAGCGGTGGCTGGAAGACCGGCCTTAAACGCCCGCCACCTGCTTGACGAAGGTTTTGATGCCGCGCAGCATCATCTCGATCGACACCGCCACCAGCACCAGCCCCATCAGGCGCTCCAGTGCCACCACAAAGCGGTCACCGGCCACGCGCTGAATGCGCTCGGCCAGCACCAGCACCACGGCGCTTACCGTCATGGTCACGCACAGCGCGGCAATCCACTCCAGGCGTTTTTCCGGCGCCTGTGACACCAGCAGCAGCACCGTGGCCAGGGCAGAAGGCCCGGCAATGGCGGGTATCGCCAACGGCACGATCAGGGGTTCGCCCAGTGGCTCATCCGACTCCACCTTGGGCGGCGGGAAAATCATGCGCAAGGCAATCAAAAACAAAATCACACCGCCGCCAATTTGCAGCGAGAGTTCGCTCAGGTTCATCACGCGCAAGAAACTGTCGCCAATGAACATGAAGGTCAGCAGCAGCACAAAAGCAATCAGCACCTCGCGCAAAATCACGCGCGCGCGCCGCTCGGGCGCGACACATTTGAGGGCGTTGGCAAAAATCGGGATGTTGCCGATCGGGTCGGTGATCAGGATCAGCAAAATGGTGGCGGAGGCAAAGGTGTAGTTCATGCGCGCTGAAAAACTGTGGGGTCGCCGCAGGATAGCAGGCTTGCCTTCTGCGTCAGGCCGGCTGCTTCAGCCTTGGCGACGGCCTGGTCAAGCAGGGTTTCGGCGGCTTTGTGCATGTTGGCCTAGACCTGGTTCGTGTCGATCAATGCCCCCATGCCCATGCCCATGCCAGGCAAACTGGCGAATTGGATAGCCTCGACAAGCGCCGCTTGCGCGGTGGCACTGCCGTCGATGGCGACAAAAATACGTTTGCACCTGAATCAACTCCTGAAAGTGGGGCGGTTAAGGTGATTTCTAAGAATAAATATGCCCAGATGACGTAGGATTTTTGTTCAGCTGCAAGGCGTAAAAATGGGCGTATAGCGAGCTATACAACCGTTTTTGCAACGCAGCAGATGGACAAAAAGACAAGTCAGATGGG
>JBBQSS010000158.1:0-7195 GCA_038213665.1 Burkholderiales bacterium | reverse complement strand
GTGCCTTGGATGAAGCCTGGGTAGAAAAAATGCTTGCTCAAGCCCGCGCCCGGACCATACATGACCGGTGAGGGCAAGCCGTGGCAACGGGCAGAAAAGTCTTCAGCGCTCAGGTATTCCAGGTTAATCCATATGCTTTTTTGGCCTCTAGCCCTTATGAAACAATCGTAAGAAGCTATAAATTCAGGAGCTATTTGGCAGCCAAAGGCTTCCAGCATCACGTCGCCTGGAATGATGCCTGTCATGTCAATGGGCGTGGTCCAGGCGCGCACCTCAACGCACGGCGCACCGTGCGGCGCCATCCAGGCCAGCGCGGCTGCATCGTCGACCCACAGGCGCACGGTTTGGCCACGCTGGGCCAAGTTGCAGGCCAGTCGCCAGCACACCCCAATGTCGCCAAAGTTGTCGATGACCTGGCAAAAAATATCCCAGCGCAGGGCAGGGTAGGGCAATTCACTGTGCATGAGCGGATTGTCCACAATACGCACCTATGTCTGAACAAGAACCCTCCAACGCCCAACGAGCAGCCGCTCAAGCCCAAGCCCAAGCCCAAGCCCAAGCCCAAGCCCAAGGTACTGCCACGGCCATAGTCACAACCCAAGCCACAGCTACCCACCCGGAACAGCTGCTCAGCGATGTGACCAGCCTGCCCGCGCTGCCCGGTGTGTACCGTTATTTCGATGCGCAAGGCCAGGTGCTTTACGTGGGCAAGGCCATCAACCTGAAGAAGCGGGTGTCGAGCTATTTCCAGAAAAACCATGGCGGCACCCGCATTGGCCACATGGTGAGCAAAATTGTCCGGCTGGAGACCACCGTGGTGCGCTCCGAGGCCGAGGCGCTGCTGCTTGAAAACAACCTGATCAAGACGCTCAACCCCAGGTACAACATCTTGTTTCGCGATGACAAGAGTTACCCGTATCTGAAAATCAGTGCGCCTGCACCTTTGTCTGATGCTATAAAAAACAAAGCTGCTTACGCTTTATCTATAAGGGCTACAGGCCAAAATGATATAAATAAACTGACCAAGGTGAACGGCGACTGGTTTCCCCGTGTGTCGTATTACCGTGGGGCGGTCGAGAAAAAACACCACTACTTTGGCCCGTACCCCAGCGCTTGGGCGGTAAAAGAAGCCATTTTGCTGATGCAAAAGGTGTTCAAGCTGCGCACTTGTGAAGACTCGGTGTTTGCCAACCGCACCCGGCCCTGTTTGCTGTACCAGATCAAGCGCTGCTCAGGCCCCTGCGTGGGGCACATCACGGCGGCGGCTTATGCGCAAGACCAGCGCGATGCCGAACGTTTTTTGAAGGGTGACGCGCGTGAGGTCATGAGTGAGCTTGAAGCCCGCATGATGGCGCATGCTCAACTGCTCGAATTTGAACAGGCAGCCGAGTTGCGCAACCAGGTGGCGGCGCTTTCGAATGTGCTGCACCAGCAGTCGGTCGACAACGTGTCTGACCGTGATGTGGACATTTTGGCGGTCAAGGTCTCAGGCGGGCGTGCCTGCGTCAACCTGGCCATGGTGCGCGGTGGCCGGCACCTGGGTGACCGACCTTACTTTCCGGTGCATGTGGAAGACGCAGTGGATATCGATGATGCTGAACCGTTGGACATGCGCAGTGCCGGGTTTCTCCCGCCGTCTCATGCTGAGCCCGGCACGGAGCCCAATGCCGTTCTTATCGCTGAGCGCATGGCCCCGCGCAGTGTCGAAATGCAGGTGCTCGATGCCTTCATTGCCCAGCATTACCTGAATGTGCCTGCGCCACCCTCGCTGGTGGTGAGTGTGCCGGTCGACAAGGGTTTGCTGCAGGCCCTGAGCGAGCAAACCGGTGTCAAGGTCAGCGCCGTGCACAACCCGCGTGAACAGCGCCGCGTCTGGCTGGAAATGGCGCAAACCAATGCTGGCTTGCAGCTGGCAAGGTTGCTGGCAGAGGAGGGCTCCCAGCAGGCGCGCACACGGGCGCTGGTAGAGGCCCTGGACTTGGCGCTGGACAACCTGGAAGAGTTGCGGGTGGAGTGTTTTGACATCTCCCACACGGCGGGTGAGTCGACGCAAGCTTCATGTGTAGTTTTTCATCACCACAAAATGCAAAGCGCTGAGTACCGGCGTTTCAAAATCAATGACATCACGCCGGGTGATGACTACGCCGCCATGCGCCAGGTGCTGCTGCGCCGATACAGCAAGCTGGCCGAGACGCTGACTGAGGCCAAACGCACTGGCGAAACCCCTGCAGGCACCGGTCGCTTGCCCGATTTGGTGCTGGTCGATGGTGGCAAGGGCCAGGTGTCGATGGCGCGGGAGGTGTTCGCGCAACTTGGCCTGGATTTGTCCTTGATCGTGGGGGTGGAAAAAGGCGAGGGCCGGCGCATTGGCCTGGAAGAACTGGTGTTTGCCGATGGCCGCGAGAAAGTCTATCTGGGCAAGGATTCCGCCGCCCTGATGCTGGTGGCGCAGATCAGGGATGAGGCGCACCGCTTTGCCATCACCGGCATGCGCGCGGCCCGCGCCAAGGTGCGCATGGACGGCGGCAAGCTCGAAGAAATTCCCGGCATTGGCCCGAAACGGCGCGCCCATCTGCTGCAGCGCTTTGGCGGTGTGCGCGGCGTCGCATTGGCCTCTGCAGACGACATCGCGCAGGTGGAAGGCATTTCACATGAACTGGCGCAGGACATTTACCGCGCACTGCATTGAGGGACGCGGCGTTGGCGGCCACCCCGTGCCACAATTGAAGCATGTTCTGGACCATTCCAACCCTCATGACCTGGGCGCGCATTGTCGCAATTCCCCTCATAGTGGGCGTGTTTTATTTGCCCATTGAGACCACCACCCGCAACGAATGGGCCACGGCGATGTTCGTGGTGTTTGCCGCCACCGATTGGCTGGATGGCTACCTGGCGCGCAAACTCAACCAGGTGTCGGCGTTTGGGGCCTTTTTGGACCCGGTGGCTGACAAGATTCTGGTCTGCGCCTCGGTGTTGGTGCTGGTGCATTTGGGTCGTGCGGACGTGTTTGTGGCCTTGATCATCATCGGGCGTGAGATTGCGATTTCGGCCTTGCGTGAATGGATGGCGCAAATTGGGGCCTCGCGCAGCGTGGCGGTGCACATGATCGGCAAACTCAAAACCACCGCGCAAATGGTAGCCATTCCATTTTTGTTGTTTGACGGTGTGTTGTTCGGGGTCATTGACACCCATGTGTGGGGTGTCTGGCTGATCTGGATTGCCGCATTCCTGACCGTCTGGTCCATGGTGTATTACCTGCAAAAAGCGCTGCCTGAGATCAGGTCACGTGTGAAGTGATTGCCCGTGACGACCAGGCCTTGATCAGGGCCATGCCTGCGGTGTTTGTCCTGATCTGGAGCACCGGCTTCATCGTGGCGCGTTATGGCATGCCACACGCGCCGCCGTTTAAATTTCTGGTGATTCGCTACGCCTTGTCCATCGCCTGTTTTCTGCTTTGGATCGTGTGGGCGCAGGTCAAGTGGCCAACGACTCCCTTGCAATGGGTGCATCTCGCGGTGACAGGTGTTTTCATGCACGCGTGTTACCTTGGGGGTGTGTGGGCGGCGGTCAAGCTTGGCATGGGTTCCAGCTTGTCGTCGTTGATTGTGGGCTTGCAACCGGTGCTGACGGCGTTGTGGCTGGCCGCCACCGGCAGCAGAATCGTCTCGTGTCAATGGCTTGGATTGGTGCTGGGGTTCATCGGCTTGCTCATGGTGGTGTCGCGCAAATTTGGTACAGGTGGTGAGGCCAACTTGCAGAACATGTCTTTGGCTGCGGGTGCCTTGCTCAGCATCACCATAGGCACCCTTTACCAAAAGCGCTTTGTCAAATCGTGCGATGTGCGCACCGCCAACACGGTGCAATTGATGGCAGCTTTGTTGGTCACGCTGCCGCTGGCTACGCTGGAGCTTGAGGGCATTCGGTGGCATGCTGAACTGGTGGGCGCCATTGCCTGGTCTGCGCTGGCCTTGACTCTTGGCGGGAGTTCGTTGCTTTACCTGTTGATTCAAAAAGGTGCGGCAGCCTCGGTCGCCAGTTTGATGTATCTGGTGCCACCCGTGACGGCGTTCATTGCCTGGGTACTGTTTGCTGAACCGATCACGCTCATCACCATCTTGGGTACTTTATTGACAGCCTTGGGCGTGGCCTTGGTCGTGCGTCAGCCCAAATTTGGTTGAGGTGTCTGGTTTCAAGCCGCAACCGACCGGAAACAAAAAATGACAAGGAGTCCGGGGTGGGCAACCCAAAGCAGTCTAGAATCACGGCTCTCTGCGGGAACCCTGAGCTGCCGTGAAAGACCGCGCTGCACTGAGCCTCTACAAGCTTGACCGCAAAAAATTCATAAAGAGACATACGATTGATTCTGTTACACCCCTTGAGAGGTTTGTTGTGAATAAAAGTGAACTGATTGATTTCATTTCCAGTAATGCTGATATGTCCAAGGCGGCTGCAGCTCGCGCTTTAGAGGCAACCATTGAAGCGGTTCAGATCACCCTGAAAGAAGGCGGTTCGGTGTCATTGGTTGGTTTTGGTACCTTTGCCGCTGGCAAGCGCGTGGCCCGTATCGGCCGCAATCCGCGTACTGGTGCATCGATTAAAATCAAGGCGGCCATGGTTCCAAAGTTTCGCCCAGGTAAGGCATTGAAAGATGCCCTGAATTGAATAGGTTATCAGTGGGGTGATTAGCTCAGTTGGTAGAGCGGCGCCTTTACACGGCGTAGGTCGGCGGTTCGAGCCCGTCATCACCCACCACCCCCACAAAGACAAAGGCGAACACCATGTTCGCCTTTTTTGTTGCCCCACAGGAGAGTTTGCGCATGTTCGATATTTTCCGAAAGCACACCAAGGTCATGATGATGGTGCTGTTCTTGCTGATCATCCCGTCGTTTGTATTGTTTGGCATCGATGGCTACAACCGCAACAGCGAGTCTGATCAGGCAGTGGCGCGCGTGGGCGGCCATGACATCACCCAAAGCCAGTGGGATTCTGCGCACAAGTCCGAGGCAGACCGCTTGCGCGCGTCCATGCCCAACGTCAACGCAAAGTTGCTTGATTCTCCGGATGCACGTTATGCCACGCTTGAACGCCTGGTGCGTGAGCGGGTGATGGCGTTGGCTGCGGAAAAGGCCAAGCTATCCACCAGTGATGCGCGTTTGGCCCGATATTTACAAGAAGACCCCACCATTGCCTCGCTGCGCAAAGCGGACGGCAAGATGGACATGGACCGCTATCGCCAGTTGGCTGCCAGCCAGGGCGTCACCCCCGAGGGGTTTGAAAACAGTGTGCGTCATGACTTGTCCAGACAGCAGGTTGAGGCGGGTGTGCGTGCCACTGGTTTCGCCACACCGGCCGTGGCTGATGTGGCGCTGAATGCTTTCTTTGAAAAACGCGAAATTCAAGTGGTGAACTTTTTGGCTGCGAGCTATGCAGCCAAAGTGAATCCGACAGACGCTGAACTCGAGGCCTATTACCAGGCCAATCAGGCCTTGTTTAAAGCCACCGAGCAAGCCAAGGTCGAGTACGTGGTGCTCAACATGGATTCGGTCAAGAAAAGCATTCAAGTCCCTGAGGCTGATTCAAAGGCCTATTTTGAACAAAACGCAGCCCGGCTGAGTGGCAATGAAGAGCGTCGCGCCAGCCACATCCTGATCAACGCGCCCAAAGACGCACCAGCTTCAGAGCGGCAACAGGCCAAAGCAAAGGCAGATGAGATATTGAACGCTGTGCGCGCGGCACCGGCAAGTTTTGCCGACATGGCCAGGAAAAATTCGCAAGACACCGGTTCTGCTGCTAAGGGCGGAGACCTTGGTTTCTTTGCCCGTGGTGCCATGGTTAAACCGTTTGAAGATGCGGTGTTTGCCATGAAAAAGGATGACATCAGCGAGGTGGTTGAATCTCACTTTGGCTACCACATTATTCAACTCACTGAGGTTAAAGTCCCTGAACAGCGCAGTTTTGAAGAGCTTCGTGCGGGTATTGAAGCGGACCTTAAGACTCAGCAGGCGCAGCGCAAATACGCGGAAGTGGCTGAAATATTCACCAACACCGTGTACGAACAGTCCGATAGTCTCAAGCCGGTGGCCGACAAGCTCGGGCTCGACATCAGGATTGTCGACAACGTTCTGAGACAGCCCATACCAGGGGCGACCGGGGTGCTGGCCAGTGAGAAGTTTCTGGCAACGCTGTTCGCCGCGGACACCATTGAAAAAAAGCGCAACACCGAGGCTGTTGAGGTTGCGGTGAATCAATTGGCTGCTGGCCGCGTGTTGGCACATCAACCCGACAGAGTGTTGCCTTTGGCAGAGGTTCGCAAACAGGTGCGTGACCGTGTGGTTGCCACCAAAGCTGCAGAGCTGGCGAAAAAGGAGGGTACCGACAAACTGGCACGGTGGAAAAAAGACGCGACCTCAGCGGGCTTGCCTGCTGCCTTGCTTGTGTCGCGTGACCAAGCGCAGTCCGTGCCAGCGCCCGTGCTGGTCGCTGCGCTGCGCGCTGATGCTGCGGCTTTGCCGGCCTGGGTTGGTGTTGATTTGGGCATGAACGGCTACGCCGTGGTACGTGTCAACAAGGTGGTGCCGCGCGACGAAGCTGCGCAGGCATCCGCCAGACAAGATCGCGAGCAATACGCCCAGTGGTGGTCGGCGGCTGAAGCGCAGGCCTATTACGCTGTACTCAAAGAACGCTTGAAGGTTGAAATCCTCGTGCCTGTTCCCGCAAATGCAGCGCCTGCGACGGCAAAATAACCAATTCAAACAACACGGCCAGAAGTTGTTGAGTGAACTTCATCAGCTATAATCTACTTTCGCGGTGGCTGTAGCTCAGTCGGTAGAGTCCAGGATTGTGATTCCTGTTGTCGTGGGTTCGAGCCCCATCAGCCACCCCAAGTGAACATTGAAGACCTTGCTATTTAAAACGTAGCAAGGTCTTTTGCTTTGTGCCCCGTGTAGCCACTGCGTAGCCACCAGTACCGGGTTTTGTACCGTGTAGCCAGCGGGTGCCAGCGGGTAGCAGTGGCACTTGTTCCACTTTCTGAAGGCTTCGCTGTGGCACTTGTTCCACTGGACTGTGGTGAATCAAGCGTGATGGGTGTGGCACTTGTTCCACTGGACTGTGGTGAATCAAGCGTGATGGGTGTGGCACTTGTTCCACTTTTGCCCCTCTTGCTGGATACCAGTGCCATACCATTGAACGTGTT
>JBBQSS010000157.1:0-7293 GCA_038213665.1 Burkholderiales bacterium | reverse complement strand
GCCGTCATCAGCGCGGCGGGAGACGTGGGTGGTTTGGTGGTGATTGACGAGGCTTACCAGCCTTTTGCGGCCAAAAGTTACCTGGAGCGGCTGACCCGCCATCGCCATGTGTTGCTGCTGCGCACCCTCAGCAAGTTCGGTCTGGCGGGCGTGCGGCTGGGTTACCTGATCGGGCCTGAGGCCTTGGTTGCCGAGATTGACAAGGTGCGCCCACCCTACAACGTGAGTGTGCTGAACTGTGAGGCAGCGCTTTTTGCACTCGAACATCAAGCCATATTTGAGACTCAAGCCCTTGATATCTGTGCGCAGCGCGCTCTGATTTTTGAAGCACTCGCAAACTTGCCGCAAGTGCAAACCTTTCCCAGCCAGGCCAACATGCTGCTGGTGCGTGTGCCCGATGCGCAAAAAACCTTTGACGGCATGGCCGCGCGCGGTGTGCTGGTGAAGAACGTTTCTAAAATGCACCCTCTACTTGACCAGTGCCTGCGCCTTACCGTGGGCACCGCCCCTGAAAATCACCAGATGTTGACTGCTTTGGAAGCTTCTCTATGACCAACTTTGCCTTGACCGAATTGCCCGAAAACCAAGCCACGCAGGCGCCACGCACCGCCGAGGTGGTGCGCAACACGGCCGAGACCAACATCACCGTGCGCCTCAACCTGGACGGCAGCGGCCAGTCGCGCCTGCACACCGGCATTGGTTTTTTTGACCACATGCTCGATCAAATTGCCCGCCACGGCCTGATTGACCTCGACATTGACGCCGAGGGCGACCTGCACATTGACGGCCACCACACAGTGGAAGATGTCGGCATCACCCTGGGGCAAGCGGTGTACAAGGCGGTCGGCGACAAAAAAGGCATTCGCCGCTACGGCCACGCCTACGTGCCGCTGGACGAGGCGCTGAGCCGGGTGGTGATTGATTTTTCTGGCCGCCCCGGTTTGGTGATGGATGTGCCGTTTACCAGCGGCATGATCGGCACCTTTGACAGCCAGCTGATGCACGAATTTTTTCAGGGCTTTGTCAACCACGCGCTGGTCACCCTGCACATTGACAACCTCAAAGGCGTCAATGCGCACCATCAGGCCGAGACCGTCTTCAAGGCCTTTGCCCGCGCCCTGCGCGCCGCGCTTGAGTTTGACCCGCGTGCGTTGGGTCAAATCCCGTCGACCAAGGGTTCCTTGTAGTTTTTTACACGAAATAGGCCTCTAGCCCCCGTATTGATTGCGTAAGAAGCTATGAATTTAATAGTAAATGTCGGTCGGCCCAAGACCGTGGCCGTGGTCGATTACGGCATGGGCAACCTGCGCTCGGTGTCGCAAGCGGTGCAAGCTGCTGCGGCTGGCACCGGCTTTGAGGTGGTCATCACGCAAGACCCCGACGTGGTGCGTGCCGCCGAGCGCGTGGTGCTGCCCGGCCAGGGCGCCATGCCGGACTGCATGCGGGAGCTGCGCGAGTCCGGCCTGCAAGCCTCGGTGCTTGAAGCGGCCGCCAGCAAACCCTTGTTTGGCGTGTGCGTCGGCATGCAAATGCTGCTCGACCACAGCGCCGAGGGCAACACCCCGGGCTTGGGGCTGATTCATGGCGAAGTCATCAAGTTTGAGCTGGCTGGGCGCTTGCAAGCCGACGGCAGCCGCTTCAAGGTGCCGCAAATGGGCTGGAACCAGGTCTGGCGCGCCAACCATGGTGGCCCGCCGCACCCGGTGTGGGGCGACGTGCCCGACGGCAGCTACTTTTACTTTGTGCACAGCTTTTATGCCAAACCGTCGGATGCGCGCCACAGCGTGGGGGAAACAGACTATGGCCAGCGCTTTTCGTCTGCCATTGCGCGTGATAATATTTTTGCCACACAATTTCACCCAGAAAAAAGTTCTGAACACGGCCTGAGCCTTTACCGCAACTTCCTTCACTGGAACCCCTGACCCACCCTGCGCTTCATGAAAACAATTGAGCCCGTCGCACGATGAATACGTGTCGTCCATGGTGTGCAGGTGGCACGCTTCAAATCCCGGTCAATATGTCCGACAGCTGGTCGGTCTGCTTGATGCCGCGTTGTGCTGCTGGCTTGTCTGTTTGCCCGTTGGCACAGCCGCTGCAACGCTGACCACGGCTTGCCATTGGCTGGTTTTTTGTCCCGTCTTTTCTTCTTTCTCTTTCTTCACCCCACCCCTGAGCATCATGCTTTTAATACCTGCAATCGATCTTAAAGATGGCCATTGCGTGCGCCTGCAACAAGGTGACATGGCCCTTTCCACCACCTTCAGCGAAGAGCCTTCCGTGATGGCGCGCAGTTGGGTGGACAAGGGTGCGCGGCGTGTGCACCTGGTGGATTTGAACGGCGCTTTTGCCGGCCAGCCCAAAAACGAGGCCGCTATCCGCAAAATTCTCAAAGCCATTGGCAGCGAGGTCGATGTGCAACTGGGTGGCGGCATCCGTGACCTTGACACCATCGAGCGTTACCTCGACGCCGGCCTGCGCTACGTCATCATTGGCACCGCTGCGGTCAAAAACCCTGGTTTCCTGCAAGACGCCTGCACCGCGTTTGGCGGCCACATCATCGTCGGCCTGGACGCCAAAGACGGCAAGGTGGCCACCGACGGCTGGAGCAAGCTGACCCGCCACGACGTGGTGGACCTGGGTAAAAAGTTTGAAGACTACGGCGTGGAATCCATCATCTACACCGACATTGGCCGCGACGGCATGCTCAGTGGCATCAACGTCGACGCCACCGTGCGCCTGGCCCAAGCCCTGACCATTCCGGTGATTGCCTCGGGTGGCCTGTCCAACATGGCCGACATCGAAGCCCTGTGTGCCGTGGAAATGGAAGGCGTTCAAGGCGTGATTTGCGGCCGTGCCATCTACAGCGGCGACCTCGACTTTGAGAAAGCGCAAGAACGTGCGGATGAGCTGAACGGGTAGTTGGTTTCTGCAAAGGTTCCCGTGGAAAAATCCTGGAAAGACGCCATAAGAAAAGTACTGCAAGAGTCGATGTCGCCGCTGCACTACAAGGAAATCTCTGACAAAATTTTGTCAAGTGGCTATTACGAAACAGATGGCGCTACCCCTGCTGCCACTGTGAATGCACAAATTTCGGCATCCATCAAGCACGATGGCGAGAGCTCGCCATTCATTCGTGTCGGCAAAGGAATTTTTGCACTCAAGGAGAGCGCGACAGCTGCGGTTGTTTTGGAGTCGAAACCAATTGCCAAACTGGAAAAGTTAAAGGGGCTTACAGAGCTCGATGTGGCGTCGTCTGATTCCATCATTCACTCCTTTGGCATGTACTGGCAGCGTGATCTGGTCGTATGGCGCAGTGATTTAAAGATGTACGGTAAGCAACAGGCGCAGTCCACGCCGGTTGATTTCGGCAAACAAAAAGGTATTTACATTCTTTATGACCACCATACCGTGGTGTATGTCGGGCGCTCCATAGATCGGCCACTTGGGAAGCGCCTCTTTGAGCACACGGTAGATCGCCTGGGTAGTCGATGGAATCGTTTTTCATGGTTTGGCTTGCTTGATGTGACTCAAGATGGCAACCTTCGAGAGGCGCCTCTCAACACCTCACTTGCCGGTCTGGTCGCAACGCTTGAAGCCCTGCTGATCGAGGCGCTGGAGCCGCCGCAGAATAGAAAAAGAGGCGATGACTTTTCTGCTGTTGAATACATACAGGCCATCGACCCCGAATTAAAAGAAAGAGAAATTCAAAATACGCTGCGCTCCATTGAACAAAAAATGAGGGGTGGTTCGTGAAAGACTCAGGTGTCGATGACCTTCCTTGGCATCAGCGGCTGGCCAATTACAGCCGGGCATTGGTGCAGCTGCAGAAAGCAGTCGCCCTGCGCCATACCCGCGAACTGAGTGAACTGGAGCAGCAGGGGCTGATTCAGACATTTGAATTCACCCACGAACTGGCCTGGAACGTCATGAAAGACTACCTGTGCAGCCTGGGGATGGAGGCCTTGATTGCTTCGCGTGACTCAACTCGGGCGGCGTTTGCCGCAGAGCTTATTTCGGACGGTGAGGCATGGATGGATATGATTCTTTCGCGCAACTTGTCGTCGCACACTTACAACCTGGACGCCGCGACGAACATGGCCTCGAAAATTGTGGCTACCTATGCGTCTTTGCTTGTGGCGTTCGAGGAAAAAATGCTTGAGATTCAGTCCCGTGATGGTTCTTAAAAGTGAGGCAGCCCCCAATTCAGCCATTGAACCGACCTTCGGATTAACTGACCGGGCGTTGGGGTCGCTGCGCGGGCTTTTTTCGACCTACATGCCGATTGAGCGGGCCATTGTTTATGGCTCGCGTGCGACCGGCAACTTCCGACACGGTTCAGATATTGACATCACGATAGACGCGCCCAGCATGGATTTTGATGATTTTTTGCGCCTGTGCACTGCGGTAGATGACCTGATGCTGCCGTGGCATGTGGATATTTCATTGCTTTCTCATATCGATAATCCGGATTTGCTGGCTCACATTGCCCGTGTCGGCAAACCACTTTGGATAAAAAAGACCAACCATGCTCGCTAAACGCATCATTCCCTGCCTTGACGTGACCGGTGGCCGCGTCGTCAAGGGTGTCAATTTCGTTGAACTGCGCGATGCCGGCGACCCGGTCGAGATCGCGGCGCGCTACAACGAGCAGGGCGCTGACGAACTCACCTTTTTGGACATCACCGCCACCAGCGACGGGCGTGATCTGATCCTGCACATCATCGAGGCCGTGGCGTCTCAGGTGTTCATTCCGCTCACCGTGGGTGGTGGTGTGCGCACGGTCGATGACGTGCGCCGCCTGCTCAACGCCGGTGCGGACAAAACCAGTTTCAACTCGGCGGCGTTGGCCAATCCGCAGGTGATTCAACAGGTGTCAGGCAAATATGGCGCCCAGTGCATCGTGGTGGCGATTGATGCCAAACGGCGCAGTGCCGCCGATGCCTTGCGCCTGAACGCCCAAGGGCAGCCGGTGGGCGCGGGCTGGGACGTGTACAGCCATGGCGGGCGCAAAAATACCGGTCTGGACGCGCTGGCCTGGGCCTGCCAGATGGCCGACTTTGGCGCGGGAGAAATTTTGCTCACCAGCATGGACCGTGATGGCACCAAGGCCGGGTTCGATCTGGAATTGACCCGCGCGGTGAGCGACGCTGTGAGCGTGCCGGTGATTGCCTCGGGCGGTGTCGGCACGCTGGACCATCTGGCTGACGGCATTCAGTTGGGCCATGCCGACGCGGTGTTGGCCGCCAGCATCTTCCATTACGGTGAGTTCACCGTGGCGCAGGCCAAGGCACGCATGGCCGAGCGCGGCATTCCGGTGAGGTTGTGACAAACGACCTAACTTTCATGGACTCCGACTACCACCGGGACATGAAAGTTATTTCACGTCAACGGCGCGACCCGTCAGACGCCTTCTCTGTCTTTTGGATTTTTATAGCATTTTTGGCCTCTAGCCCTCGTGGATAAAGCGCTAATAGCTATCTTATTTATAGTCATCAACATGAATGCTCATTCGCCAATGAACTGGTTAGACACACTCAAATGGGACGCGCAGGGCCTGATTCCGGCGATTGCGCAAGAGCAGGGCAGCAACGACGTGCTGATGATGGCCTGGATGAACCGCGAGGCGTTGCAAAAAACCGCCGAGCTGGGCCGGGCCGTGTATTTCAGCCGCTCGCGCAACAAACTGTGGTTCAAGGGTGAAGAATCCGGCCATGTGCAAACCGTGCACGAAATCCGCGTGGACTGCGACCAGGACGTGATTTTGCTCAAGGTCACGCAAACTGGCCACACGCCGGGTCTGGCTTGCCACACCGGTCGGCACAGCTGTTTTTACAGTGTGTATGACAATGGCAGCTGGAAAGTTGTCGACCCGGTCTTGAAAGACCCGCAAACTATTTACAAAACATAGACAAAACCTGATGCCCACTGTTCAAAATTCTGCTGATTGCCTGGCGGCCCTGGCCGCTGTGATTGAGTCCCGCTTGCCCGCACAGGGCGGCGATCCCGAGGCCAGTTACGTGGCGCGCCTGTTGCACAAAGGCCCGGACGCCTTTTTGAAAAAAATTGGCGAAGAGGCCACCGAAGTGGTGATGGCCGCCAAAGACGCAGACCATGGCGGTGATCCGCAAAAAATCGTCTGTGAAGTCGCCGACCTGTGGTTTCATAGCATGATTGCGCTGGCCCATTACGGTCTCAAGCCCGCCGATGTGATCGCCGAACTGGCGCGCCGCGAAGGCACCAGTGGCCTGCAAGAAAAAGCCCTGCGCAAAGTCAAAGCGCGTGAGGCACAAGCCCAAGGAGAAAGCGCATGACTGAAGATTTCACCACCCAAACCAAAGTGTCGGGCGAAACCCGCGAGCTCGACATTCAAACCCTCAACGGCCTGAACGCCTGGGGCACCGTCAGTTACATCCTGCATTTGATTGTGGCGGTGGGGGCGCTGATTCCGGGTGGCCAGTTTGGCCCGCTGCTGCTGGTCATTGCGCTGGTGATTGACCTGGTCAAACGCGGCGAAGCGGTGGGCACCTGGCACGCCTCGCATTTTCGCTGGCGCATTCGCACCGTCATCATTGCGGCGCTGCTTTACGCCGTGACCGCACCGTTGTGGTTGTTATTTTTATTGCCTGGCTGGTTGGCCTGGCTGGGCATTTCGGTCTGGTTTCTGTACCGCATCGTCACCGGCATGGTGCGCATGAACAAGGGTTTGCCGATGGAGATGGCCGCATGACCCTGCACATGGTTGACAGCGACCCGGATTGCCTGTTTTGCAAGATCGTAGCGGGCAAAATCCCATCCAAACTGGTCTACCAGGACGATGATTTGTATGCGTTTCATGACATTCACCCGTGGGCGCCGGTGCATTTCTTGATCATTCCCAAGCTGCACATTCCTTCACTGGCGCAGCTCACCGACGCGCACGCTGCGCTGATGGGGCGCATGATGGTGATGATTTCCAAACTGGCCAAGCAGGAGGGGTGCAACCCTTACCCCGAGGGCGGGTTTCGCACGCTGTGCAACACTGGCGCAGAAGGTGGCCAAGAGGTGCACCACTTGCATCTGCATGTCATGGGCGGGCCGCGCCCCTGGTTGCGGGGTTAAATCTTATTCACGGGTTTGCGCATCAGGCGCACCGCTTAAAATTCACTTCATTCGTTAGGAGACCATCATGGGTTCATTTTCAATTTGGCATTGGTTGATCGTTCTGTTGATCGTCATCATGGTATTTGGCACCAAAAAGCTCAAAAACATTGGCGGTGACCTCGGTGGCGCGGTCAAGGGCTTCAAAGAAGGCAT
>JBBQSS010000156.1:0-7304 GCA_038213665.1 Burkholderiales bacterium | reverse complement strand
GCCTTCGCCCAGCCTTTGCGAGAGGAACTCTTTGTTAAAAGCCACGAGCAAGATGAAACCGTAGTACACGATCATCATGGCCCAGGTCAGCGTCCAGCCAAAGCTGCTTCGCTTGCGCTTGAGCTCCTGGTATTGGGGGTTGTTGACAACCCTCTGTATCAAATCGTCTTGCATAAAAATATCTCCTATTGAATTGCAACCGGTGTGAGGCTAAGTGACGGTTCTTACCGATTGCTGACCGGGCCTTTGCCGTTGGCCGGTTCGGCCAGATGTGCTTGATTCAGAGTCAGCTTCGTTGAAGTTTTTGTGAACAAATCATTGCGAATTTGGCCCTGTGCGCTTCGATCATCCTCCAAGTGTGCTACATATTAAATAGCATTAAAACCATTTAAATAAAGGGCCAAAGACGCTTTTTTTTCAAGAATGTATTTTGATTGGCAGCTTCCGCGTTCAATCTCTAATGAAGGCGGTGTGATGTGTAGGTGTTTTCCCTAGGTTGTGGTGCAGAACGGCCATCGCTGTTTTTCTGATTGAAGTTGCCCGTGTTTTGATCGGCTTTAACTTCACAATAGGGCGTTCGTTATGACCCCGTCACGAGGAGCTTGTGGTGTTTGATCAACTGGATTCGCAGCGCTTGCTGGCCATTTTTTTCGGGGGTGGCTTGCTTTTTAATTTCCCGCTGCTGGGCTTATGGGACCGGGACATTACTTGGCTCGGGGTGCCCTTGTTTCCCGCAGCCTTGTTCACACTTTGGCTTTTGTTGATTGCTGCAGTGGGCTGGCTGATGGAGCGGTCCGGTCAGGTCCGCCAAGACGACTGAACATGCTGCAGCCTTCGCTGGTGATTGGTGTCTCGTTTGGGTATTTGCTGCTGCTGATTGCCGTGGCCAGCTTTGGCGACTGGCGGGCCGTGCAGGGGCGCTCAATCATTGCCAACCCGTGGACTTATGCCTTGTCGATGGCGGTGTACTGCACCGCCTGGACTTACTTTGGCAGCGTTGGGCGCGCCGCTACCGGGGGTATCTGGTTTTTGCCGATTTACCTCGGGCCCACGCTGGCCATGGTGTTGGGCTGGCTGGTGCTGCGCAAGATGATCCGCATTGCCAAAACCTACCGCATCACCTCGATTGCCGACTTCATTGGCAGCCGTTATGGCAAAAGCCCGTTGCTCGCTGGCCTGGTGACCTTGATTGCCGTGGTGGGCATCGTGCCTTACATCGCGCTGCAGCTCAAAGCCGTGTCTGCCGGCTACGGCTTGCTCACGGCAGCCTCATTGAGTGAGTTGCCGCTGCAAGTGCATTGGACGCAAGACAGCACGTTTTACATGGCGTTGGCGCTGGCCGGGTTCACCATGGTGTTTGGTGCCCGGCACTTGGATTCAGCCGAGCGCCATGAGGGCCTGGTGGCGGCAATTGCGTTTGAGTCGGTGGTCAAGCTGGTTGCGTTTCTGGCGGTGGGCTTGTTTGTGGTGTATGGCATGTTCAATGGCTTGGCTGATTTGTTTTCACGCGCCCAGGCCGTGCCTGACCTGGCCCGGCTGTTGCGGCTGGAGCAAGGTGGCGGCTTTGCCTGGACGCAGTGGTTTGCCTTGACGCTGCTGTCGATGTTGTCGGTGATTTTTTTGCCGCGCCAGTTTCAGGTGATGGTGGTGGAAAACGTGCGCGAGAGCCATTTGCGCCGCGCCGTCTGGGTGTTTCCCTTGTACCTGTTGGCCATCAACGTGTTTGTGCTGCCGATTGCCCTGGGCGGCTTGCTGTACTTTGGCGTGGGGCAAATGAATGCGGACAACTTTGTGCTGTCACTGCCGTTGGCGGCCGGGCAACCGGCGCTGGCGCTGTTTGCCTTCGTTGGCGGCTTGTCGGCGGCCACCGGCATGGTGATTGTGGAAACCATCGCGGTGTCGACCATGGTGTGCAACGAGCTGGTGATGCCGCTGCTGCTGCGCACGGCCCATTTCAGGTCAGAGGCCGGGCATGATTTAACCCGCGTGCTGCTGGCCATTCGCCGCGCTGCCATTCTGGTGGTGCTGGTGCTGGGCTATGTGTACTTTCATCTGGCGGGGGAGGCTTATGCGCTGGTCAGCATTGGCCTGATCAGTTTTGCCGCAGTGGCCCAGTTTGCCCCGGCGGTGCTGGGCGGGCTGTACTGGAAAGGCGCCACGCGCCTGGGTGCGCTGGTTGGGTTGCTGGCGGGTTTTGTGATGTGGGGCTACACCTTGATGCTGCCCTCACTGGCCAAGTCAGGCTGGCTCAGCGATGCGTTTTTGACGCAGGGCTTGGGGGGACTGGCTTGGTTGCGACCCGAGCAATTGTTGGGCTTGCACGGGCTGGACAACCTGACGCACGCCTTGTTCTGGAGCTTGCTGGTCAACGTGGGCGCCTACGTCGGTTTGTCGCTGTGGCGCGCACCCAGCGGCCAGGAGGCCAGCCAGGCGCTGTTGTTTGTCGATGTGTTTGAGCGCACCACCACAGCGCGCCCGGTGTTTTGGCGCGGCCGTGCCACGCTGCCTGATTTGTTGCGCTTGTGTGAGCGGTTTTTGGGCGTCGAACGAGCGCAACAGCTGTTTGAAGGCTATGCGCGTCAGATGGGCGTCAACGGGCTGGCAGCGATTGCGCCTGATGCCCGTCTTGTGCAGTTTGTTGAAACCCAGCTGGCCGGTGCGGTGGGCAGTGCCTCGGCCCGGCTGCTGGTGGCCAGCAGTGTTGAAGAAGAAACCCTGACGCCAGACGACGTGTTGCGCATTCTGGATGAAACCTCACAGTTGCGCGCGCACTCGCTGGAACTGGAAGAAAAATCCGACTCGCTCGAGCGCGCCACGGCCGAGCTGCGCGCCGCCAATGAGCAGCTCAAAAGCCTGGACCGCCTCAAGGACGATTTCATGTCGTCGGTGACGCATGAGCTGCGCACACCGCTGACCTCCATCCGGGCCCTGGCCGAGTTGATGCGCGATGACGTTGACATGGACCAGGCGCAACGCCAGCAGTTCATCGCCATCATTGTGAGCGAGACTGAACGCCTGTCACGGCTGGTGAATCAGGTGCTGGACATGGCCAAGATTGAGTCAGGTCACGCCGAGTGGCACACCGAAGAAGTTGACCTGTGCGCACTGGTGCAGCAAGCGGTGGTCACCACGGCCGAGATGTTCAAGGAGCGGCAAACACAGGTCAGCTTGAGCCTGCCGGATCAGCCGGTGCGGCTGCTGGGCGACCCCGACCGCTTGATGCAGGTGATGCTCAATTTGCTCTCCAACGCGGCCAAGTTTGTGCCTGTGCCTGGTGGTCGGGTTGGCGTAAGCCTGAGCCGCGACGATGTTGGTGTGACCGTGCGGGTCACTGACAACGGCCCCGGCGTAAGTGCAGCGCAGCAAGCGCTGATTTTTGAGAAATTCCGCCAAGGGGGAGATGCCGCCAACCGGCCGCAAGGCACCGGTTTGGGCTTGCCCATCAGCCGCCAGATCGTGGCGCACTTTGGCGGGCGCTTGTGGCTGGAGTCAGACCCGGGGCAGGGGGCGGCATTTTGCTTTACCCTGCCCGACAAGGCTACAAATAGCGACTGAGATAACGACACAAATAACGACACGAGGAGACCGACATGAACCCAAAAATACTGGTGGCCGACGACGAGCCCAACATTGTGATTTCGCTGGAGTACCTGCTCAAGCGCGAAGGCTACACCGTGGTCATTGCGCGTGACGGCCAGGAGGCGCTCGATGCCATCACCCGTGAGTTGCCCGACCTGGTGCTGCTGGATGTGATGATGCCGAAAAAAACCGGCTTTGAGGTGTGCCAGGAAGTGCGTGCCAACGATGCCCTGAAGGGTGTCAAGATCCTGATGCTCACGGCCAAGGGGCGCGACACCGATGTCGCCAAGGGCACGGCCATGGGGGCCGACGCTTACATGACCAAGCCGTTTTCAACCCGCGATCTGGCGCAGAAAGTGGCAGAGATGTTGGGTCAGTCCCAATGAAGATGGACCGCCGCCTGATTTTGGCCATTGGCGTGATTGGCTTGGCCACGGTGGTCTGGCTGCTGATCACCATGGGCTTGATTGCATCCACGCTGGCCCCTGAACAACGGGCCCTGGTGGCCGATCAGTTGGCGCCCCGGTTGGTGTTGATCGGCGTGACCTGGGTGTTTGGTTTGGTGGTGATTGGTGCCACGCTGCGCTGGCTGTTTCGGCGTTATGCCAGTGCACCTGCGCGCTTGCTGGAGCAAACCCAGGTGCTGTTGGCGGCACCCAAAGCCGCCCCCATGCAGCACCAGGGCACCAAGGAGACAAGTGCCCTGGCCGATGTGATTTTTCAGCTGGCCACCCAGCGCGACACCTTGCGCGAAGACGTGGCAGCGCAAATTGCGCAGGCCAGTTTGGGTATTCAGCAGGAAAAAAACCGCCTGGCTGCGTTGATGGCTGAGCTCACGCAAAGTGTGGTGGTGTGCAACCTGGACGGCCGCATCATTTTGTACAACAGTCGCGCGCGCCTGCAATTCAAGGCCATGTCGGTAGCCCCCACGCTGGCCGGTGGCGCCGAGCTGGTGGGCATCGGGCGCTCGATTTATGCGGTGTTTGACCGGCAGCTGGTGGCGCATGCGCTGGAGACGATCCAGCAGCGCATCAGCCGGGGTGCGGGCAGCCCGTCGGCCCAGTTCGTCACCACCACGCAGGCCGGGCAGTTGCTCAAGGTGCAAATGGCACCGGTGCGTAACAGTGACGCGTTGGGTGGCGCGTCGGGCGGCGCCGCCGAGATCAGTGGCTTTGTCATGATGCTTGACAACGTCACGCGCGCTTTTGAAGAAGAGCATGTGCGCGACCAACTGTTGCACGGCCTGACCGAGGGCAGCCGCTCGTCGCTGGCCAATATACAAGCCGCAGTCGATATGCTGGCCTACCCGGACCTGGAAGCCGACATGCGCGAGCGCTTTCTGGCTGTGGTGCGCGAAGAAGTGCACAGCATGGGTGGGCGCATCACCGACATGACGCAAAAAGCCACGCAAGGCCTCAAAGCCCGTTGGCCGTTGGAAGAGATGCTGGGTGCCGACGTGCTGCTGGCCACCCAGCGCCGCATTGAAGCCCGCAACCAACGCCCCGTCACCTTGGAAAACCTGGATGCCAGCATCTGGCTGAAGGTCGACAGCTTCAGCCTGACACAGGCGCTGGACTACCTGGCGATGCGGCTGGTGGATGAGTTTGATGTGAAGTTCTTGCGCATTCGTCTGCAAGCATCCGGCAACCGCGCCCAGCTTGACCTGATCTGGACCGGCCAGGTCATGAGCACTGAGACCGTGATGAGCTGGGAGATGGACAGCATGCGTTTTGGTGCCGAGAGCACGCCGCTGACCGTGCGCGACGTGGTCGAGCGCCACGGCGGCGAGATGTGGTTTGAGCGTGAGCGTGTGCGTCACGAGGCTTTCTTCAGGTTTTTGCTGCCGCTGGCCAGTGTGCAAGAGCAACTTGAAGCCACGCAAATTTTGCAAAACGACAGCCGCCCCGAGTTCTACGACTTTGATTTGTTCCAGAGCACCGCGCAAACTCATGCGCTTGAAGACCGGCTGCTCAGCGAGTTGTCTTACACCGTGTTTGACACCGAAACCACCGGGCTCAATCCGTCTGAGGGCGATGAAATCATCCAGATTGGCGCCGCGCGCATTGTCAACAGCAAGCTGCTGCGCCAGGAAAGTTTTGAGCAGCTGGTGAACCCCGGGCGCCTGATTCCGGCGGCCACCATTCCGATTCACGGCATCACCCAAGACATGGTCAAAGGCAAGCCGCCCATCACCGAGGTGTTGCCGGCGTTTTACACCTTTGCCCAGGACACCGTGCTGGTGGCGCACAACGCCGCCTTTGACATGAAGTTTTTGCAGCTGCAAGAGCGCCACACCGGCCTGGTCTTCAGCCACCCGGTGCTTGATACCTTGCTGCTGTCAGCCGTGGTGCACCCGGCGCAGGAATCACACCGGCTGGAAGCTATTGCCGAGCGTTTGAACATCACCGTGCTGGGCCGCCACACCGCTTTGGGCGATGCCATGGTCACCGCCGAAGTCTGGCTGCGCCTGCTGCCCTTGCTGCAAGCCATGGGCATCACGACCCTGCGCCAGGCCCGAGAGGCTGCGCAAAAAACCTATTACGCGCGGCTGAAATACTGAGCCCGTTTTTCGGTCTTTATGCTATTACAATAATAGCTTTTAACGCTTATATTACATGGGCTACAGGTCTATTTGTTATATATTTCTCCTGCTGCGCCTAGACTGCACCGTAAGGGAATAAAACAATGACACCAGAAGCCAAAGCCAGAGAAAAGATCGACCACAAACTGGCCCAAGCAGGCTGGCTGGTGCAAGACCTAAAGCTTCTCAACCTCGGCGCCGCAACTGGCGTGGCTGTGCGCGAATACCCCACCGACGGCGGCTCAACCGACTACGTGTTGTTTGTTAACCGTGTGGCGGCGGGCGTGATCGAAGCCAAGCGCGACGAGGCGGGTGAGAACCTCAGCGCGCATGAGGCGCAAACCGCCCGTTACGCCAACGCCACCCTCAAATGGCGCAAAGATAAAACCCCGCTGCCGTTTTTGTTTGAGTCCACCGGCCAGATCATCCGCTTCACCGATGGCCGCGACCCGGCCCCCCGAGCGCGCGAAATCTTCCATTTCTTCAAGCCCGAAACGCTTGAACAATGGCTGGCCCAGCCCGACACCCTGCGCCGCCGTTTAAAAGACCACATGCCCGCGCTGCCTGAGCGCAACCTTCGCCTCTGTCAGGTCAGCGCCGTTACCGGGTTGGAGGACTCGCTGGCACTGAACAAGCCGCGCGCCCTGGTTCACATGGCCACCGGTGCGGGCAAAACCTTCACCGCCATCAGTGCCATTTACCGGCTGCTCAAATTTGGCGGTGCCAAGCGCATCCTGATACTGGTGGACACGCGCAATCTCGGAAAACAGGCGCACCAGGAGTTCATGGCCTACACGCCGCCCGACGATGGCCGCAAATTCACCGAGCTGTACAACGTGCAGCGCCTCAGCAGCAGTGCGATTGACCCGCATGCGCAAGTTGTCATCTCCACCATCCAGCGCATGTATTCGGTGCTGTCGGGTGAGGCGATTGACGAGTCGGCCGAAGACGTGCCTCTGGGCGAAGTGCAACAGCGCCAACAGCAAGCCAAGCTGGTGCGCTACAACGCGGCCATCCCCGTCGAGACCTTCGACTTCATCGTCATCGACGAATGCCACCGCAGCATTTACAACCTGTGGAAGCAGGTGCTGGACTATTTTGACGCCTACCTGATCGGCCTCACCGCCACGCCCGACAAACGCAC
>JBBQSS010000155.1:0-7337 GCA_038213665.1 Burkholderiales bacterium | reverse complement strand
GGCACAGGCTTTGCCTTGGGCATCAAACACCGTGCCTTCGGTGAACGCCATGGTGGCGGTGCGGTGCATCAAATGCCCGCGTGCGGTGAGCAAACCACGCGCAGGCTGCATGAAGCTGGTTTTCATCTCGATGGTGACGGCGCCCATGTCTTTTTGAGCGCTGCGCGCCGCCACAGCCATGGCCACATCAAGCAGCGTCATGAGCGCCCCGCCGTGCGTCACCGCAAAGGAATTCAGATGCTCGGGGCGCGGGTCAAACACCAGCTCAGAGCGCCCACCTTCAAACACCTTGAGCTCGAAGCCAAGAAGCTCAACAAACGGAATGTCCACACCAAAGTTCATGACTCAGCCCCCCACCACGGCGCTGACACCACCGTCCACCGCCAGCCACTGGCCCGTGATGTGTTTACCGGCATCGCTGGCCAGCAGCAGCGTGATGCCCTTGAGGTCTTCGTCATCACCCAGGCGTTGCAAGGGCGCAGCGGCGGCGAGCTTGTCGGCACCCACCGCAGCCAGCGCGCCCGCAGTCATCTTGCTGGGGAAAACCCCTGGGCAAATGGCGTTGACACGGATGCCGTACGGCCCCCACTCGCAGGCCAACGCACGGGTGAAATTAAGCACCGCGCCCTTGCTGGTGTGGTAGGCCAGGGTGTTGAGCCCCGCCGGGTTGCCGCCCAGCCCGGCTATGGACGCCACATTGATGATGCGCCCGCCGCGCCCGTCCTGGCGCCCGACCATGCTGTGTTTGCCAATGAGCTGGCTGAGTAAAAAGTAGCCGCGCACGTTCAGCGCCATCACCTTGTCCCAGGCGGCCACCGGGTGGTCGTGCGCCGGGGCACCCCAGGTGGCACCGGCGTTGTTGACCAAAATATCCACATCGCCCATGCGCTGCAGCGTTTCACTGACGAGTTTTTGCAGGTCTTGCTCCTGCGCGCAATCTGCCACCACCCAGCGGGCATCGATGCCAGCGGCTTGCAACTCGGCGCAAGCCGCCTCAAGTTCGTCGGCCTTGCGGGCGCTGAGCATGAGGCGCGCCCCGGCCTCGCCCAGCGCGTGCGCCATTTGCAGGCCAAGGCCGCGTGAGCCGCCCGTGATCAGGGCGGTTTTGCCGGTCAGGTCAAAAAGTTGTTGGATGGTACGGGTCATGTAAAACTCTCAAATGCAAATTTAACCCAGTCATTTTGCAGGAATTCACCCAGGCGCAAACCGACTATTCGCTTGTCGTTGCAGTACCCAAGGCCTCGGCCACCGCGCCGAGCAAGTCGTTGCCGGCGACGGGTTTGACAAAGTGGCGGTAAATACCCGGCCGCAGCAAGGCATTGGCATCGGTATCGCGGTCGTTCCCGGTGCACAAAATCACCGGCAAGTCGGGCCGCACCCGGTGCAATCGTTCGGCCAGTTCGATCCCGTTCAAACCGGGCATGGTCTGGTCGGTGATGACCAGATCAAATTTCTGATCTGCATTTTCAAACGCGAACAACAGCGTCACCGGGTTGTTGTATTGCGTGACCCGATAACCCTGCCCCTGCAAAAGCTCGCTTAAGAAACGCGTGACCGCAGGCTCATCGTCCACCACCCCAATGTGCTGCCCGGTGCCGGCCTGCCATTCGGGCGCCTCGGCCGAGGTGTCCGGCACCACGGGCGCCAACGACTTCACCGGAAACAGCAGCTTGAACTGGCTGCCCCACCCCAACTTTGACGTGACCACAATGTGCCCGCCTGCACGGCGAAAAATGCCTTGCACCATGGACAAGCCAAGTCCCGTTCCCTTGCCCACTTCCTTGGTGGTAAAAAAGGGGTCAAACAGGCGCGACCGGTGTTCAGGTGCAATGCCACTGCCGTTGTCTGAGACCTCAAGCGCCAGATACGCCCCCGAGAGACGCTGCTGGCACATGGCGCAAAGGTCCCCCGCCACTTCGACCGTGTGCAGCCGAATACCGATCACCCCAGCGCCGTCAAGGGCATCGCGCGCATTGATGATCAAATTGATCATGACCTGATTCAACTCCCCGGCATCCATCTCAATACCCAGGCCATCATCAAGCACCACATCAAACGAAATGGTGGAGGGAATGGAGGGCCGCATCATTGACAGCACCTCCCGCACCACCACCGCAGGCGAGATCACCCCCATAGGCAGGCTATTGGACTGCTTACGGGTGTAGGCCTGCATCTTGGCGATCAGGTCACGCGCGCGTTCACTGGCCATGATGATTTCGCGCAGGTAGGTGGCCAGCTTGCTTTGTTTGTCGGGCACCAGGCGGTCCAGGGCCAGTTTGGAGTAGCCCAGCACCGACACCAGGATGTTGTTGAAATCGTGGGCGATTCCCCCGGTCAACTGGCCCATGGCCTCCATTTTTTGCGCCTGCTGCAGTTGCCGCTCCAGGTCGAACTGGACGACCATGGCACGCACTTGGTCAGTGATGTCGCGCACAAACACAAAATATTGCTGCACTTCCGGGTCAAACGTCATAGACACGGCAACCGACACCTCATGCCCCAGCTTATGCCCAAACACCGTTTCATACTGGAGGTGGCTCAGGTGGCCGCTCTCAATGGCGAGCCGATGCACATAGTGCCGCCGGCCCACAGGGTCAAACTCACTGAAATTCATGGTGCGCAGTTCTTCCGCCGTGTGTCCCAAGAGCCGGACGCAGGCGGCGTTGACTTCCAGCAAGTTGCCGTGAACATCGGCAATCCAGAAGCCATCAATGGCAGTGTCAAGCACACGCTTGTGGCGCTCGCGCACGCGCCGCGTCTCCGTCACATCTTCGGACACCGAGACAAAGCCTTCCAGCTCACCGGTCTCACTTCGCAAAGTGGTGACCGTACGGTTCAAAAGAACGCTTTTGCCTTCTCTGTCAATCGCTTCAACAAACCCGCGCCAATGCCCGGATGTCATGACGGCATCACGGATGACTGCAGCAATTTTGAGGTCTGGCGTGGCCGGTGCGGCGAACAAACTGAGGTGGCTGATGTCCTTTTGATGTCTGCCACCCAACAGCTGACACGACGCAGGATTTTCCCAACGAAAATGGCCCTCTGAATCCGTGACAAAGACATGCGCCGTGGTCGATTCCAGCGCCTGGGCCTGGGTGCGCAAGGTCTCGTTGGCCTGCACCAGCAATTGCGTTTTATTGGCCAGGCGGTTGTAGGGCATGCGAATGCTGAAGACAAACACAGCGCGATAAATCAGGCTGTAGCTCACCATCTTGTACAGGTGACCCATCAGGTTCTGGACATTATTGACCTCCGCATACGAGATGAAAAACATCTCGCCCAGCGCCGCTGTCGCTGCGGCACCGAAGATCAGGGCTGGAAATTCTTCGGTGGACTGGCGCGCCTGTTGGTAAAAACGCCACGCCGCCAGCACCAGCAAACCGGTGACGAGCCACTCGGCAGCGACCTTGAATCCGGTCAGACCCCTGCCCTCGATGTAGGTCGCGGGCAACGAAGGCTCATAAAAAATAACCCCACCCATCACCATCAAATTCACCGCCGAAAAGGCAGCCAGAATGCCAATGCGCATGGCCTTTGACGGCGGCGCCATCCGGGGAGAAAAGCTGACGCCAAACAGCGTGACCGCCACCATCAATCGGGCCGCCAGCCAGAACGCAATGGCCTTTTGTATCGACGAAGGGGTCACCAGGTCAGGCATGCCCTTGTAGGACAGGGCATGGGCCAAATCCAGCCAGCCAGCTGAATAGAAGGCCACAGCAATCAAGACCAGAGAGGCTGACACCTGCCTCGAAGGTGTGTGCCAAACCGTGGCAAACACCAAAAATGCCGCCACGATGGCCACAAACTCAAGCGTGGTGTGCAGCGGCAGGTAGTGCAACACAGGAATGCGCACCGCAGAAAGCGGCAAGACCGTGGCCAGCAGTGCCAAGCCGCCCAGCCCCGCCACCAGCAGGACTTGCTCACGCAATGTTTTTTGGGTCGATTGGGCTTGCGAGTGGGTAAAAAAGCTGCTCATGCGCGCAACCCGCGGCCCCAATCTAGCGCGCAAGTGCCGCGACGGCACAAGCCGCCGCAGGTGCGTAAGTGTTCAGTCTTCATTATTTTTTTCTCCCTGACTAACTAACCGGTTGTTTGTTGTCAGTTATTGATACCCAGCAACGCCAGCAGGCGGGTGGTGTCAATTGGCTTGGTCAGACAGCATTCGGCTCCGGCCGCCAACAATTCAGCCTCGTATTGCGGGCTCAGGAAACCACTCATGGCAATCACCCGCACATGGGCCAGGCCGGGAATCGCCAAGATGCGCTGGCACACCTCCGAGCCCTTCATGCCGGGCATCATGTAGTCCAGTAAGACAACGTCCGGCATAAACGCATGCACTTTGCTACCGGCCTCAAAACCGTCGTAAGCCACTTCCACGGTGACCGGATCGCCGGCACCTTCGAGCAGCTCCTTCAAGAAGCCAACCACCGACCGGTCGTCATCCACAATCAAGACCCGCAGCGGCCCGCGCTTGCCCGCCGGATTCGATTGGCGGGCAAAGCGCTCAACTTCCTCACGCCGAAAACGGCGGTGTCCGCCGGGCGTGACTTCTGCCTGCAGCATGCCCCTTTGCGCCCAGCCCCTGACTGTGACAGGCGACACCATCATCCATTGCGCCACTTCATTGGGCGTGAGGTAGGGTTTATTTTTGAATTCTTCGTCCATGATTTTCATTGCAAGCCCAAATAATTCCATTCAACCGATCAAGCCACTTTAATCGATATTGACCGGCCCCAACCCAGCGGCGCGGGTTGTGTTGGCGGCAATTTTTGCGCCCTGATGCGCCGACGCAGGTCGACGGCGTCCGAATTGACAACCACATCGCTGCCGCTCAGTCGAATCACACGCATGGCGTCGGCCACCGCGCCTGACTGCATAGTCAGCGCTGCCGAGGCGTCGGCCAACTCGTGCACCATGCCACTGTTTTGCTCGGTCAATTGCTCAATGTGACGCAAGGCCGCGTTGATTTGCACAATGGCGCAACTTTGCGCCTCGACCGATCTGTGAATCTCCGCAATGTGCGTGCTGGTGCGCCCTTTCAGGTCGGCGGTCGACATCAGATTGAAGCCGGACGGAAAGGGGGGCTGGCGCTGCGTGACGGGTAAATGGGTTCGCATGGAAAAATCTTGGTTGACAAGGGAAAGAACACGCCCCCTGCAGATGGCAGAGGCGGCCCACCCGAAGCCGCCGCTGGCAGAAACACGCCGGTGATGACTAACTGAGCCGGAACACAGCCACGGTTCCCACCAGGTCCTGCGCCTGCGACTTGAGGCTTGATGCTGCCGCCGCCATTTGCTCCACCAACGCGGCATTTTGCTGCGTGGCCTGGTCCATTTGCGTGACGGCCTCGCCCACCTGCGACACCCCGGCGCTTTGCTCGGAGCTGGCTGCGCTGATCTCGCCCATGATGTCGGTGACGCGCCGGATGCTGGCCACCACCTGGGTCATGGTGGTGCCAGCCCGATCCACCAGCACGGTACCCTGCTCAACGCGCTCCACGCTGGCATTGATCAGGGTCTTGATCTCCTTGGCGGCGTTGGCGCTGCGCCCTGCCAAACTGCGCACTTCGGTGGCCACCACGGCAAAGCCACGGCCCTGCTCACCGGCACGTGCGGCTTCCACCGCCGCGTTGAGCGCCAGGATGTTGGTCTGGAACGCAATGCCGTCGATGACGCTGATGATGTCGGAGATTTTCCGGCTGGCATCAACGATGCCCTTCATGGTGTCAACCACCTGCGCCACCACCTCGCCGCCCTGTGCTGCCACGGTGGACGCACTTTGCGCCAGCTGGTTGGCTTGAACGGCGTTGTCGGCGTTTTGCTTGACGGTGGCACTGAGCTGCTCCATGGACGCTGCGGTTTCTTCCAGCGCACTGGCCTGCTGCTCGGTGCGCGCCGACAAATCGTGGTTGCCCTGGGCAATCTCGGCGCTTGCAGTGGCCACGCCCTCAGAGCCAGTGCGGACCTGTGCAACAAGGCTGGAGAGGCTGTCCCGCATGCACTTGATCGCGTACAGCAAACTGGATTGGTCGTTGTTTCTGAGGACAATGTCTACGGTCAAATCACCGTGGGCGATGCGCTGCGTGATATCGGTGGCCACATCTGGCTCTCCGCCGAGTTGGCGCAACAGACTGCGCGTGATGAGCACGCCGACGACGAGCAAAACAAAAACAAGTACGCCGGCACCCAGTGAACCCTTGACAACGCGCTTGAAAATAACGGCATCGATGTCGTCGACATAAACGCCGGAACCAATGATCCAGCCCCAAGGTTCAAACCCTTTGACATACGTGATTTTGGGTACCGGCGTTTGGCTGCCTGGTTTGGGCCACATGTAGTCCACAAACCCGGAACCACTGGTTTTGGCAACCTTGGTCATCTCCGCCGTGAAGTACTTGCCCGTGATGTCCTTCAGATCCGAAACGTCCCTGCCGACAAGAGCCGCACTGATCGGGTGCATCAACATTTTCGACTGCATGTCCTGTAGAAAAAAATACTCTGTGCGGCTGTAGCGCAAGCCTTTGATAGCGGCCATCGCACGTAGCCTGGCCTCGGATTCCGGCAGTTGGCCCTGGCTGACCTGGTCCTGATAATGAAGCAGCACACCATGCGCGGTTTCCACCGCCTGCCGCAAGCCAAGCTGGCGCTCTTCCATGACCATGGTTCGCTCGGAGAAGAGAAACAGGGACACCAGAACAAGCATGCCCATCAATGCGCTGCCAATGAGCAGACCCAGCCGCCTTGCTATCGTGAATTTCACAGGATTTCCTTTTCTGTTGGATGTGGCGGTGTTCATTCCGGTGCGCATGTCGTGACTCGTTTGTACAGAGCACACCGCACCACATTCAAACTGTTCGCGTGCGATGTGCCCAGGCTACCACATGCGACAGCAGGTCAGAGGCGGTCATGCGTGCCGCCTGCTGCGGCGTGCTGCTGCGCAATTCGGCATGGCTCATGTACCACTGACCCCAATAGGCATCAAAATATTTAAACCAGCTCTGGTTTTTGTCATTTTTGGTCAAGTACACGCCCGATTTCGACGGGCTGCCGCCGGGGGCTGTATTCCATTGCACTTGGTAAATGCCCAGCACAGAATGGTTCATGGCGTTGGTGTCGGTGGTGTTGAACATGGTGGCTCCTTCTTTATTGGGTTGGTTTGATAGGGTTGAACGGCGTGCGCGGCGATGACTTGACAACTAAGGTGATTTCCTGCGAAAAATATACCCACCTGACTTGTCTTTTTGTCCATCTGCTGCGTTGCAAAAACGGTTGTATAGCTCGCTATACGCCCATTTTTACGCCTTGCAGCTGAACAAAAATCCTGCGTCATCTGGGCAT
>JBBQSS010000154.1:0-7368 GCA_038213665.1 Burkholderiales bacterium | reverse complement strand
GGCGCTGCCCAGCACGGCTTCGGCTTCTTTGCCGGTGATGTTTTTGGAGCGCAAGTCGACCAGCATGACGTGGCTTTCTGTGCGGCCACTGACGATGCGCAGGCCGCGCGCGGTCAGCGTTTCAGCCACGATGCGGGCATTTGTCAGCACTTGTTGCTGGTACAGCTTGAAATCAGGTTGCAGTGCTTCTTTGAATGCGACCGCCTTGGCGGCAATCACATGCATCAGTGGGCCACCTTGCAGGCCGGGGAAAATGGCGCTGTTGATGGCTTTCTCATGTTGGGACTTCATCAAGATGATGCCGCCACGGGGGCCGCGCAGGCTCTTGTGGGTAGTGCTGGTCACCACATCGGCGTGTGGCACCGGGTTGGGGTACACGCCCGCAGCGATCAGGCCGGCGTAGTGCGCCATGTCGACCATAAAGATCGCGCCCACGTCTTTGGCCACTTTGGCAAAGCGCTCAAAGTCAATGCGCAGGCTATAGGCACTGGCACCCGCAATGATCAGCTTGGGTTTGGACTCATGCGCCTTGCGCTCCATGGCGTCGTAATCAATGGCTTCGTTGGCGTCCAGGCCGTAGCTCACCACGTTGAACCATTTGCCGCTCATGTTCAGTGCCATGCCGTGGGTCAGGTGGCCGCCTTCAGCCAGGCTCATGCCCATGAGGGTGTCGCCAGGCTTCAAAAACGCCAAAAACACGGCTTCGTTGGCGGATGCGCCGCAATGCGGTTGCACGTTGGCGGCTTCGGCGCCAAAGATTTGCTTGACGCGGTCAATGGCGAGTTGTTCTGCAATGTCGACAAACTCGCAGCCACCGTAGTAACGCTTGCCTGGGTAACCTTCGGCGTATTTGTTGGTCAGCTGCGTGCCTTGTGCGGCCATGACGGCAGGTGAGGCGTAGTTTTCGCTGGCGATCAGCTCAATATGGTCTTGCTGGCGCTGGTTTTCAGATTGGATGGCGGCAAACAGCTCGGGGTCGGTTTGCTCAATGAGGATATTTCGGTTGAACATGGCAGTCCTAAAAGACAACAGGCCTGTGGACAGCGCACCCAGCTTTGGTGCTTCACATCCAGGGCTGCCCAGGCGAACGGCTGATCACAAAACCGCGATTGGCCTTGCGGCACGCTCCCCCGTGGTGTTCCCACTTCAGCAGCATGCCCCTTGTCAGGGCGCTGCCTATCGCCAGTCGCGTGCGGGGTGCAGTTTAACTGAAGCCGTTACAGAAGAGCCACGGTGGCAGCTTGAGGGACGATTTCAGCCGGTGCTTCGGGCGCCGCTTCTGGCACCACCTCTGGCGCTGCAATGGTCTCGGCTTTGATGGGTGCCGGATTGGCTCGGGGCGTGGTCATCAGCACTGGGCGGCCTTGGGCCACTTGTTGCAGTCTGGCGTATTCGACCATTACTTTGGACGCATAGCCATTGTCGGAGTCCAGGTTGGCTGCGCCCACATAGTATTTCAAACCGCCTTCGGTGGAGCCGGCCATGCGAATGCAGTCTTGCAACACTTTCACGCCCACACGCAGGTTGGCCAGCGGGTCGAAAGCCGCAAACTGGCCACCATAGCTTTGGTATTTGTCGCTGTGGATTTTGGTCATGACCTGCATCAGGCCCTGGGCACCCACGGCGCTCTGCGCAAAGGGGTTAAAGCCGGATTCAATGGCCATCACCGCCAGAATCAGCGTGGGGTCCAGTTTGGCGCGTACCCCAATCTCATAAGCCTCGGCCACCAACGCGCTGATGGGTTCAGGCGCTACGCGGTACTTCTTGCTGAGCCAATAGGCCACGGCGGCTTGCTGCTTGGGCAACTCTTTGGGGTCTGCCGCCGTGGCGCGGTCACTGGCGACCAGGTCGGTGACCAGCCCGCTGACTTCCACCTGGCGCGCTTGCAGCCAGCTGAAGAGCTGGATTTCGCCCACCTGCCGAAGTTCGGGCCGGGCCACCAGGGTCATGGTGGCAAATAAAACAGCCAAGCCGATCAGTGCAAAACTGTTGTGTGTGATTTCAAAAAAGCCTTTGGTCACGGCGGCAGTGATGCGCCGTAGGCTGGTGGTCATGTTTGTAGATGCTGACATAGCTTCTCCTTCTTGCGCGCTGATCTGTCAGGGCTTTGTGCATGGCACAAGCTACGACAAAAACGACGCCTGGGTTGTTACGCTATCAATATCCTGCGGGTATTTCTCCGGTTGGTGCAGAAACTTGATGTTGCCGGGGTCGGCAGCGGGTTCGGGTTTTCCCTGATGGTTCATGGAACGGCGGATTCTAAGGGGCTCAAATATATCTGGTCAACCATAACAAATTGATTCGTTATATTCATTGGGGATTATCAATTTGTTGTTGACGCGGTTGCCAGACTTGGCTAGGGTCTGGGCAAAGTCAACCCGTGCCGCTGCCCCGCCTGCCATCAAACGTCTATATATAAACAGGCATGTAGACATGCAGACGCGGTTCGGTGGCAGGTTTTTGCCCTGCGTTTGTGTTGCGAATTGTTATTTTTTGATCCGTGTTGAAAACCCGGCGAAAATACGCGTTTATTCCCGCTGCCCTGCAGCGGGCACCTACCTTCTTTAGTGCGCGATGTCGATGTTCCCTTTTTCTACCCAAAGCAAAGCAGCCCCCACCCCTGACGCGCCTGCCGTCACCGCCAAAAGCCATGAGGCGCACCCGTTGGATGCGCTCACGCATGGTGCGTTCTCAAAGCACACCTCGGGCGAGCGCATGGCCTGCATCCGCGAGTGGCTGGCCAGCAGCCCCAGCAGTGAGCAGCTGCAGCAGGTCTTCAAAGAACTCAGCGTCAAAGACAAGGGCGCTGCCAAACTGGTGCGCGAAAAGCTCGACGACATCAAGCGCAGCAGAACGCAGGCCACCATTGCGCTCGAATGGGCCGACAAGGCGCAAGCCTTGCTGGCGCTGTCCAAGCTGAACCTGGCCGATGCCCTGGCCTGGCAGCGTGACGCAGCCAAAGCCGGTGCGCCCTTGAGCAAAGAGCCGCTGGCTGGCTTGAAAGTCCAACTGGTAGAACGCGTGCGCGCCATTGAAGACCTGCAGCACCGCGTGCAAGTGCAACGTGAAGCCGCTGTGCTGTTGGCGCAACGCATTGAAGTGCTGTCTACCAAGCCCTGGGCCGATGCCCAAGCCGCACAGGAAGCCTTGGCGGCCGATGTGGCCCATTGGCAAACCGAGGCGCAAGCACTTTCAAGCGATGCCAATTGGCCCAGCGTGGACGCGCGCTTTGTGCCCCAATTGCAAGACTCTCAAGCGCAATTGCTGCTGGTGTGGGAGGCCTTCAGCGAGGCTTTGAGGTTGGCCGTCGCGGCGGCCGCCGACGCCAGTGCGCCGCTGCCCAAGGTACCAGTGTGGGCTGACGAGATCCGTGTGGTGCGTGGCATTCCGCTGGAAGCCCCGGTGGCAGCGCCCAAGCCCAAGGTTGACCCTGAAATCCGAGCCAAAGCGACAGCTTTTGTAGCTGAAGCGCTCGCCAAACTAGAGCATGAGATGGGCTTGGGTCATGGGAAGGCCAGTGTCGGCGCGGCCAACGCGCTGCGCCAGGCCCTGAAAGACAACGGCCGTTTGATGGATGACAAGCTTGAAGCCCAGGCCCATGCGGCCTTGGTGGCGGCCAGTGAACTTGAGGGCTGGCAACGTTGGCGTGCCGACCAATTGCGTGAAGAATTGCTGATCAAAGCCGAAGGCTTGCTCAAGCGGCCTGAGGGCCAGGCCATCGGTGGACGCAAGATGCAAGACACCCTGCGCCAGATGCGCGAACAGTGGAAGCTCACCGACCAGGGCGGTGTGGCCAACCACGGCCTATGGAAGCGGTTCGATGACGCCTGCAATGAAGCCCACAAAGTGGTCGAAGCCTGGCTTGAAAAAGTCAAGACCGAGTCGGCCGAACACCGCGCGCAGCGTCTGGCGCTGATCGAAGAAGTCAAGGCGTGGGCCGAGGCCAACCGGGTCGCGCTGGACGACGATTGGAAGGGCTTTAGCCGCGTGTTGCACCAGTTCGGCGACCGTTGGCGCGAGTCGGGCCATGTCGGCGAAAAAATGTTTGCCGAGCTGCAACCCTTGTGGAAAGCCGCCATTGACCATGCCGCCGAGCCACTGGAAACCCTGCAAAAACTCAGCCTGGAAGCACGCCACGCCATGATTGGCGAGGCCAAAGTGCTGGGTGCCGAGGCCATGCTGCGCATTGACGCCGTCAAAGCCCTGCAACAACGCTGGCAGGCAGAAGCCCACCGCGTGCCGATTGATCGCCGCCATGAGCAAAAGCTGTGGGACGCGTTCCGCAAGCCGATCGACGAGGCCTTTAACCGCAAAACCCTTGAGCGCGAGAAAGCGCAAAGTGCCTTGAGCGACCGTGACCGCATCGTGCTGGATGCCTCCAAAGCCTTGCAGGCCGCCAATGCCTCGGGTGATGCACAAGTCATTCGCAACGCCATGAACGCGCTGGAAGCCGCCCTGCGTGGCCAAGCGCAAGCACAAGCGGCGGTGGTAGCTGCTGAAATATCTGAGGAAAATAAGCCTCAAGCCCATACAGGACAAGCGCAAGTAGCTATTGAAAATGTAGCAGATGACGCAACCCCAAGCGAGGAAGCAGCAGGCGATGCGGTGTCTTCTGACAACGCCACCGCCGGTGCGGCTGTAGCCGCCGATGGCGCGGATGCGTCAGAGGCAAACCAACCCAGCGCCGCAGAAGCTGCGCCTGAGGCCGAGCCGGTCAAGCCCGTGGCGCTGCCCAAGCGTGTGATTGCCATGCGTGGCGATGACCGTCCTGGCATGAAAAAAGAAGAACCTGCAGTGATGGGGCGCGGTGGCAAATTTGGTGACCGCAAAGATACAGGCCGCCCTGGTGGCCGTGACGGTGGCCAGGGCGGCATGCGTGATGCGCGCGGCCCGGGTGGGCGCTTTGACGACCGGGGTGGTCCGCGTGGTGACCGCTCAGAGCGCCCCGCCTATGGCGAGCGCTTTGAGGCACCGCGTTTGGGCGACGCCGCTTTCAGAGCGCAACGTGATGCCCTGGAGCAAGCCCAGTTTGCCCTGCGCAAGCTGGCCGCTCAGGCGCATGGTGAAGCCCTGACACATTTGCTGACGGCCTGGGAGACGCGTGATGCCGCCCAAGTGCCCGGCGTGCAAGAACTTGGCAACCGTGTCAGTCCGGCAGTGCGTGGTGCCTGGGTCAAGGCCCTGTCGCAACCTGCCTCGGGTGATGCGGCCACGGCCTTGTTGCGGCTTGAAATGGCTGCTGAAGTGCCGACGCCTGCCGAGCAACTGAGTGCGCGACGCATGTTGCAGCTGCAGTTGCTGACCAAGCGCAATGACCCGGCACCGGCGCAAACCTGGGCCCAGGATGCGGCGACTGTCTTGGCATCAGGCTTTGATGCGGCGCAGGTTCGGCGCGTGCAGAATGTGTTGAAGGTGTTGCTGAAACCCTGAATTTCGGCAGAGCTCGCACGCTCCCAACTCCCTCGCGCCGCAGGACGAGGGAGCCTGACAGCCGGGTTTAGCCGCGTTTTTTAATTCAAAACAGACACACCCTTGGGTCTGTTGGCGTGAGACAGAAGTGGCTGATGCTGCCGTCCGTAGCAGTTCAGCCTTCTGGGCGCTTGGCACCTAAGCCGCGCCGTGGTGGCTTAGGCGACGACGGGAATTCGCTTTGGGTTTTTGCCAATTTGCAGGCGCAACACCTCCAGCCTTCGAGGCTTGGCATCTGCATCCCAGTCGCTGAGGACCAGGCGTTTTCGCTGTGGCGCACCGTTCACCGGGCCGAGCACGTGGTCAACCGGGTGGTGGGTGTGGCCGTGGATCAGGGTATTGGCGTGGGCGGCATCGAGCCACTGCAGGGCCAGAGCGGTGTCTATATCTGCGTAGCTTGCGCCGCTTTTTTTGCGCACTTCGCTTTGTGTGCGCAGGCCGTGCGCGATAGCCTGGCGCTCTGCCAGGGGCTTTGCCAGAAACGCAGCGCGCCAGGCATCGCTGCGCACCTGTTGGCGAAATTGCTGGTAGTCCAGGTCGCCCAGGCACAGCGCGTCGCCATGGGACAGCAGCCAGCGCTGGCGGTCAAAGTCCAGCACCGTGGGGTCGGCTATCAGCTTCATGCCGCTGGCCTTGGCGAAGTCTTTGCCTAGCAAAAAATCGCGGTTGCCGTGCATGAAGTACAGCGGCACATGCGCTGAGGTCTTTTTAAGAATCTGCTGGCACTGCAGCGCAAACGCACCTTCCTGGTCGCCTGGGGCATGGGTGATGTCATCGCCCACCCAGACCTCAAACAAGTCGCCCAGAATGAACAACGCATCGGCCGTGGTGTGCGCCATGTAGTGCTGCCAGGCTGCAAACGTGGCGCCCTGGCTGGCTTGCAAGTGCAGGTCAGAGATGATGTCAAGACAGCGCCAGTGCGCCGCTGCGGTGATCGCCGCAATGGCGGTGTTGGCCATACTTGTCGGGCGCTCGGGGGAAGCAATCATGACGTGCGTGTCACCCAAAACAAAGAAAGCACACAGCCACGTGCTTGCACGGGCGGTATGCTTTATGAAAAGCTTGGATGGTGTAACGCGGTCTTACAGCGCAACTGCCTTTTCGATGACCACGTCTTCCAGCGGCACGTCGTCGTGGTAGCCTTTGCGGCCAGTTTTTACAGCCTTGATCTTGTCGACCACTTCGGTGCCGGCCACCACTTTGCCAAACACGGCGTAACCCCAGCCTTGCTGGCTCGGTGCGGTGTGGTTCAGGAAGGTGTTGTCAGCGATGTTGATGAAAAACTGGGCGGTGGCTGAATGCGGGTCGCCGGTGCGCGCCATGGCCACGGTGTAGTTCAGGTTTTTCAGGCCGTTGTTGGCCTCGTTTTCAATCGGCGCATCGCATTCTTTTTGTGCCATGCCGGGTTCCATGCCGCCGCCTTGGACCATAAAACCGGGGATGATGCGGTGAAAAATGGTGTTGTTGTAATGGCCCTTGTTGACGTAGGCCAGAAAGTTGGCCGTGCACTTGGGCGACTTGTCGGCGTCAAGTTCCAGGGTGATGACGCCGTAGTTTTTGACGTGGAGTTCGACTTGTGGGTTGCTCATGAGTTATTTCACCAGGGTTGCAGAGTTGATAAAAATGGGTGTTTTGGGCACATCAGCGCCAAAGGGGCCGCCTGGGCCGGTGGGCGTGGCCTTGATTTTGTCGACCACGTCCATGCCGGATACCACTTTGCCGAACACGGTGTAGCCAAACAAATTGCGTGCATTCAACAGGTCAGCGCGCGGGGTATTTTCATACACCTGGCCTTGGTACTCAAAACGCGGCACCGGGTCGCCCGGCGGGATGGCCACGGGGTCGAGGAATCCATTGGGCTTGACGTTGATAAAAAATTGCGCCGAGGCCGATTGGGGG
>JBBQSS010000153.1:0-7374 GCA_038213665.1 Burkholderiales bacterium | reverse complement strand
TGGCATCGATGCTGGTGGCACTTCCCGCATCGGTGGCGTTCGGGGTCACGGTTTATTCTGCGATCAGCCCGCAATATGCCGTGTTTGGGGCCCTGGCGGGCATTTTGGGTGCGGCCGCTTTGGGCATCATTGCGCCAACCTTTGGCGGCACCGACCGTTTGATCAGCGCCCCGTGCGCGCCAGCTGCGGCGGTGTTGTCCGCGTTTGCCATTGAACTGGTGCAGCAAGGGGTACCGGCTTCGAGCATTGTGTTGCTGCTCACGGTGTTGGGTTTGTTGGCGGGGCTGATCCAGATGCTGATTGGATTCCTGGGCGCCGGGCGTTTGATCAGATACATCCCCTACACCGTGGTCAGTGGCTACCTCACAGCGGTTGGGTTGATCATCATTGGCAGCCAGATTCCGCGCTTTGTGGGGGCTGCCTCTGATGTGGTGTGGTGGCAGGCCGTGATGGCGCCCGCACACTGGGACACGCGCAGCCTCGTGGTGGGGTTGGCCACCGTGTTGGTCGCCCTGTTGTCACCCAAACTCACCAAAGCCGTGCCCAGCACCATCCTGGGCATTGGGGCGGGCGGGGTGGCCTACCTGGTATTGGCCAACTCGGATGACACCATGACGCGGCTTGCCAACAACCCGCTGGTGCTGGGGGCGCTGGCCGTCACCGGAGAAGGCTACCTGCAGACCATTGCCGGGCGTTGGCAGGACATTGGCCAACTCAGACTCGGCCAGATCACCGCACTGGCCGGTGGCGCCGTGACCCTGGCCGCCTTGCTGTCCATTGACACCCTCAAAACCTGTGTCGTGGTTGACCAGCAAACCCGTACCCGACATGACCCCAATCGCGAATTGGTGGCGCAGGGGCTGGCCAACATCACCGCGTCGGCCATGGGTGGCCTACCCGGCGCAGGCACCATGGGGGCCACCATGGTGAACCTCTCCAGCGGTGCCCAAACTCGGGTGTCAGGCATTGTTGAAGGTGTTCTGGTGCTGGTTGCCGGCTTGCTGCTGGGTAGCTACATCGCCTGGATTCCCGTGGCCACACTGGCCGGCATTTTGATCGTTGTCGGTTTGCGCATGATCGACCTTGAGCCGCTGCATTTTTTGGAGTCGCGTGCCACGGTGTTTGACTTTGCGGTGGTGTTGGTGGTGATTGCTGTGGCGTTGAGTGTGGGCTTGGTTGCTGCGTCTGCGTCAGGTGTGGCGTTGTCGATTTTGCTGTTTGTCCGCGAGCAGGTGGGTGGCTCCGTGGTGCGGCGCAAGACCTTTGTCAATCAGCATTCTTCCACCTGGTCTCGTCCTGAGGTCGAGATGCGCCTGATTGCACAAAATGGCGACAAGGCGGTCATTTTTGAGTTGCAGGGCAGCTTGTTTTTTGGGACCACCTACGAGCTGTACGCCCAGCTTGAGCCTGAAATCAAGGCGCGTGACTACGTCATTCTTGACATGCGCTGGGTGCAGGCGGTCGACATGACGGCGGCACAGATGCTAAACCGGGTGCGCGACACTTTGCGTGAACGCGGAGTGTTGCTGCTGCTGAGCCATGTCCGCGAGCAACTGCCCAACGGGCGCAATCTGCTTGAGTTCTTCACCCAGACCGGGCTTATTGGTGACGAGAATTCTGTGCGTGTCTTCAAGGTACTGGAAGAGGCCATTGAATGGGTCGAAGACCAGTTGCTGGGTAATGTGGTGAAAACAGCGGCCGAGGAAGTCCCCTTGCGGCTTGCAGAAATGGACCTGTTTCAGGGGCGTAAAGATGACACCATCGCCGACCTGGAAACCCGTATGCAGCAGCGTACGGTGCTGGCGGGTGGGTTGGTATATCACCTGGGAGACCCACAGCGCGAGCTGTATTTGATCCGTCGCGGTGCCGTACGCATCATGGCCCCGATTGGTGGCAGTCGCCAGTTGCACCACATTGCCAGCTACGGCCGTGGAGATTTTTTTGGTGGACTGGCTTTTCTGGATGACCATCCGCGCAGTGACAACGCCATTGCCAGCACCGACATTGACCTGTTTGTGTTGACGCTGGAGCAATTTAACCAACTCGCTGAGGAGCACAAGAAGCTGGCGCTGACATTGATGACCGCCATTTCCCGCACGCTGGCCCAGCGTCTGCGCCGTGCCGATAGTGCACGCACGCTGCTCCGTGTCTAATTAACGAAAGGCTTTCATGTTCCAATCCGCCGAAATCGGCCACAAGCTGGCCAAATCCGTGTACCACGATGCCGTGCCCGCACTGCGCGCCGCCTTGCTGGAGGCGCAAGTTGATTTATTTGAGAAACACAAGACCCCGGTGCTGGTGCTCATCAGTGGACAGGACGGCGCGGGCAAGGGTGAAACCATCAACATGCTTTACCAGTGGATGGACCCGCGATTTATCTCAACACTGGCTTTTTCGCAGTCTAACGACGAAGAGCGCGAGCGCCCGCCCATGTGGCGTTACTGGCGCAGCCTGCCGCCCAAGGGCCGGGTGGGTATATTTGCGGGCTCCTGGTACTCCGACCCCATCCGTGAGCGCATTGAAGGGGGCATCTCGCTTAAAGAACTCGATGCACGGGCCGAGCAGATCAACCGTTTCGAGCAGATGTTGGTCAACGAGGGGGCGCTGGTGCTCAAGTTCTGGTTTCACCTGACCAAAGAAGGGCAGCGGCAGCGGCTCAAGGCGCTCTCAAGCGACCCCCACACCGCCTGGCGCGTCACACAGTGGAACTGGGACCGCCTCAAAACCTACGACCAGTTGCAAGACGTTGCTGGCCATTTGCTGCGCATCACCAACACCGCTGCGGCACCCTGGGTGGTGGTGGAAGGCATGGATGACCGCTACCGTTCCATGACCGTTGGCCAGGTGCTGCTCAACGCCTTGCAAAAGAAACTGGCCGAGGTGGCGCCCCCGCGTGCGCCCATGCCCCCGATGGTGCGGGTGGACCTGGATGGCCGCAACGTGCTCTTGGCGCTTGATTTGACCTTGGCCTTGGCTGAAAACCCCTACAAAGACCAGTTGGCCAAATGGCAAGGCCGTTTGTCTGAACTGGTGCGCGACCCGCGTTTTAAGGGGCGCTCGTTGGTGTGTGCGTTTGAAGGCGCGGATGCGGCGGGCAAGGGCGGCGCCATTCGGCGCATTGCGGCGGCGCTGGATGCACGCCAGTACCAGGTGACGCCGGTGGCGGCGCCCACCGACGAAGAAAAGGCACAGCCCCACTTGTGGCGCTTCTGGCGGCACCTGCCGCGCCACGGCCATGTGGCTATTTTTGACCGCACCTGGTATGGCCGGGTGCTGGTGGAGCGTGTCGAGGGTTTTTGCTCTGAGGCCGACTGGCTGCGCGCCTACAGCGAAATCAATGACTTTGAGCACGAAATGATCGAAGCCGGGGTGGTGGTGGTCAAATTCTGGCTGCAAATCAGCCAGGCTGAGCAACTCAAGCGTTTCAAGGAGCGCGAAAAAATCGAGTTCAAGCGTTTCAAGATCACCCAGGAAGACTGGCGCAACCGCGAAAAATGGCATGACTACCAGCAAGCCATCTGCGACATGGTGGAGCGCACCAGCACCGGGGAGTCACCCTGGACGCTGGTCGAAGCCAACGACAAAAACTACGCCCGCGTCAAGATTTTGCGCATTCTGTGCCAGCGCCTGGAAGCTGCCTTGGCACAAACACCTGCCGCAGCATCTGCGGTTTTGGGGCAAGGCGTTAAAGTGGGCGACAAAAAAAGCAAAAAAAAATCCTCAAAATAACGCACACGCTTGCAACGGCCAAAGCGCCCGGCGCTTGCGTTTTGGGTGCCAAGAGCCGTTGGGGTTGGGCCATGGAGGCCATCGACATACGTCGACGTGCGTCGTCGGCGTTCAGTTTTTCGCACCCAGAGCCCGTGCGGCCGCTTTGGATGCTGCCAGCGCGGCGCTGTCGGGCGCTATTTGAGTGGGCCAGCCTTGCAGGTGCTGCTCGGTGATGTCGCACAGGGCGGTGATCCAGGCCGGGTCATCGTTCAGGCAGGGGATGTAATGGAATTCTTTGCCGCCGGCGTGTAAAAACGCCTCACGCGCCTCCTGGTTGATCTCTTCCAGGGTTTCCAGGCAGTCGCTGGTGAAGGCTGGGCAGATCACATCGACGCGCGTCACGCCGCTTTTACCCATTTCAATCAAGGTCGGCTCAGTGTAGGGCTCCAGCCATTTGGCACGGCCCAGGCGCGACTGAAAGGTGACCTTGTAGTGCTCTTTGCCCAAACCCAGATGCTCGGCCAGCAGGCGCGCGGTTTTAAAGCATTCGCAGTGGTAGGGGTCACCCAGGTGCAGTGTGCGCTCTGGCACGCCGTGAAAACTCATCACCAGCACGTCCGGGCGGCCATTGGTTTTCCAGTAGCGTTGCACGCTGCCCGCCAACGCGGCAATGTAGCGGGCGTCGTCGTGGTAATGGTTGACAAAGCGCAGCTCCGGCAAGTGGCGCACCTTGCCAGCCCACTGGTAGACCGCGTCAAACAAGCTGGCCGTGGTGGTGGCGGAATACTGCGGGTAGGCCGGCAAGATCAGCACGCGGGTGGTGCCCGCCGCTTTAAGGGCGTCAAGCTGTGAGGCAATCGACGTGGCGCCGTAACGCATGGCGTAACGCACCTGCACGTCGTGCCCGCGCTGGGCCAGCCAGCCTTGCAGCAGCTTGGCTTGTTTTTCGGTCCAGATTTTCAAGGGTGAGCCTTCCGGCAGCCAGACCGTGGCGTATTTGGCCGCCGACTTGGCCGGTCGAAAGCGCAAGATGATGCCGTGCAGAATCATCAGCCAGAGCAGGCGGGGCACCTCGACCACGCGCGGGTCGCCTAAAAATTCGGCCAAAAAACGCCGCACGGCCGGTGTGGTTGGCGCATCTGGCGTGCCCAGGTTGCAGTACAGCACGGCCGTGCGTGGGGTCTGCCCGTGGTTGAAGGGCGGTTCTTTGGCAAAGGGGGAGGTCAGTAGGGTCATGCCACATTTTCACCGACCCGCCTGACAGACCGGCGCTGAGGTGTTTTAACCCTGCACGCCACGGATTTTGTGGCTGAGCTTGCGGCTATGGGTTGGCGAGCGACGCTGCCGCCGGTTTGAGCGTGAGCATGTCGCGGGTGTTGGCCACCACGTCTTTCTCGTTGAGGTACTGCGACATGTAGCCACCCACGATGTAGGCGGCTGCCTGGTCGCTGTAATGGGCGCTAAATGGCACACCACTTTGGCCCACTGGGTTGATGCCGCGCGCCTTGCCGGCATTGGCAAAGTCAATGATGCGCCGGTTGGACGGTCCATAGGTGACCGCCCAAGGTGCTGGTCCGATGGGTGTGGACAGGTTGTTGGGCACTTCGCGCCCGCCGGGTGCGTCAAACGGCCCCACGTTGAAGAGCCAATTCAACGGCTTTTGTGCCGCCAGCGGATGCACATGTGTCAGGGTGTGGGCGCTGCCCCAACCCCAGTCGTTGGGGCTGTTGCCCAAGGTGTTCTTCAGGTGCGTCATGGTGGCGCGCCAGGCGATGCGAACGATGTCGCGGCGCGATTCCACTTTGGCGGTTTTGAGGTTGTCCCACCAGGGTGAGGCTTCGTCGGCCGTCAGTCGGGGCAGCGCCAGGTCCAGTGCCCGGGTGCCCAGCAGGGCCGCAAATTGTGCCTTGTCGAGCTCATCGGCCATGGCCGCACGCGTGAGTTCATAAACAAATTGGGTGAACACGGTGGGCGGGATGTTTTGCACCGTGTACTGGCCGTCCCACTGCACCAGGCTGTCAAACACCGAGCGCTCCAGCGGGTCGCGCACCACTTCGCTCAGGTCGGGCATCAAGGGTTCGAGCACGCGCCAGTAGTAGGCGGTTTGGGTGCTGAGTTGCAGTGACTCGGTGTTGAGCTCGTTCCACTGAATGGCGTCATTGCCCAGGCGGTCTTCCAGCGCCTGCGCCCGGTCATAAGGGTTGTAGTAGCCGGGAATGGGCAGGCCGCTGGTGCTTGTGGGCTGGTGGTTGGCCGACACGATGTAGCCACGCGGCGGGTTCTCTTCCTGCGGGTTGTCATTGAAGCGGTAGAACCCGAGCTTGTCAGCCTCGGCGGCTTCACCATCGAGGATAAAGGCCGGGTTCACGCCCAAGGGGCGGATCGGCAGCTTGGCGCCGGCCCACCAGCCGATGTCGCCAGCGGCGCTGGCCCACACCACGTTGAGGCCGGGCGCGTGGATTTTGCTGGCCGCCTCGCGTGCCTTGGTCAGGGTGTTGGCGCGGTTGAGCTCGTAAAACGCCTCCTGAATGGGGTTCTCGGTTTCCAGAAACGCCCACCACATGGCCACCGGTACATCGTCCAGGGTGTCGCGAAACGCACTGCTGATGATCGGGCCGTGGGGCGAGCGCTGCAGCGTGAGTTTGACCGGTTTGCCGTCCTTGACCTGGATCGTTTCCTCGGTGGTGACCAAGTCAACCCATTGGCCCTGAAACCACACTTGGTCAGGATTGGCCGGGTTGACTTTTTCGGCAATCAGGTCGATGTCATCGTTTTGGAACATCGTCAGACTCCAGCCAAATTGCTGGTTATGCCCTAGCAGCGCCGACGCATTGAGCGCCTGAAAATTGCCGTACAGCTCAAAGCCCGGCATGCTCAGATGGGCCTCGTACCAGACGGACGGCAGCGAAAAGCCAATGTGCGGATCGCCCGCCAGCATGGGGCTGCCGCTGGAGGTGCGCGGGCCCGACACGGCCCAGGCGTTGCTGCCTTCAAACAGCGGCACACTGGCCAGGGTTTGCGCCTCGTGGCTGACTTGGGCGAGTTGGCTCAAGGCCTGCCAGTCGGGTGAGGGCTTGTGGGCGGGGTCGGTTCGCAGGGCGGTTGGGGCGGCTTTTTCGAGCACGCCAAGGGGGTTCCATTCGATGTCAAAAACAGCCAGGTAATCGTCACCAAGCTGGTCACGCACATAGGTCAGCAGCGGTTCGGTCTTGAACGCAGCGGCAAAACTGTAGGCGAGGTAACCCGATGCGGCCACCGTGTCTTGCAGCGTGAAGGGCCGCTTGGGTATGCCCAAAATATCGAATTCGATGGGTGCGGGGTGGCTGGCCTGAAACTGGTTGATGCCATCCAGATATGCAGTTTGGGCTTTGATGGCGGGGCTTTGCAGGTCCAGGGCGGCCACGGTCTTTTGGGCGTGTGCGCGCAGGCCCAGGGTGCGAAACAGCCGGTCGGAATTGACCAGTTTGGGCCCCAAAATTTCAGCCAACTCACCTTGGGCCAGGCGGCGCACCATCTCCATCTGAAACAGCCGGTCTTGTGCATGCACGTAGCCCAGCGCCCGGTACAGGTCGGGCTCGGTGCTGGCCTTGATGTGCGGCACACCGCGCTCGTCATAGCGCACTGTCACCGGCGCGCTCAAGTGGGCCAGTGTCAATTCGCCTG
>JBBQSS010000152.1:0-7409 GCA_038213665.1 Burkholderiales bacterium | reverse complement strand
TCGGACTCAAATGTCTCGGAACTCGAAATCACCGAAGCTGAAGGCAAAGTGCGCATTGTCAAAGGTGGCGGCGCCAACATCCAGTACCAAGCACAAGCGGGTCAAGCCATGGCCGTGGCCCCCATGATGGCCCAAGCCGCCGCACCTGTGGCTGCCGCGCCAGTTGAAACCGGCCACACGGTCAAATCGCCCATGGTGGGCACCTTTTACCGCTCGGCCTCGCCCGGTGCCAAATCTTTTGTCGAGATCGGTGACGCCGTCAAAGAGGGTGAAACCCTGTGCATCATTGAGGCCATGAAGATTCTCAATGAAATCGAATCTGACAAAACCGGGACGGTGCGCCGCATTTTGTGCGATAACGGTCAGGCTGTGGAATACGGCCAGCCCCTGTTCATCATCGAATGACCGCAGGCCTAGCCCATGTTTAAAAAAATTCTGGTTGCCAACCGCGGTGAAATCGCCTTACGAATCCAGCGCGCCTGCCGTGAACTTGGCATCAAGGCCGTCATGGTGTATTCGGAAGCTGACCGCGACGCCAAATACGTCAAGCTGGCGGAAGAAGCGGTGTGCATTGGCCCGGCATCGTCCGCGTTAAGTTACCTGAACATGCCCGCCATCATTTCTGCGGCGGAAGTGACCGACGCAGAGGCGATCCACCCCGGTTACGGATTTTTAAGTGAAAACGCCGATTTTGCCGAACGTGTCGAGCGCAGCGGTTTTCAGTTCATTGGTCCCACACCTGAGTCGATTCGCATCATGGGCGACAAGGTGTCGGCCAAACAGGCCATGATCAAGGCTGGCGTGCCCTGTGTGCCCGGCTCCGAGGGTGAGCTGCCTGATGACCCGGTGCAGATCAAGCGCATTGCGAAAATGGTCGGCTACCCGGTGATCATCAAGGCGGCGGGCGGCGGCGGTGGCCGGGGCATGCGCGTGGTGCATACCGAGGCGGCATTGATCAATGCCGTGGCCATGACCAAAGCCGAGGCAGGTGCAGCCTTTGGCAACCCTGCGGTGTACATGGAAAAGTACCTGCAGAACCCGCGCCACATCGAAATCCAGATTCTGGCTGATAAATACAAAAACGCGGTGTACCTGGGTGAACGCGATTGCTCTATGCAACGCCGTCATCAAAAGGTGATTGAAGAAGCGCCTGCGCTTGGCATTCCGCGCAAGTTGATTGAGCGTGTCGGTGACCGCTGTGTGGCAGCTTGCAAAAAAATTGGCTACCGGGGTGCTGGCACATTTGAATTCTTGTACGAAGACGGCGAGTTTTATTTCATCGAGATGAACACCCGTGTGCAGGTGGAACACCCGGTGACCGAGATGACCACAGGCATTGACATTGTCAGAACGCAAATCATGGTGGCGGCTGGCGAAAAACTGCCGTTCACACAACGCCAGATTCAGATTCGGGGGCATGCCATTGAGTGTCGGCTGAACGCAGAGGATTCCTACAAGTTCATTCCATCGCCTGGGCGCATCACCATGTGGCACCCACCGGGCGGGCCAGGGGTGCGGGTGGACTCGCATGTGTACACCAATTATTTTGTGCCGCCCAACTACGACTCGATGATTGGCAAGATCATCGTGCACGGCGACACCCGCGAGCAGGCTTTGGCGCGCATGCGCACCGCGTTGGGTGAAACCGTGATTGAGGGCATCAATACCAACATTGCCTTGCACCGTGAACTCATGGTGGACGCCAAGTTCATGGAAGGCGGCACCAACATCCATTACCTTGAAGGTTGGCTTGCCAATCACACCCGTTGATTGGCGCGCACCATGTTTGAACTGCGATTGATGTGCCCTGAGGATCGGGTTGAGGCCTTGAGTGACGCCCTTGACGCACTGGACGCGTTGAGCGTCAGTGTGGAAGATGCCGATGCCCAGACAGATGCCGAGCAGGCCTTGTTTGGTGAGCCCGGCATGCCGCCGCCCAAAGAAGGGTGGCAGCGCTCCAGGGTGATGGCCTTGTTTGACACCCATGAACAAGCGCAAGGCGCGCTGGACTTGCTGCAAGTGCAGGACTTCTTCAGCGGTTGCGAGGTGTTGGGGATTCAAAACGTGCCCGAGCAGGACTGGGTGCGCTTGACGCAGTCACAGTTCACGCCCGTGGACATCACGCCTGATTTCTGGATTGTGCCCACCTGGCATGAACCCCCGGCGCAGGCACGTACCGTGATCCGGCTTGACCCTGGTTTGGCTTTTGGCACCGGCACGCATCCCACCACGCGCATGTGTTTGCGCTGGATTGCACGCCAAGGCCAGGCAGACGCGGACCAAAAAACCGGCTTGACCCGCGTGTTGGATTACGGTTGTGGTTCTGGTATTTTGGCCATTGGTGCGGCCAAATTTGGTGCCAGCGATGTGGATGCGGTAGACATTGACCCGGCGGCAGTCGAGTCGACCTTGCTGAACGCCCAAGCCAACCATGTGCTGGTGCACACGGGTTTGCCAGAAATTGTGTCAGGTGTTTACCAAACGGTCTTGGCCAATATATTGGCGTCGCCATTGAAGGTATTGGCGCCTTTGTTGTGGTCGCGCGTTGCGCCTGGTGGCTCCTTGGTACTGGCCGGAATTTTGGCGCGCCAGGCCGATGAACTGAAAGAAGCTTACGCACCTTATGGCGCATTGCGTGTGGCCGATTCGGAAGACGGCTGGATATTGATGACCGCATTGAATTGACAGGCTTTCCCGCATGCCTGCGCAGCACATCGTTTCATGAGCCTGCTGACCCGCTGCCCGGCTTGCACGACTCTGTACCGGGTGGTGCCAGATCAATTGCGCATTTCCGAGGGGTGGGTCAAGTGCGGGCAATGTAGTGACATTTTTGACGCATCAAAGCACCTGATTGAAGCGACCATTGACCCTGTGCCGCCAAGTGGTGCTGAGGTTGACGCCCGATCGCGTGCAGATTTGCCGGCAACACAAGATTTTGAAAATGGAGGCCTGGCACCAGCTGCCGTCGACTGCGTTGAGGCTGGTCTGAGCGATCAGAGTTTGCCTGCAAGCCGTCCAAACCCAAACCCAAACCCAGACCCAGACCCCGATCGACATTTGAATCTTGGGCCGGATGCGCCTGATCCAGCCAACATTGACGTTGACTCGCCTCCCGAGGAGGCGGGCGATGCGGTGGTGGCGCTTGGGTCTCAGTCCGCAGAACCGGGTCCGTTATCAGATGAAGGGCCTGAACCTGAACCCGAGCTTGAGCCGCAGCCCTATTCATTTCAGGTACAGCGGGAGGATGACACACCTGAAGACGGTGCCAACACCCTGGGTGATGTCTTCCCAGAAGCCGCACAGGTGACTTTTTTGCAAGCCGACAAACGCCAGGCACCCTGGCAAAAGCCGCTGGTACGCGCTGCCTTGGTGCTGGTGAGCTTGGCGCTTGGATTGTTTTTGGTGGCGCAGTGGGTGTACTTCGAGCGTGATCGGTTGGCGGCGCAGCAACCGGGGTTGAAGCCCTTTTTGCAGGCGTTTTGCGGCGTCGCGAATTGCGAGGTCCAGCCTTTCAAGCGGATCGAAGCGCTGAGTGTGGATTCAGTCGGTTTCCATCAACTTGGTCAGGACACCTATCGTCTGAGTTTTGTGGTCAAAAATGCGTCCACTTTGCCGCTGGCATTTCCAGCGGTGGAGCTGGCATTGACGGATTCACAAGACCACCCAGTTTACCGGCGGGTTTTGTCCAGCAATGACTTGGGCGCAGCCAGCACAGAAATACTTGCGGGCGCCGAGTGGGCGGGTGTTGCGGTATTGCGAGTGAGCCCGGGGGCAGCTGGTCAGTCGGTGCGAGGGTATCGGTTGCTGGTCTTTTACCCCTGATGCCGTCAAAAAAGCCCGTTGCGTTGTCACAGCGGGCTTGCAGGTGCGCCAGAACCTCAGGGTTTTGAACCGGTAGGAAATGGCCATGCAGCTTTTGGGCTGAGCGTGGTCTTGGTGGCGACGGCAGGTTTGGCTGCGGGCTTGACGGCTTTGGCGACAACAGGTTCTGCAGCCGGTTTTTTTGCCGCCACAGCTTTCTTGGCGGGCACCGCTGTCACGACCTTCGTGGCTGGCGCCGCTTTTTTCGCAGAAGCTGCTTTTGTTGCTGTCACTGCTTTGGCGGGCGCGGCTTTCTGGACCACCGCGGCAGCTTTAGGGGCTACCGCCTTCTTGACAGGCGCTGCTTTCGTTGCTGCCGCTACTTTTGTTGCCGCTGCCGTTTTGGCAGGAGCCGCGACTTTTACCGAGGCTGCCTTTTTGGCAGGTGCCACTGTCTTGGCGACAACAGCCTTGGTTGCTGGGGCCGCTTTTTTTGCGACTGGTTTTTTTGCAGTTGCCATTGAGTTCTCCTTGATCAATTTGCAAAGAGCACTTGCCGCAGATGAGTGTGCGTCAAGAGACTCATGGTGTTGGGTTGGATCCCAGCACCATGAACGTGGGTCCACAAAGCTTTACCGCCGGTCTCAGCGTCAAAGGTTTGTGAAAATTGGAAGGCCATGAGTTGCGTCTATTCCCAGGACAAGGCGCCGCCGGATTGGTACTCGATGACGCGGGTCTCGAAGAAGTTACGCTCCTTCTTCAGGTCAATCATTTCACACATCCAGGGGAACGGATTTTCTTCGTTGGGGAACAGCACCTCAAGACCAATCTGGGTGGCACGGCGGTTGGCAATGTAGCGCAGGTAGCCCTTGAACATGGACGCATTCATGCCCAACACGCCACGCGGCATGGTGTCTTCTGCGTAGCGGTATTCCAATTCCACCGCAGTTTCAAACAAGGCCTTGATTTCAGCCTTGAATTCAGCGGTCCAGAGTTGCGGATTTTCCAGTTTGAGCTGGTTGATCAGGTCAATGCCAAAGTTGCAGTGCATGGATTCATCGCGCAGGATGTACTGGTACTGTTCAGCTGCGCCGGTCATTTTGTTTTGACGACCCAGCGCCAGAATTTGCGTGAAGCCCACATAGAAGAACAGGCCCTCCATCAGGCAGGCAAACACAATCAATGACTTGAGCAACGTTTGGTCTGCCTCGGGCGTGCCCGTCTTGAACAGCGGGTCCATGATGGCTTCAATGAACGGAATCAAAAACTCGTCCTTGTCACGGATCGACTTGATCTCGTTGTAAGCGCTGAATATCTCGCCTTCATCGAGCCCGAGCGACTCCACGATGTACTGGTAGGCGTGGGTATGAATGGCCTCTTCAAAGGCTTGACGCAGCAAGAATTGGCGGCACTCCGGCGCGGTGATGTGGCGGTAGGTGCCCAGCACAATGTTGTTGGCCGCCAGTGAATCGGCGGTGACAAAAAAGCCGAGGTTGCGTTTGATGATGCGGCGCTCATCCTCAGTCAGGCCGTTGGGGTCTTTCCACAGCGCGATGTCACGCGTCATGTTGACCTCTTGCGGCATCCAGTGGTTGGCGCAACTTGACAGGTATTTTTCCCAGGCCCATTTGTATTTGAAGGGCACCAGCTGGTTGACATCGGTTTTGCCGTTGATGATGCGCTTGTCGGCCGCATTGACGCGCCGTGCGGTGCCTAACACCGGCATTTGTGTGGGTGCCAGAGGGCGACTGATCAATGGTTCTGCTGTACTCGCAGGCGCTGTGGCCAATGCGGCAGAGGGCCCGGAAAAACGCGCTGCCATCAGCGGGTCTGACCGGCTGGAAGATGGAGGCAAACTGGCAATAGGTGGAGCTTCTTCGTCCCAGGACAACATAGTGATTTCCAATCTGTGGATTATGAGAGCGTGCGGAAAAAATAGAAAGGCCGAATGTTGGATTTGTGTGTGAATTTGCCTGATGCAAAGTTGAATGTGGTGCGTCAACATCGCATCAGTTGCAAACCCACGCAGCCTACTGGCAAGACTCGCAGGTGGGGTCATCGACGCCGCAGAATTTCACATCTGTAGCGGGCAGGCTGGCCATGTGCTGGCGTGCGGTTGCAGCGGCTGCGTCCACGGCATTCGGCCCTTGTTGGCCTGATGTGTCGCCGCTGGATGACACCGCATTCATGCGACCCGCAGCGACGGTGGATTTCTCTGCATGGGTGGCAGACTGGGTGCGCAGGTAGTAGGTGGTTTTCAGGCCGCGAACCCAGGCCAGCTTGTAGGTGTCGTCGAGTTTTTTACCCGAAGCCCCGGCCATGTAAATGTTGAGCGACTGCGCCTGATCAATCCATTTTTGGCGCCGCGCTGCGGCTTCAACCAGCCAACTGGTTTCCACCTCGAAGGCCGTGGCATACAAGGCCTTGATGTCAGCGGGCACACGGTCAATGAGCCTGAGCGAGCCATCAAAATGTTTCAGGTCCATCACCATGACGTCATCCCATTGCCCCAAGCGCTTGAGGTCGCGCACCAAGTAGCTGTTGATGATGGTGAACTCGCCGGATAAATTGGACTTGACCGAGAGGTTGCCAAAGCAGGGTTCGATCGACGCATCAACACCAATGATGTTGGAAATGGTGGCGGTGGGCGCAATGGCCACGCAGTTGGAGTTGCGCATGCCGTCCCTGGCAATTTTTTGCCGCAACACTTCCCAATCCAGCGTGCTGGAGCGATCTACCTCGACATAGCCGCCACGCTCACGCGCCAGCATGTCGAGTGTGTCAAGTGGCAAGACCCCTTTGTCCCATAATGAGTCCTTGTAGCTGGCATACCTGCCGCGTTCACGCGCCAACTCGGTAGATGCCCAATAGGCGTAGTAGCAAATGGCTTCCATGGACTCATCAGCGAACTGCACGGCGGCATCACTGGCGTAAGGCACGCGCATCTCATACAAGCTGTCCTGGAAGCCCATCAAACCAAGGCCCACCGGACGGTGGCGCAGGTTGGCGTTGCGTGCCTTTTTGACGGCGTAATAGTTGATGTCAATCACGTTGTCGAGCATGCGCATGGCGGTGGTGATCGTCTTTTGCAGCTTGGCGTGGTCAAGCTTGCCGTCTTTCAGGTGTTGCCGCAAGTTCACGGAGCCCAGATTGCACACCGCTGTTTCTGTGCTGCTGGTGTTGAGTGTGATCTCGGTGCACAGGTTGCTCGAATGCACCACCCCTGCATGCTGCTGGGGGGAGCGGATGTTGCAGGCATCCTTAAAGGTGATCCAGGGGTGGCCGGTCTCAAACAGCATGGTGAGCATCTTGCGCCACAGGTCGGTGGCTTGCACGGTGCGTGAAGGTTTGATTTCGCCCTTGGCCGCTTTTTCTTCGTAGGCCACATAAGCCTCTTCGAACGCCATGCCAAACTTGTCATGCAGGTCCGGCACGTTGTTGGGTGAAAACAGGGTCCACTGGCCTTTTTCCATGACGCGACGCATGAACAGGTCGGGAATCCAGTTGGACGTGTTCATGTCATGCGTGCGGCGACGGTCGTCCCCAGTGTTTTTTCGCAGCTCCAGAAACTCTTCAATGTCCAGGTGCCAGGTTTCCAGGTAGGTGCA
>JBBQSS010000151.1:0-7456 GCA_038213665.1 Burkholderiales bacterium | reverse complement strand
CGCCACCTTCAAACTTGAATGCCTGAGCATCACCAATAAGCTCAACCCTTTCGCGCTTTGTCGCAAGCTACTCATCAGTGCATCTCGCGCCGCGTATGCTCAGCTTCAGCTATTCCAAGCGGCTGCGTAACATCAGTTAATCAGTTGAGGACAGAGCAAATACGTCAATCAGTTGAGGACAGAGCAAATTTGCTGCGCAAATCTTGGTCTGTCCCGCAATCTCAAAAGTTGCTTGGTCTGTCCCGCAAGGAGGACCGCCAACATCCGACGATCAGTTGGGGACAGAGCAAATTTGCTGCGCAAATCTTGGTCTGTCCCGCAAAGAGGACCGCCAACATCCGACGATCAGTTGGGGACAGAGCAAATTTGCTGCGCAAATCTTGGTCTGTCCCGCAAAGTTTAGAGACTTTCAATCGTGTGGTTCATGTTGGTGTAGATGCATATATCACCCGCAATTTCGAGCGATTTTTTGACCATGTCGGTGGCCGACAGGTCGGTGTGGTTGAGCAGGGCCATGGCGGCTGCCTGCGCGTAGGCGCCGCCTGAGCCTATCGCCACAATGCCGTTTTCAGGCTCCAGCACATCGCCGTTGCCGGTGATGATGAGCGAGGCCTCCAGGTCAGCCACGGCCAGCATGGCTTCCAGGCGGCGCAGCACGCGGTCGGTGCGCCAGTCTTTGGTCAGTTCAATGGCAGCACGCACCAAGTGGCCCTGGTGTTTTTCCAGCTTGGCTTCAAAACGCTCAAACAAGGTGAAGGCGTCGGCCGTGGCACCGGCAAAACCGGCCAGTACCTTGCCATGGTAGAGCTTGCGCACCTTGCGTGCGGTGCCCTTGACCACGATGTTGCCCAGCGTCACCTGGCCATCGCCGCCAATCGCCACTTGCATGCCCTCTGGCGTTTTGCGGCGCACGCTGATGATGGTGGTTCCGTGAAATTGTTCCATAAAGATTCAGTTGATACGCGCAGTCACCTGTGCGTGTTCGTTGATGCCAATCAGGTTAAAAAAAGCGGCGACCAGGTGCGGCACATCGCGAAACGCCACGTGTTTGCCCTCGGTCGCCATCCGTGCCGCCCAGTTCAGCAAACCGCCCGCCGCTGAAAAATCAACGCGGATCAATTGCGCACAAGACACCACCCAGTAACCGTCATCGCCCGCAGCCAGCTGCCAGCGGGCCACAATGCCGGAGACATCCCCGATCACCTCACCCGACAAGGCCAACTGCCGCGCTGGCTCGGGCACAAGCGATGGTGCCAACGCATACGCCAAAGCCTCTTCGGGCAAGGTAACCCCAAGATCGCGTGCGAAAGGGCTTGCAGGGTCTTGCGGCCAGTCCACGCGCTGCCCCATCGGGACGTACCAAGGCGGTGGAGACACTTCAAACGTGACGCAATAGTCCAGCGCCGCCAACTCGTAGTCATCTTGCTGTCGCAACAGGCGCAAGACATCAAAGCGCAACTGCCAAAAAAACGCCGGCACCGAACGGTCCCCACTTGGGGTGTAGGCCTGCAGCAAGTCGAGCAGCGGTGCCACGCCTTCAAAGGCCAGCGTCAACGGCATGCCACACCAACGCGCCAGCAACTCGGCCAGGCGCTTGGCCCCCGACGCTGACATCCGTTGCAATTGACCCCAATTCAGGCAATAAGTGACGGTGTTCGACCCAACCAGGTCACGCAATTGCACCACGGCGAGGTCGTCAAACGCCGCCGGACACACCCAGTGCTGGCCTGCTGCGGCCACCGCCTGATCGGTCTCGCCAGGCGACAGCGTGGGTGGGTTCGCCTGCATCGACTGGGGCGCGATGGACCAGGCCGGGGCTGAGCGACCGAAACGCTGGGCATAGTCCATCGCCAGGCGCTCAAAACAATCACGTTGACCGGTGCTGCGGTACAAACCGAACAAGGCGGCCGCCCAACCTTGCGCCAGTTCAGGCTTGGCATCAGGCAGTTGCCAAGCCGCCTGCAGTGCAGCTTCTGCACCGGCATCGTCTGAATTGGCAAAGCGAATGGCCGCTTCCTCCATGTCCGGGTCTGACAGGTAGGCGCTCTGGTCAACCACGGTCATAAAGGACGGCGACAACACACTGCGGGTGGACACGGGAAACGCATCGTCGGCACTTTGCAGCGCCGCCCCACCCGGTTTGGTCGGCTGAAAATCAAAATTTTCAGCCGTGTCGTCAGGCGACAGCCGTGACGCCTGGGTGGCGGGAAACGCGTCCTTGGCAACGGGTGTGTGCGCGCTGTCAGAGGGGGCGGTTAGCGCTGCTGGTGCCAGGCCTGAGCGGCTTTTCCACCATTGGCGCGACATCTGGGCTTCGATCTCATCAATCTTTTTGAGCGTTGTGGCGCGCTCGTCCATGTCGGTTTCACCCGAGGTGCTGGCGAATGACGACAGGCCGTGCGCCAGTTCGGCCTTGATGGAAGGTGAGGCTTGGCGCAACTTGCGCAACTGGCTGAACTCGCGTCTGCGCACTGCATCATCATGGCGCTTGCGCTCAATCACCAGCTTGAGTGCTTCTTTGCCGTGGTCCATGTCCTGGGGCTCTTGCGGCTTGTCCAATGCCGCCCAATCCTTGGTCGGATTGCGCACAAACCGCGCCACCTTGGACAACAAGCCCGGGTTATTGTCCTGTGTTGCCATCGTGCTCAGAGTCAGGCCAAAGCCTACGCCACAGTTTCATCAGTCTCCAAACATCTTCTGTTTGAGTTCGCGACGCTGCTGGGCTTCCAGCGACAGCGTGGCGGTCGGGCGGGCCAGCAAGCGGCCCACACCGATGGGTTCCCCGGTTTCATCACAGTAACCGTAGTCACCGGAGTCGATGCGGCCGATGGATTGCTCAATTTTCTTCAGCAATTTGCGTTCGCGGTCACGGGTGCGCAGTTCCAGCGCGTGTTCTTCTTCAATGGTGGCACGGTCAGCCGGGTCAGGCACCACCACCGTGTCTTCACGCAAATGCTCGGTAGTTTCACCGGCATTGCTCAGAATGTCATCTTTCAGGGTCACCAGTTTGACGCGAAAAAATGCCATCTGGGTGTCGTTCATGTAGTCATCGTCCGACATGGCCATGACTTCAGCATCGGTCAGCTCGGCGACCGGCTTGGTCTTCCAGTTGTTGGCCAGCTTGGGGTCACGCTTGGTGGCAGACGACAAGGGCGGCACGATCGGCTGCACTGCGGTGATTTGGGTAAAACTGGCTTTGGCTGCGGTGGACGCCACCGACTGCGCCATCGACGGCACCGTCAATTGCGCCAGGCGTGAAGAAGGCCTGCCGGTACGCACGGGCACGCCAGAGGCGGTCATCTGGAGCTCGGGGCCCGACTTTTTAACGGGGGCTGGGCTTGTGGCGGCTTTGGGAACAACGGGGGTTGGTGTGGTCACTGCTTGAATCTTCTTTTTTGGGGGGGATAAAACCGGCTTGGGCTCAACTGCCGGCGTGGATTTTGCTGCTGCTTTTGGCACGGGCGCAGACTTGGCAGCCAGCTTGTTGTCTGCCTTGGCGGCAGGTTTGGACGCTACCTTGAGCACACCCTTGGCAGACGGCTGACCGGCGACTGCTGCGGCAGGCTTGACCGCTTTGACTTTGCTGGCAGGAACTTTGGCGGGGGTCACGGGCGGGCTGGCTTTGACGGACTCGGGGCTTGTCGTTGGTTTGTCGACTGACGCTTTCACTGGGGAACTCCTGGCAGGCTTTTTTGTACGGGGGGCCGCAGCCTCCACCGGGGTAACGTTGCCCACCTTGGAAGCCACTGAGGCGTTCACTGGCAAGGTCTCATCAATGGCGCGCGAGTGTACAGGTTTCCCAAAAGGAAACCCCATGAATTGCAAAAGTGACGCAAACATGGGGTTGTCTTACGGCCTGTCAGCGCCAAAATTCAGACAAGGCTTTGTTCCATGCCTTGCAGAAAAATGTCCTTGGGCAGGTCAATGCCAATGAACACCATCTTGCTGCAAGGCTTCTCTGCGCCCCAGGCCGGGCCCAGGTCGCTGCCCATCAACTGGTGCACACCCTGAAAAATCACCTTGCGGTCGGTGCCTTGCATGTACAGCACACCTTTGTAACGCAGCATGCGCGGGCCGTAAATATTGACCACTGCACCCAGAAAATCTTCCAGCTTGGCGGGATCAAACGCCCGGTCCGAGCGGAACACGAAGCTTTTCACATCATCGTCATGGGCATGGTGGTGGCCGTGTCCTGTGCCGTGCTCATGGGCATGGTCCGGATGGTTGCAGGCCTCACCGGGCGCATGGTCATGACCGGCATGGTCATGCATCTCTTGCTTCAAAAAATCCGGGTCAATGTCAAGCTTGGTGTTGAGGTTGAAGCCGCGCAGGTCAAACACCTCCGACAGCGCCACGTCGCCAAAATGCACGGCTTTTTGCGGTGCACGCGGGTTCATGCGTGTCAGGCGATGCATCAGGGCGTCAGTTTCCTCAGCCGACACCAAGTCGGTCTTGCTGATGAATATCTGGTCGGCAAAACCCACCTGGCGGCGCGCTTCCTGGCGGTCGTCCAACTGCTGGTTGGCGTGTTTGGCATCGACCAGCGTCAGGATCGAGTCGAGCAAATAACTCTCGGCGATCTCGTCGTCCATGAAAAACGTCTGCGCCACCGGGCCGGGGTCGGCCACGCCGGTGGTTTCGATCACCACGCGGTCAAAATTGAGCAGGCCCTGGCGCTTTTTGGCGGCCAGCAGTTGCAGGGCTTCACGCAGGTCTTCGCGGATGGTGCAGCAAATGCAGCCATTGCTCATCTGGATGATCTGCTCTTTGGCGTCGGTCACCAGAATCTCGTTGTCGATGTTTTCTTCGCCAAACTCGTTTTCGATGATGGCAATTTTTTGGCCATGGGCTTCAGACAACACGCGCTTCAAGAGCGTGGTTTTGCCGGAACCAAGAAAACCGGTGAGGATGGTGACTGGAATTAAGCTCATGAGTGGACCTTTTTGGAAGGCTGCGAGTTTAACGACTCGGGGCTTGACGCCTATTTGCGCATCACCACCAGGCCTTTCAGGTACTCGCCTTCAGGAAAGTTGATGGTCATGGGATGGTCTGGCGCGCCGCCCATGCGCTCATGGATAAAACCGTCCACCCCCGCGTCACAACCGGCCGAGGCGACGATTTTGTGGAACAAATCGGCGCTGATGCCGCCCGAGCAGCTGTAGGTGAACAACACGCCGCCCGGCTCCAGCAGCTTGAACGCCAGCCGGTTGATGTCTTTGTAGGCACGCGCGGCGCGTTCGGCGTGGGCCACGGTAGGGGCAAACTTGGGCGGATCGAGCACGATGGCATCAAACATTTGGCCTTGTTCGATGAATTTGCGCAAGGACGCATTCACGTCGGCGTCCATGAAGGTGGCACGGTTGGCTTCAAAGCCGTTCAACGCGACATTGGCCGCCGCTTTTTCGAGCGCCGGGCCAGACGAGTCAATCGACGTGACATGTGCCGCGCCGCCAGTGAGCGCCGCCACGGTGAAGCCGCCGGTGTAGCAATAACAATTCAGGACACGTTGAAAGTTGAGGCGGCGGGCGTAGTCGGCAAAGGTTTTGCGGCTGTCGCGCTGGTCCAGGTAAAAGCCGGTTTTGTGGCCGTCGGCAATGTTCACCGCCAGTTGCCAGTCGTGCTCTTGCAGGAGCAGTTCCACCTCGCCCTGGCCGCGCAGCCAGCCGGTGGCCTCGGGCAAGCCTTCCAGGCTGCGGCTGCTGGCGTCGCTGCGCTCATAGAGTTTGCTCAAACCCGTGGCGGCCAGCAGGGCGTCGGCAATCACGTCTTTCCAGTGCTCGACACCGGCCGAGGTGAACTGCGCCACCAGCGTGTCGCCGTAGCGGTCCACAATCAGCCCCGGCAGCCCGTCGGACTCGCCATGCACCAGCCGCATGGCGTTGCTTTTTATATCAAATCGGCTTCTAGCCCTTACAGAATAAGCGCAAGCAGCTATAAAAAACGATGCATCCACGCGTTGGGCTTCATCAAAACTCCAGACTCGGGCGCGGATTTTGGACGCCGGGCTGAACGCGGCCCAGCCCAAAAACTGGCCGTCATCGGACTCCACGCGCACGGTTTCACCCGCATCACCGCCGCCTTTGGCAATGGCCGACTCAAAAATCCAAGGGTGGCGGCGCAGCAGCGAACGCTCCTTGCCCGCACGTAAACGAATGACTTTCATAGGTGTTCTCACTTGCATATCGCCCTGGCACACATCGTGCCATTGGGCGACTTTGTTCAATGTTGTCCGCCTGGCTTGTCGGATTTAAGGTGGGCCCGGGGGTGCGCGGCATCATAGGTTTTGGCCAGGTGCTGAAAATCGAGCCGGGTGTAGACCTGCGTGGTGCTGATGTTGGCGTGGCCAAGCAACTCTTGCACGCCGCGCAAATCGCTGCTGGACTGCAGCACATGGCTGGCAAACGAATGGCGCAGCATGTGCGGGTGCACCGGTGCAGCCAGTCCGGCTTGAAAACTGCGCTGGCGCACGCGCTGCCAGATCGACTGGGCCGTGAGCCGGGTGCCGTTGCGGCCAATGAACAGCGCGGGTTGCGGCACGGGCACGGAGGCTGCCGGCGACGGTGGTGACTCAAGGTTGGGCGCGGCCTCAGCCGCCTGGCCAGGCAAACCCTGGTCACGCACGGCCAGCCAGGCCTGCAGCGCCAGCACCGCTTTGGCGCCCACCGGCACAATGCGGCGTTTGCTGCCTTTGCCCAGCACATGGGCCTCGCCCGCCTGCAAATCAACCCACCCTCGGGCGGCATCGCTGGCCAAGGCGTCCAGCCCGGTGAGCTCACCCACGCGCAGGCCGCCGCCGTAAAGCAATTCGACCATGGCCGAATCACGCGCCTCTAGCCAGGGGTCGTTGCCCGCGTTGTCAAAACTGGCGAATTGCACTGCGTCGTCCACGCTCAAGGCTTTGGGCAATGGCTTGGCGGCTTTGGGGGTACGCACGTCCAGCACCGGGTTGCAGACCACCAGCCCAGCGCGTCCGAGCCAGCTGTAGAAGCCGCGCCAGCCCGACAAAATCAGCGCAATGCCACGGCCACTGCGCCCGTTTGAGTGCATTTGCGCCACCCAGCGGCGGATGTGGCTGGGTTGTACATCTTGCAGGGCGACACCGGCTTGGGCGGCATTGGCGATGAGTTTTTCCAGATCAAGGGTGTACAACGCGGCCGTGCGCGCAGCCAGGCGTTTCTCGAAGCGCACATGGTCCAGGTAGCGCGCCACCAGCGGGTCAGGCGGCTGGGGGGGTGCCTGATCACCCAGAAACTCAAGGTCTTCCACACGTATCTTTCAGTGAATGGGTTGCCGGATCGCCCAACAACGGACCCCCCTTAGGAGTCGAGAAATAATAAATTGAACCATGACCCGCTTTCAGACGAGATGCCAGGCAAGGCGCAAAGCGCGCAGTTTGGCGAGCCAAACAAGCGATTTGCAACGCCGCATGGCACTCGTATGGAAGATGGGGAATGTT
>JBBQSS010000150.1:0-7509 GCA_038213665.1 Burkholderiales bacterium | reverse complement strand
GGTGATGCCAATGCCATGCTCACCCGAGATCACGCCGTCCAGGCTGCGGGCCAGCGCCATGATGCGTTTGACCGCGCCATGGGCCGCTTGCAACATGTCGTAGTCGTCGCTGTTGACCGGAATGTTGGTGTGCACATTGCCATCACCGGCGTGCATGTGCAAGGCCACCCAAACCCGGCCTTTGAGCACGCGCTGGTGAATGGCGTTGCATTCTTTCAATATGTCTTCAAACGCCACGCCCGAGAAAATTCGCTGCAGCGGCTGGCGAATTTGTGTTTTCCAGCTGGCGCGCAAGGAATGGTCCTGCAGCTGCGCAAACAACGGCGCTACATCCTGCAGCCAGCCCGCCCACAGCGTGCGCACCTCGGCCAGAAGGCCAAGCGCCTGGGCCACACGGTCTTCCAGCAGCTCGGCGGCAGAGATCTCGCCGGCATCATCCTGACGACCCAGCGGCAGCTTGCCCTGAGTGAAAAAGTCTTGCAGCGCGTCACACAATGCCAGCTTGTTCGAGAGGCTCAGTTCGATGTTGATGCGCTCAATGCCGTCGGTGTACTCGGCCATGCGTGGCAACGGAATCACCACGTCTTCATTGATCTTGAAGGCGTTGGTGTGTTTGGAAATTGCCGCCGTGCGCTTGCGATCCAGCCAGAACTTCTTGCGCGCTTCCGGGCTGATGGCAATAAAACCTTCGCCGTTGCGTGAATTGGCGATGCGCACCACCTCACTCGTGACCCGCGCCACGTCGTCGGCATCGTCACCGGCAATGTCGCCAAACAGCACCATCTTGGGCACACCGCCACCGCTCAAGGCGGCACCGCGTTTGCTCTTGGTGGCGTAACCCACGGCCTTCAAATAACGGTCATCCAGATGCTCCAGCCCGGCCAGCAGCACGCCCGAGCGTTTTTGCTCGGCAAACATGAAATCCTTGATCTCGACAATGCTCGGCACCGCGTCTTTGGCATTGCCAAAAAACTCCAGGCACACGGTGCGGGTGTGTTTGGGCATCTTGTGCACCACCCAGCGCGCGCTGGTGATCAGGCCGTCACAACCTTCTTTTTGAATGCCCGGCAGGCCGCTCAAAAACTTGTCGGTCACATCCTTGCCCAGGCCTTCCTTGCGGAAACTTTTGCCGGGAATGTCGAGCCGCTCGCTGCGCAGCTTCGTCTTGCCGTCAGCCTTGAAATACTGCAGCTCAAAACTGGCCACGACCACGTCATGAATCTTGCCCATGTTGTGGTTGATGCGCGTCACCTCCAGCCACTCAGCCTGCGGTGTCACCATGCGCCAGCTGGCCAGGTTGTCCAGCGCGGTGCCCCACAGCACCGCTTTTTTGCCGCCCGCGTTCATGGCAATGTTGCCGCCAATACATGAGGCCTCCGACGATGTCGGGTCCACGGCAAAGACAAAACCCGCGCGCTCGGCGGCATGCGCCACGCGGTTGGTCACCACCCCGGCCTCACTCCAGACCGTGCCCACCTCGTGGTCCAGACCCGGCAGTTGGCGCATTTCGACCTCGGTCATGGCCTCCAACTTTTCGGTGTTGATCACCACACTGTTCCAACTCAAAGGAATCGCGCCGCCGGTGTAGCCGGTGCCGCCGCCACGCGGAATGATGGTCAGGCCCAACTCAATGCAGCCTTTGACCAGACCCGCCATCTCGGCTTCGGTGTCGGGCGTCAGCACCACAAACGGGTACTCGACCCGCCAGTCGGTGGCGTCGGTGACGTGGCTGACGCGGCTCAGACCGTCAAACTTGATGTTGTCGCGTGCCGTGAGTTTGGCCAGCACCTTTTGCGCTTTGCGGCGCAGCACGGCGGTTTCCACAAAATTGACATCAAACGCCTGCACCGCCTTAGCCGCCGCCGCCAGCAGCTGACCCACCAAGGCGTCCCGCTCGGGGTCGGTCTCAGGCGTGCGGCGCTTTTGCACCTCGTTCAGGCGGTGCTGCAAGGCCTCCACCAGCAACACCCGGCGTTTCGGGTTGTCCAGCAGGTCATCTTGCAGGTAGGGGTTGCGCTGCACCACCCAGATGTCACCCAGCACCTCGTACAACATGCGGGCTGAGCGGCCGGTGCGGCGTTCGTCACGCAACCTGTTGAGCCAGTCCCAGGCGGACGCACCGAGCAGGCGAATGACAATTTCGCGGTCAGAAAACGAGGTGTAGTTGTACGGAATTTCGCGAATGCGTTCTTGGCCGTGCGGTGCAATAGCGCCAACAGGCAACAAATTCTTTAGCTGTGTGGGGGCGTTCATCGGGTTGTGTGAATGCAGCCGTGACAAGGCGTAAATGCACGCCATCGTGCGCCCTCAGGCTGGGCCGGTGATGTTACCGCAGCGCCGCATTGCCCTACTGGGGTGATGGTGACCCTGTGGAAACCCTGATGCGACTGCCGTCAAAATCTGCGTTTAATCAAGGCTCGACGCAACTGGCAGCTTGCACATTGTTCGCACGGACGAGCCCCACGGCGCAGCGGCCGGGGCCAACCCTGCAGGTGACCCCAGGCCCGACAAAATCCACCACTTTGATGCCGCCAGCGGCAAACGCAGGGAGATCCCGCCATGAAGCCCGTTACCACCAACCACTGGCCCTACCCACACTGGATTGCCCACCGCGGGGCAGGCCATCTGGCCCCTGAAAACACACTGGCTGCCTTTCGCACAGGGGCCAGTTTTGGCTACCGCATGTTTGAATGCGATGTGAAATTGAGTGCCGACGGCATTCCTTTTTTGCTGCACGACGCCACCTTGCGGCGCACCACCAACGCGGCGCAAGCACTCGGACACGGTCTAAGCGCCGTGGCGGGCGAGCACCCCTGGGGCACGCTGGCCTTGCTGGACGCCGGTGGCTGGCATTCACGCTGCTTTGTGGGCGAGCCCCTGCCCACCTTTGAAGCCATTGCCCGTTACTGTTTGCGCAACGGGTTTTTCCTGAACATTGAAATCAAGGCCACGCCGGGTGACGAGTTGCACACCGGCGCGGTGGTGGCGCGCCATGCGGCGCGGCTTTGGCATGGGGCCAAAGTGCCGCCACTGCTCACCTCGTTTGACGTGGCCTCGCTGGAAGGCGCGTTGCAGGCACAACCCGAGTTGCCACGCGGTCTGCTGCTCGAAGACCTGTGGGCCGGCTGGCTGGAGGCCGCGCTGCGCCTGGGCTGCGTGGCCGTGGTCTGTGACCATGCGTTGTGGGACAGCACCAGCGTGACCCAGGCCAGGCATGCCGGCCTGCGCACCCTGAGTTACACGGTGAACGAGGCCCATGACGCCCAGCGGCTGTTTGACCTGGGGCTCGACAGCCTCATCACCGACCGGGTAGACGTGTTTGCACCCGGCGCCATTTGAGCGATATTTTGTTTCCAAATCATTTGTGTCTAGGCGCGAAGCCGAAGGCAGTGCTGTAGCACGACAAGGCGAAGCAACAACGACACGGATGATTTAGAAATGGAATTAGAAGTCGCCTTTAACAATCGGGAACCCCAGCGCCGCCCAATCGAGCATGCCGCCGCGGTAGTAGTAAATGTGGTCAGCCGGGAAGCCTTCGCGCGTCATGGCCACAATGGCCGATGGGCTTTGCGGGCAGGCCGGGCCGTTGCAAAACGCATACACTTTTTTGGCCTTGCTGCAATCCCACTTGCCAGCATCTTTGCTGCAGCCCAGCTCATTGAGGCGGCCAGCCACTTCGGTGTACACGATGTGCATGGAACCACCGATGGTGCCATTGGCGCGGTCTTCCGGCTCACGCATGTCCACCAGCAAGGCGTCACGGTCATTCATGGCGTTGAGCACCTCAATTTCACCCACCGGGTGCACGCCGGCGACCGGCACCATGGCTTGAATCCAGCCCTTGTTTTTGGCACAAGGTGTCATCACGCGGGTGATTACGGTTTCTCCGCCTTTGGCATTTTTCGCGACAAATTTGGTGTCGGTGCCGATGATGCGCAGGTACTCAGGGTCGGCTGCGTGGGCGCCCGAGGTCAAACCGCTGGCAAGTAAAAGGGTGGCAAACAAGGCTGAAAATTTCATGGGGCATTCGGTGTGAAGTCAAAGAAGCGCAGAGCGTAGCGGCAACGGGCTCTGATGCTTTGATTTAAGTCAAATAGGACTTACGCAACACCGCTCCAGCGTCGTTCAACCCAGCTTCAAACACCTTGGCGCACCAGGTGTACTGTGACCTGTCAAGGCCAATAGCTGCCCCAAACCATGGCACCCGCAGACGCGGCCTAAACAAAGAGTCAGCAGCGCGGAATCAATGGCCGCTTACCGCCCGCCCTTGCGCATGGCCCACTGGCTGGTGGCGCTCAACACCACCAAAGCCAGGTAGGTGAGCATTTTTCCATCACGCCCAAACAGCGCCAGCCCCAGCAGCAGAACCGCCACACCAACTACAAAATGTATAGCTGCTTGCGCATACAACGTAAGGGCTACAGGCTTATTTTTCATAAATAATCGACTCAACAAGGGCATGCACAAAGCCAGCCACAACGCCGGCGCCACAAAGTTGATGGCGTGGTTCAGCAAGGTAAGAAAGTCCATCAGCGAGCCCCGGCGGAAAAGAAAAAATGATGCAAGTCAAAGCACATGGGCGCTGATTTTATAATTCGCGCATGGCAGTCTGGGCATTAGGTATCAATCACACAACGGCACCGCTCGATCTGCGCGGTCGGTTTGCGTTCGCACTCGACCAAATCGAACCCACCTTGCACGCGCTGCGCGGCGCCTTGAGCCGCCAACCCGAAGCGGCGCTGATCTCCACCTGCAACCGCACCGAAATTTATTGCGCCTGCGAACAACCCCAACTCGAACACACGCTTGCCTGGCTGGCCCACAGCGGCGGTGTCTCGCCCGAGCTGCTGCGCGCCCACTCTTATGTCATGCACGATGGCCTGGCCGCGCGCCACGCCTTTCGGGTCGCCAGCGGGCTCGATTCCATGGTGCTGGGCGAGCCGCAAATTCTCGGCCAGATCAAGGACGCGGTGCGTGCTGCCGAGGCCGCAGGTGCCTTGGGCACCACGCTGAGCCAACTGTTCCAGCGCTCGTTTGCGGTGGCCAAAGAGGTGCGCACCTCAACCGAGATCGGCGCACACTCCATCAGCATGGCCGCCGCCGCCGTGCGCCTGGCGGGCCAGCTGTTTGAAGACTTGAGCGACGTCAAGGTGTTGTTTGTCGGTGCCGGCGAAATGATTGACCTGTGCGCCACCCACTTTGCCGCCAAAAGCCCCAAAAGCATCACCATTGCCAACCGCACCTTGTCGCGTGGCGAAGAACTGGCCAACAAATTTGGCGCCGAAGTGATGCGCCTGGCAGATTTGCCCGACCGATTGCACGAGTTTGACGCGGTGGTGAGTTGCACCGCCAGCACCCTGCCCCTGATTGGCTTGGGTTCGGTTGAGCGGGCACTGAAAAAGCGCCGCCGTCGCCCGATGTTCATGGTCGACCTGGCCGTGCCGCGCGACATTGAGGTTGAGGTCAAGGCCCTGGAAGACGTCTACCTGTACACCGTGGACGACTTGGCCGGTGTGGTGCAAACCGCCCAGGCCAGCCGCCAAGCCGCAGTGGCGCAGGCTGAAGCCATAGTGGACGCGGGCGTGCAGAGCTTTTTGCACTGGCTGGAGCAGCGCAGCACCGTGCCGCTGATTCAGCAACTCAACGCCCAGGCAGATGAGTGGCGCGCCCATGAGATGGCCCGCGCCCGAAAACTGCTGGCCAGGGGCGAACCCGTGGATGCCGTGCTGGAAGCCCTCAGCAAAGGTTTGACACAAAAAATACTGCACGGTGCCATGGCTGAATTGCGCGCCGGCGACGCCGCCGCCCGTGAACGCGCCACGGCGGCCGTGCAGCACTTCTTTTTGCGCAAAGAACGTTAGCTGGGCTGGACTGACCCGTCGAGGGTTCTCACTGATTCCATTTTCAGATCGATACGACATCAGGCCCGAAGCCGCAGACAGTGCACTCGCACGGCAAGGCGTTGCAACAACATGTCGGATCGATATGAAAATGGAATGAAACCCACCGTTTTTCAGCACCCTACACCCACCGATTGCCCATGAAACCCTTTCTTCGCCAACAACTTGCCCGCTACGCCGACCGCCTGGGAGAGCTTGAATTTTTGCTGTCGCGCCAGGACATCATGAGCGACATGGCACAGTTCCTGAAGCTGTCGCGTGAACACACCGACGTGGCGGCAGTGGCGGGCCGCTGGCAACGCTACCAACAGCGCGAAGCCGACCTGGCGGCGGCGCAAGACCTGCTCAAAAATTCAATCGATGACGCCGACATGGCAGACATGGCGCAAGAAGAACTCGACGCCGCCAGCGCCGACCTGCAGCAACTCGAGGCCGAGTTGCAACGCATGCTGCTGCCCAAAGACCCCGACGATGCCCGCCCGGCGTTTGTTGAAATACGCGCGGGCACCGGGGGCGACGAATCGGCCCTGTTTGCCGCCGACCTGGCGCGCATGTACCTGCGCTACGCAGACCGCAAGGGCTGGAAGCACGAGATCATCAGCGAATCAACCAGCGAACTCGGCGGCTACAAGGAAGTGGTACTGCGCATTGAAGGCCAGGCCAGCCAATCGTCTGGCGGCTCGGGCGTCTACGGTGCGCTCAAGTTCGAGTCCGGCGGCCACCGCGTGCAGCGCGTGCCGGTAACCGAGACCCAAGGCCGCATCCACACCAGCGCCTGCACGGTGGCGGTGCTGGCTGAGCCCGATGAGGCCGAGGCCATCAAAATCAACGCCTCGGACCTGCGCATTGACACCTACCGCGCCAGTGGTGCGGGCGGCCAGCACATCAACAAAACCGACTCGGCGGTGCGCATCACCCACCTGCCCACCGGCACCGTGGCCGAATGCCAGGACGGGCGCAGCCAACACGCCAACAAGGCGCAGGCGCTCAAGGTGCTTACCGCCAGAATCCACGAAAAAGACCGTGCCGAGCGCGCTGCCAAAGATGCCGCCGAGCGCAAAAGCCTGGTCGGCAGCGGCGACCGCAGCGACCGCATCCGCACCTACAACTTTCCGCAGGGCCGCCTGACCGATCACCGCATCAATCTGACGCTGTACAAGCTGCTGAGCATCATGGAAGGTGACCTTGATGACGTGGTGAACGCCTTGCAAGCGCACGAGGCCGCCACGCAACTGGCCGCGCTGGAGCTCAATGCCTGATGGCCCTGCCTGCGCAGCTGGCGGCTTATGGGATGAGCAGCAAGGCCTTGATTTTTGCGCGAACGTGGACCATGACATCGGCTGCAACCGTGCCTTTTCTCTTGGCATTGCGAACTTTCCAGTCAAGCGACTTGACCTGATCGGCAAGCACCGCGCTTGGGATGCCATCGGCTTCTGCAATGACTTCAAAAGGATGCCCTTTGATCTTTGTGGTCATGGGGCAACTGTTATCTTGTCGCAAGCGTTTGTCGCCCAATTGCAGCATTGATAAGCTATATATTTAGTAGCTTTTAACGCTTATTAATCGTGGGCTACAGCCTTATTTAATATAAATTTATCAGGAGTGGCGC
>JBBQSS010000149.1:0-7537 GCA_038213665.1 Burkholderiales bacterium | reverse complement strand
CACAAACACGTCGCACAGGGCGGCGAGCTTCTTGGCCAGCTCGGGAGCGTTCTTTTTCTCACCCACATTGACGCGGCAGTTTTCCAGCATCACCAACTGGCCGGGTTTGACGTCAACGCCGTCCACCCAGTTGGCCACCACTGGCACCTCACGGCCCAGCAACTCGCCCAGACGCTTGGCCACCGGGGCCAGCGAATCGGCGGGCGTCAAAGTGCCCTCGGTGGGGCGGCCCAAATGGCTGGTGACCATCACCGCAGCACCGGCCTCCAGCGCCATCTGGATGCAGGGCACGCTGGCCCGAATGCGGGTGTCTTCGGTGACATTGCCCTCTTTGTCCTGCGGCACGTTCAGATCGGCGCGGATGAACACCCGCTTGTCCTTGACAGAACCACTGGCAATCACATCAGCAAAACGTAAAACTTTCATTCAAAACTCCTTGGATACATTAAATACCTTCGCGACGAGGGCGCTGCACCTGCTCGACAAGACTCAGGCCTTCGAGGGCATCGCGCCTACCCCACAAGCATCAGGCCTTGTACAGGGCAGCGACGCGGGCCATTTCCAGACACTTGTTGGAGTAGCCCCACTCATTGTCGTACCAGCTCACCACCTTGACAAAGGTGCCGTCCAGCGCCAAACCCGCTTCTGAGTCAAACACGCTGGTGCATGGCTCGCCGCGGAAGTCGGTTGACACCACCTTATGGTCGGTGTAGCCCAGCACACCTTTCATGGCGCCAACGCTTTGTGCCTTCATTTCGGCGCAGATTTCGGCATAGGTGGCGGCGTTGTTGAGTTCCACCGTCAAATCCACCACCGACACATCGCTGGTGGGCACCCGAAACGCCATGCCGGTGAGCTTTTTGTTGAGCTCGGGAATCACCACACCGACAGCCTTGGCGGCGCCGGTGCTGCTAGGAATGATGTTCTCCAGGATGCCACGGCCGCCGCGCCAGTCTTTGTTGCTCGGGCCGTCCACGGTTTTTTGTGTGGCGGTGGCGGCGTGCACCGTGGTCATCAGGCCACGCTTGATGCCCCATTTGTCATTGAGCACCTTGGCCACGGGAGCCAGGCAATTGGTGGTGCAAGACGCATTGCTGAGCACGGCTTGGCCGGCATAAGCGGTGTGGTTCACGCCGTACACAAACATCGGCGTGTCGTCTTTGCTGGGGGCCGACAGCACCACCTTGCGGGCACCGGCATCGAGGTGTTTTTGCGCTGTGACCTTGTCCAGGAACAGGCCAGTGGACTCAATCACCACGTCGGCGCCGACGTCGGCCCACTTCAGGTTGGCCGGGTCGCGCTCCTGGGTGAGGCGAATGCGCTGGCCATTGACCACCAGCGTGCCGGCGTCCACCGACACCTCGCCCTTGAAGCGGCCGTGCACGCTGTCATGCATCAGCATGTAGGCCAGGTACTCGGGCTCCAGCAGGTCGTTGATGCCGACGATTTCGATGTCTTTGAAGTTTTGCACCGCCGCGCGAAACACCATGCGGCCAATGCGGCCAAATCCGTTGATACCGAGTTTGATGGTCATGAAGTTCTCCTGATCATAAATTTATAATAAATTGGCTTCTAGCCCTTACGGAATATGCGCAAGCAGCTATTTATTCAATAGTGACGAAAAGTCAGCAATGACACGGTCTGGTGCACAGGCGTCAATCGGTTGCCCCATGTTGTAGCCATAGGGCAGCAGCCACACCGGCACACCGGCGTTGCGCGCGGTGGCGGCATCAATGCTCGAATCCCCCACAAACAGCGCCCGATCTGCGGCCACACCAAACTGTGCCAGACACTGCGCCACCCCGGCCGGATTGGGCTTCTTGGTGGAATAGGTGTCGCCACTGACGACCACGTCAAACAGCGGCCCGAGCTCATGCACAGCCATCACCACCTGGGTGTAGCGGCCTTCCTTGTTGGTGACCACGGACAGCTTGACGCCCTGGGCACGCAAGGTGTTCAAGACCTCACGCACGTAGGGGTACAGGTGGCTGCGGGTGCCGCAACGCAGTTTGTAATAGCCGTCGTAGATCGGCACCATCTGGCGCAATAAATCACTGTCGCGCACCGCCTCGACCGGCTGGCCGCTGCGGTCAGCGACGGCCTGCACCAGGAGCTCCAGGGTGCCGTGGCCAATCCAGTCGTTAACCTGTTGCTGCGTCACCAGCGACAGGTTAAAGCGGCCCAGGGTGTCGTTGACCGCGTCCATGATTTCGGGCGCGGTCTCCACCAGCGTGCCGTCCAGGTCAAACAAAATCAGATCAAAAGCGCGGTCAGACATGTTCAGACCAAGCGTTCAGTTGCTGGAGGGCACCACGGTGTCGGGCAAGGCCTCGGCACGTTTGCTCGCAGCCCGGTGCACGATGGTGCGCACGTTGGCCACCACCCGCTCGGCAGTGATGCCAAAGTGGGCGTACAGCTTGGGCGCGGGTGCCGATTCGCCGAAGGTGGCCATGCCAATCACCACACCATGGCGGCCCACATATTTGCGCCAGAAGTCAGGGTGCGCCGCTTCAATGGCCACGGCGGGCATGTTGAAGGGGATCACCATTTCCTGGTAAGCATCGGTTTGGCGGTCAAACACATTGGTGCAGGGCATGGACACCACACGCGTCGCGATGCCGTCAGCCGCCAACGTGGCTTGCGCCTTCATGGCAATTTCCAGCTCGGAGCCGGTCGAGACGAGGACGGCTTGCGCGCCGTCCATGTCTGACAGGATGTAGCCGCCTTTGCGGATTTTGTCGACCTGGCTGATGTCGGCCAGGCGCGGCAGGTTTTGGCGTGACAGGCACAGCGCACTGGGGCCGTCACGGCGTTCCACCGCGCAGGCCCAGGCCACGGCGGTTTCCAGGCCATCGGCCGGACGCCACACGTCCAGCCCCGGAATGATGCGCAGGCTGGGGATGTGCTCCACGCTCTGGTGCGTCGGGCCGTCTTCGCCCAGGCCAATGCTGTCGTGGGTGAACACATGAATGACGCGGATTTTCATCAGCGCAGCCATGCGGATGGCGTTGCGGCTGTAGTCGGAAAACGTCAGGAAGGTGCCGCCGTAAGGGATGTAGCCGCCATGCAGCGCGATGCCGTTCATGATGGCGGCCATGCCGAACTCACGCACGCCATAACTCATATGGTTGCCCCACTGGTCGCGACCGGCCTTGACGCAGCCCTTGAAGTTGGTCAGGTTCGAGCCGGTCAGGTCAGCACTGCCACCAAAGAATTCAGGCACCAGGGGTGCCATCACATCCAAGGCATTCTGGCTCGATTTGCGGGTCGCAAACGCTGTTGGATTGGCGGCAATGGTTTCCAGCACGGCAGGCAATTTCTTCGAAAAATCGGGCAGCAGGTCACCCGCCATGCGGCGCTCATACTCAGCCGCCTCCAGCGGGTACTGGCTGCGGTAGGCCGCAAACTTGGTATTCCAGGCGGTTTCAGCCACCACACCGCGTGCCACGGCGTTCCAGGCGCCGGCAATGTCGGCAGGGATCTCAAACGGGGCCGATGTCCAGCCCAGCGCGTCGCGAGTGGCCTGCACTTCAGCCGCACCCAAGGCGGCACCGTGCACGTCGTGTGTGCCGGCCTTGTTGGGTGAGCCCATGCCGATGACGGTTTTGCAGCAGATCAGGGTCGGTTTGCCGTGTGGCAGTTTGGCCTGTGCTTTGGCAGCTTTCACTGCAGCATCAATGGCGGCCGGATCGTGCCCGTCCACGGCGGCGATCACGTGCCAGCCGTAAGCCTCAAAGCGCTTGGGTGTGTCGTCGGTGAACCAGCCTTCGACATGGCCGTCAATCGAGATGCCGTTGTCGTCGTAAAAACCAATCAACTTGGACAGGCGCAGCGTGCCAGCGAGTGAGCAGGCTTCGTGGCTGATGCCTTCCATCAGGCAACCGTCGCCCATGAAGGTGTAGGTGAAGTGGTCGACGATGTGGTGGCTGACCTCTTCGCCTTCACGGTTGAATTCGGCAGCCAGCAGCTTTTCAGCCAGCGCCATGCCGACCGCGTTGCTGATGCCCTGGCCGAGCGGGCCGGTGGTGGTTTCCACGCCGGGGGTGATACCAAACTCCGGGTGGCCCGCGGTCTTGCTGTGCAGCTGGCGGAAGTTTTTGAGCTCTTCCATCGGCAGGTCATAACCGGTGAGATGCAACAGCGCGTAAATCAGCATCGAGCCGTGGCCGTTGGAGAGCACAAAGCGGTCGCGGTTGGTCCAATGCGGGTTGGCCGGGTTGTGGCTGAGGTGACGGTTCCACAACACTTCGGCAATGTCGGCCATGCCCATGGGCGCGCCGGGGTGGCCAGATTTGGCTTTTTCGACCGCGTCGACGGCGAGCATGCGGATGGCATTGGCCATTTGTTTGGCGAATTCGGGGTTTGGATTGTTCATGATGATTCTCAAAAAAATACGAAACAGCGTGGACTTTAGCCAGAACGCCGCAGAACCGGCTTTGCCGGGCTGCAAGGCGTTGCCCCCCAGTGGGGGGTGGCGGCGCAGCCGACTCAAGGGGCGTTCAAAATCAACCGGCTTTCTTTTGCCGCTCCATCATGCGCCACACGAAAGGTGTGAAGATGAGTTGCATGGCCAGCTCCATTTTGCCCCCTGGCACCACGATGGTGTTGGCGCGGCTCATGAAACTGTCGTTAATCATGTTGCGCAGGTATTGAAAATCAATGCCCTTGGGGTTGCTGAAGCGAATCACCACCATGCTTTCATCGGCGCTCGGGATGTCACGCGCAATGAACGGGTTGCTGGTGTCGACCATCGGCACGCGCTGAAAGTTCACATGGGTGTGCATGAACTGCGGGCAGATGTAGTTCACGTAGTCGGGCATGCGGCGCAGGATGGTGTCGGTGACGGCCTCGGTGCTGTAGCCGCGCTGTTTTTTGTCGCGGTAGAGTTTTTGAATCCATTCCAGGTTGATGACCGGCACCACGCCAATCAGCAAGTCGGGGTGCTGGGCGATGTTGACCTCAGGGGTGACCACGGCGCCGTGCAGGCCTTCGTAAAACAGCAAGTCGGTGCCGGCGGGCACATCTTCCCAGGGCGTGAAGGTGCCGGGGTCTTGTTTGTAGGGGGCGGCCTCTTCCGGGTCGTGCAGGTACTTGCGGCGCTTGCCGGTGCCGGTTTCGGCGTAATCCCGAAACAGGGCTTCGAGCTCGGGGAACAGGTTGTTTTCAGGGCCGAAGTGGCTGAAGTTTTTGTTGCCTGCGGCTTCGGCTTCGGCTGCGGCCAGCTTCATGGCCTTGCGGTCAAAGCGGTGAAAGCTGTCACCTTCGATCACTGCGGCAGTGATGCGTTCACGGCGAAAAATGTTCTCAAAGGTGCGCGTCACCGAGGTGGTGCCGGCGCCGCTGGAGCCGGTGATGGCAATGATGGGGTGGCGAATGGACATGGCGAAAGTCTCCTGAAGTTTAAGAATTTATAACAAATCGGCCTATAGCCCTTGCTTTATAAGCGTGAGCAGCTATTATTTTTGATTATTTACAGTGAGTCACATGGACACTGCCTTGCACTCTTCCCCCAGAACGGGAAGGCGCAGATTCAAGACAGTGACGTTTCACGCTTAACCCCGAAACAGGCTGCGCTCGGCAAACAGCGGGTTGTCCAGTTCCACCTGCACCGGCACCGGCTCGGCGTGGTAGCGCTCAATGCGCTCGACTTCGTTTTTGGAACCAAACACAAAACCAATGCGCTGGTGCAGGCTGGTGGGCTGCACCTCCATCATCGGCATTTCACCTGTGGAGGCCCGGCCACCGGCCTGCTCCATGAGCATGCCCACCGGGTTGGCTTCGTACAACAGGCGCAGGCGGCCAGGCTTGCTGGCGTCTTTGGTGTCGCGCGGGTACAAGAAGACACCGCCGCGCATCAAAATGCGGTGCGCTTCGGCCACCATGCTGGCAATCCAGCGCATGTTGAAGTCTTTGGCGCGGGCACCGGTTTTACCTGCCAGGCATTCGTCCACATAACGCTTCACCGGGGCTTCCCAAAAGCGGGCGTTGGAGGCGTTGATGGCAAATTCATGCGTGTCCTCGGGAATCATCATTTTGGGGTGCGTCAGCATGAACTCGCTCAGGTTCGGGTCAAGCGTGAAGCCGTTGACACCGTCACCCACGGTCAGCACCATCATGGTGGTGGGGCCGTACAGGGCGTAACCGGCGGCCACTTGCTTGGCACCCATCTGGAAAAAGTCGGCATCCACCACGTCACGACCCGAGTCAATCACCTCTTGCGGCGCACGCAGGATGCTGAAAATGCTGCCCACCGACACATTCACGTCAATGTTGCTGGAGCCGTCCAATGGGTCAAACACAATCAGATAGTTGCCGCGTGGGTACTGTTTGGGAATTTGATACGGCGCGTCCATCTCCTCGCTGGCCATGCCAGCCAGGTTGCCTGACCACTCGGTGCGCTGCATGAAGACGTCGTTGGAGAGCACGTCGAGCTTTTTCTGGGTTTCGCCCTGCACGTTGACCGAGCCGCCCTCGTCTGCCGCATGGTTGCCCATCATGCCCGCCAGTTCACCGTAGGCCACCGCCTTGGCAATGCCTTTGCAGGCCAGCGCAACGTCCAGAATCAGGGCATTGAAGTCGCCGCTGGCACTGGGGAAGCGGCGGCGCTCTTCAATCAGAAACTGCGTCAGCGTGGAACGGTTGGAACGAAGGGTCATGGTCATGGTGGGGTCTCCGGTAGTAATGATTTTGATAGCTGCTAGCGCTTATATAACGAGGGCTACAGGCGTATTTTTTTAAATTTGGTGGGCGGCGCGGCGCAGCGACTGCATCACCGTTTTGTAGCCGCCGTCAGCATCAGGCGCACTGAACACGGCGCTACCGGCCACACAGGTGTCAGCACCGGCGGCCACAATTTCGGCAATGTTGTCGGTTTTGACGCCGCCATCTACCTCCAGCCAGATCGGTTGACCACCTGCGGCCACATGCGCATCAATCCTGGCGCGCACCAGGCGCAGTTTGGCCAGCGTGGAGGGAATGAACTTCTGGCCACCAAAACCGGGGTTGACGCTCATCAGCAAAATGATGTCGAGCTTGTCCATCACATGGTCCAGCACACTGATGGGCGTGGCGGGGTTGAGCACCAGGCCGGCCTTGCAACCCAGCTCGCGAATCATCGACAGGCTGCGGTCCACATGTTTGGAGGCTTCCGGGTGAAAGGTGATGATGTTGGCGCCGGCTTTGGCAAACAGCGGAATGATGGCGTCGACCGGCTCCACCATCAAATGCACGTCAATCGGAATGCTCACATGCGGGCGAATGGCTTCGCACACCAGCGGGCCAATGGTCAGGTTGGGCACGTAATGGTTGTCCATCACGTCAAAGTGCACCAAATCACAGCCAGCGGCTTCAATGGCGCGCACTTCTTCACCCAAACGGGAAAAGTCCGCTGACAAGATGCTGGGGGCCAGACGCAAAACATTGGAGGTAGTCATGGAAAGCTTTCTTTAAAGTTTGAAATTCTTGAGCGTAATGCAGTTCAGCGCCTTTCAGCGCGCCCAGGCCGCGTGCCATTGGCGTAACTGCTGCAAATTCACCT
>JBBQSS010000148.1:0-7640 GCA_038213665.1 Burkholderiales bacterium | reverse complement strand
AGCATCAAGTCAGGCAACAAGGCGGCGGAGAAGTATGCCGATACGCCGGATCAGGAGCTCATGGATGACATCAAGGCGTTCCTGCTGAAGGGCGCCAAGGATGGCGATGCACCGGCCAGCTGCAGCTGACCGGCTTGTGTGCGGCTCATGTTTAGCGTGGGCCAGAGGAATCAATCACCGTCTTTCTAAAGGACTGCGCCATGGCTGTCACAACAAGTGCCAAGTGGAAGGCCGGCTTCAAGTCGGATTACGACAAGCTGTTTGTCAAAAAGTGGTCCTCCTACATGGGCGCGGTCCTTTTGGTGCTGGTCATTCTTGGCTTGATGGTCAACGGCTTGGTGTGGGGGGTGTTCGGTGGTGTCAAGTTTTGGGGTGACTGGATCAACAACCTGATCGGCTTGGGACCGCTGCTGGGTGTGCCGACTGAGCTGGACAGCTTCTGGTCGCACCGCATGTCCTTGATGAACACCACCCTGGTGATTGGCGCCTTCTGCGCGGCTTTGCTGTCACGCCAGTTCGCCCCCTCCCGGCCTCCCAAGCTTGAATATGTGTGGGCCTTGCTGGGCGGTTGCTTGATGGGGGTGGGTGCCGCGCTGGCGGGTGGCTGCACCACGGGCGGGTTTTTCAACCCGGTGCTGCATGCCTCACCTGCAGGGTGGGCCATGTGGGCGGGCTTGCTCGCCGGGGCCGCCATCGGCTTCAAGCTGCTGTTGTGGACCATGGAAAACATGACGTGGGGTACGCAGCCACCCCCCATGCTTCAGGTGCCAGCATCCGTCAAACAAACTTTCCCTCTGATAGGCGGGTTGGTTGCCTTTGGGGTTTTGACCTGGGCCGCAGTGTGGCTGTACTCGGGTAGTGAGCCACTGGCGGTTCGCGCGCTGATTGTGCTGGCTGGTTTTGCCATCGGCTTTATTTTGCACCGCTCCCGCCTGTGTTTTGCAAGGGCCTTTCGCGAACCCTTTGTGACTGGCGAAGGCGAGATGACCAAGGCTGTGATCCTGGCGCTGGCCATTGGCTTGCCTTTGGCCGCGCTGCTGTTTGAAAAGAAAATCATTGACCCCTATGTGGCCATTCCCGCCACGTTCTGGATCGGCTCCTTGCTAGGGGGGGTGATCTTTGGCATCGGCATGGTGTTCGCTGGCGGTTGTGCATCCGGTTCGTTGTGGCGTATGGGTGAGGGTCACCTCAAGCTGTGGGTCAGCATGTTTTTTTTCGCCTGGATGGGGTCAACCGCCAGTGCCTTGTTCAAGAAATTCCAGATTACTTCGATCGATGAGACCAACATCGACACCTTCGAGCGAACCGCCGTCGGATTTCAGGCCTACCTGCCCGACATGTTGTCAGGCTGGGGGCTCACCTTGCTGATCTCGGGCGGTCTGCTGCTGCTCTGGTACGCCCTGGTGCGCTACAACGAGTCCACTGAGAAATTCACACTGATGTGAACCCTTTTGCCCATTTTTTAAAACGGAGTCATGATGAAAGTTAAACGAATTCCCCTTATGGTTGCCCTGCTGTCTGCCTTGGCACTTGCCCCCGTGCAGGGTCAAACAACTGCGCCTGCCACAGCCACTGCCCCCGGGCCCATGTATTCTCCTGCCAACCCAGGACCGGGTTGGTTCACTAAACTGGTGGACCTGGAGTTCGTAAAAAAACAGGCCGTGGTGCCAAAGATTGATGGCGTGCTGCTGATTGATGCACGCCCCGCGGCGCGCAAGTACGATCTGGGCCATATCCCCACGGCCGTCAATATTCCTGACAGCCAGTTTGACAAGCTGGCCCCCATCTTGCTGCCGCCAGACAAGGCGATGTTGTTGGTGTTCTATTGCGAAGGTTATGACTGCATGCTCAGCCACAACGCCGCTCACAAAGCTGAAAAACTGGGTTACACCAACGTGCGTGTTTTCGCCGAAGGTTTTCCTGCCTGGGTCGCTGGCGGTAACCTGCAAGCGGTCAGCGTGGCCCACATCAAGAAGCTGATAGACGAAAAAGCGCCTATGACGCTGATCGACTCGCGCCCCAAAGCGCGCAAGTACGACTTGGGCCATATCCCGGGCGCCATCAGTTTGCCGGATTCCCAGTTTGACACGCTGGCCGCCAAGACGCTTCCCGCAGACAAGAACGCCGCTTTATATTTCTACTGTGAAGGCCTGGCATGTGTGCTGAGCAACGATTCGGCGCTCAAGGCCATCAAACTGGGCTACACCCATGTCAAGGTCGTACCGGAAGGCTATCCCGCATGGCAAAAAACCTACGGTGCTGGTCCGACTGCCGCAGATGCTGCTGGCACAGCGGCACCCAAAGCACCCGCCATTGAAGCTGGCAAGGAATCCGGCACCATTTCAGTGGCGTCATTTGAGCGCATCTACAAGGAAGCGCCCGACAGCGTGCACCTGGTTGACGTACGCGAGCCTGCAGAAATGGCCACTGGCACCTTCAAGGGGGCGATCAATATTCCGGTCAGCACGCTCGAGAAAAATCTGGACAAGCTGCCCACAGACAAACCCATCATTTTCTTTTGCGGCGCTGGCGCACGCAGTGGTGAAGCATTTGACATGGTCAAGCTCTACAAACCAGAGATCAAAGCCGTGTTTCTTGACGCCGCCATCAAGTGGTCCAAGGATGGCACGTACACCATCAAGGGCAGTTGAGAACCTGTTTGTCAGGGTTCCCACACCAAGGACGGCAGACAAGCTTGTTGCCGCCCTCAAGCGTTCAGCACCGTGCGCTGTCCGACCCCCAACGCAGCCACCACACTGAGCAGCAACACAGCCGCTGCGCCCAACAGCGTGGCACCAAACCACCCCCGGTCCATGAAGACACCAAAGATCAGGGGTGAAATCGCAAACCCGGTGTCCAGCCCCGAGTAAACCAGGCCGTAAACCCGACCCGTGGCACCTTGCGGCGTGGCCTTTTTGATCATCATGTCGCGCGATGGCCCGCCGATGCCCACGGCAAAGCCAGTCGCAGCGAGCACCCCCATGGTCAGGGTGGCACCAAAAAGCCCCGTACCGCACAGCGCCAGTAACACTGCTGCGGCCGACATCGACAATGCCACCACCCGGTCACTGTGGCGTGAATGAGCGGCCACAAACCCACCCACAAACATGCCCGCCGCGCCGCACAGCATGTAGGCCGTAAGCGTCAGCGTGGCCAACTCGAAGCTGATGCCGTGCAAGGCTTTGAGAATAGAGACCGAGTAGTTCTGCACCACCGACAAGGTCATGGTTGACAACAAAAAGAAAGCAAAGCACCACCACACCACCGGCAGCTTCATGAACGCCATGCTGTGCTCTGCGGGGGAGTCGGCGTGGTGAACGGCCGCTTCAGTTTTCAGCTTGTCACGTTGTACAAAAAGCAGCACCAGCACACCCACGTAAAGCAATGCCGCCGCCAGATAAGCCGTGCGCCAGTTGCTGACGGCGGTGATCGTGGCAAAAAACACCGGAGCCGCCGCCCAGCCCAAATTACCGGTGAGCCCGTGCGCACTGAACGCATGCCCCAAACGCGAGGCTGACACGCGCTGGTTCAAAATGGTGAAGTCCACCGGGTGAAAGGTCGCATTGGCCAGCCCGCCCAACGCCGCCACCAGCATCAGGCCGCCGTAACCCGTGACCGTGGAGGCCAACAAAGCCGCCAAGGCCAACAGCCCCATTGCGGCAAACAGCATCGGCCGCGCACCCACCTTGTCCACCACAAACCCGGCCGACGCCTGCCCCAAACCCGACACCACAAAAAACACGCTCATCAGCGCCCCCAGTTGAGAAAAACTCAAGCCAAATTCCTGCATGAACACCGGGAACAAGGGCGGCAGCAACAAATGGCCAAAGTGCGACGCCGCATGCGCCAGGCCCACCAGGGCGATGATGGTGGCATCTTGTTTCAGGGGAACGGTTAAATTCAAGTCGTGTACGGCAGAAGTCATTGCTTGATCTTAGCCCGAACACTTCCGGCGCATGCCGCTTGGACAAGCATGGCCTCTCCGGTGGGCGTTGCAGGCAAAAGTGGTTGGACACCTATGCTGCAGCTGCATAATTTGCCCTCTACTCCCAAAGTTTTACATGAACCCCAATGTTTCTGCGCTCGCTGGCTTGTCCCTGACGGAGGCTGATGGCCACGTTTACCTGCGCATTCAACCCACCGTTGGCCGCGCCCCAGTCGATGTGGATGCGCTGCACGCGTTGCTGGTGCGTGAAGGCTATGGCAACTGCCAATTTCACGAAGACACCATTGCCAAAGCAGCTGACGCCAGCAACAACCCGACCTTTGAGGGCGTGCTGTTGCTGGCAGACCGGATCGACGCGAAGGTAGAAGTCGACATCGCCCCCGATGAAATGAACGCCGAGATCAAGCTCACGCCAGCACATGGCGGCAAGGCGGCTGCCATGGAAGATGTCTTGAAAGCACTGGCCGATGCCGGTGTGGTCTTTGGCGTAGACGAAGTTGCGCTGCTGCATGCCTGTGAATTGGGCGATTTCAGCGGTGTGTCTATCGCCCACGGTGAGCCCGCACATGACGGGCAAGACACCCTTTTTGAAGGCATGATTCCGGAGACAGCAGACCGTGCCCCGAAACTCGATGACCATGGCCTGATCGACTACCGCGAACACGGCAAGATCACGGTGGTGCCAGCCGGCGCTCCCCTGATGCGCCGCATTCCGGCAACCCCAGGCGTGCCGGGGCACACCATTCTGGGCCATATTCTGGCGCCCCATCCCGGGCACGACCAACCCTTTGCGGCGCAACTGTCCGGCGCAGAGGTGGCCAGCACTGACCCCAACCTGTTGCAGGCAGCGGTCTCTGGGCAGCCCGTTTTGGTGAATGGCGGTGTCATGGTCGAGCCCATCCTTCGGGTGGCCGAGGTCAACATGGCCACAGGCAATATCCACTTTGACGGCACCGTGGAGGTTCAAGGCGAGGTGGTTCAAGGCATGACCGTTCAGGCCACCGGCGACATTCTGGTCAAGGGCATGGTGGACGGCGGAACACTTGAGGCAGGCGGCAACATTCACATTGACGGGGGCGTGATTTCCCAGGCTAAATTGCAGGCAGGCGGCTCTGTGACCGCCCGTTTTGCGCAAGGCTCGTATATTGCTGCGGGCACTGTCATCGTGTTAAACGACATGGCACTGGAGTGCGAGCTGGAATCCCTCAATCAAATCATCATCGGTGCCGAGGCACCCGAGCGCGGCCGACTGATTGGTGGGTCAGCCACCGCCATGATGCTGATTCGTACCCCCGTGCTGGGTTCCGCCAAAGGCGCCACCACCCGAATCAGCCTGGGCGTCAATCGCGCACTTCAAAGCCAATACGCGGCCTTGTGTGAGCGCATGGCCAAAGAAAACACCACGGAAGAAAGCCTGCGCAAAATCGTCAAACAGTTGACCAGCACCGGCGACCCCAAAGGCCTGTTGGCGCGGGTCAAAGACTCCTGGCGCCACGCGGTTCAGGTGTGGGGCAAGTCCTTGGCAGAAAAGACCGCACTTGAAGCGCAAATTGCGTTGGCACAAACAGCCAGGCTTGAGATTGGCGTGGGATCAAGCGGTGCGGTTGACCTGCTCATGGGCAGTCTGTCGGCAAGGCTGCGCCGGGAATTCAACGAAGGCAGTTTCAGCATCGACCCGCAGGGGCACATCGTCTTCACCAACACGCTGGGCGAGGTCGAACCCGTCGTTTAGGGGGTCGACCCTTACCGACAGCGAATCACCTCAACCGCGCTGCAAGCGGTTCAGCACCAGCGTGTAGGCGTAATATTTTTTATTGGCCGGGTTGAGCTCATGCACACGATCCAGCAAGGCCAGGGCTTCCGCGCCCAAAGCGTCCTTGTAACCCTCTTTGCTCATCTGACCAATCAACAGCCCGCTCAGGTTGAGAATGACCGCCTCGCTGCTGGGCAGCTGCTTGACCGCTGAACGCAGCAAGGCCACCCCTTGCGCGAAATCACCCTGCTTGGCCAGCGTCACGCCCTGGTTGTTGATGTCAATCACCTCCTGGCGCGACGCCGTGACCAGTGCGTGGCCAACTTGTACCATGTTTTCACCGGCAAAAACGGCTTCAATCTGGCTGAAAAGTGCCGCGTTTTCGTGGTTGTTTTTGATCACCCGGCCCAGCAGGCTGCAAGCTTTGTCTTTTTGACCCAGCTTGAGCTGCGACTTGGCCACCTCTACCAGCAGCTCGGGGCTGATGTTGTCGGCCAACTGCTCGACCAGTTGTTCCGCAGTGGCCAGCGCCGCTTGGGCTTTCTCAGTCTGCCCCATTTTTTGATAAACCCGGCTCTCAGCCGCTGCGGTTTGCAAGGCCGCTTGCGGATTGAATCTGAAATCATTCTTGCTGCGCTTGAGTACGTTGAGGGCTTCTTCGGGTGAATCTTTCTCGGAAAACACCTCGGCCAGACTGGCATACACCGCCGGGTTCTTGTGGGTGGAGAATTCACTGATCTTGATGGTTTTTTCAAGTGCGGCCTGCGCCAGGTCCAGCGAGCCGTTTTTAAAAGCCGTGTCACCCAGGTGTTTCTGCCGCACCGGCGAATTGGGCGACAGCTTGACCGCATCAAGCAACACCTGTTCGGCTTTGGCCAACTCACCCATGGCCTCAAAAGACTTGGCCAACCAGTCGGCCGCTTCCACATACATGCGGTTGTCGTGCAACACCTGCCCGAACAATGCAGCCGCCCCGGCATAGTCTTGGGCGTAATAAAGCACCTTACCCAAGCCGGTCTTGGCCCAGGCAATATTGCGCACGGCCAGCACCGACTCAAACAGCGCCTTGGCCTCAGCGTTGTCACCCATGGTCAGCAGCAAGTCGCTCTTGATGCGCAGAATTTCCTGGGTGTTGATGACGGCCTTGTCTTTCAGCAACTGGTCGCAGTGGCCAATGGCAGCGCCAAAGTCCTTGGCCCGGATGGCGGCTTCCACCACGCCCAAAGACTGTTTGCGGGCAATCAGTTTCTCCAGGCGGCTTTGCAGCAGCACCTGATTGATGGGCTTGAGCAAGTAGTCATCAGGCTTGACCTCGGCCGCGCCCATGACCATGTCGGTGGTCTTCTCGGCAGTCACCATGACCCAAATGGTCGACACCCCCACCAGGTTGCGCAGCTTGGCCTCTTCCAGCACCTGCTGGCCATTGGCCCCAGGCCCAAGGTTGTAGTCACAAATCACCACATCAAACCTGGCAGACCCGAGATGGCTGAGGGCATCCTTGCCATTGCCGGCGGTGGTGATCTGGGTGACGCCCATCAACCGGACAAAGTCGCGCAACATGGTGCGCATGCCCTGAAAGTCGTCAACGATCAGCGTATTGGCTTGTTTAAGCGTAAAAGTCATGGGTGCCTTTCAAGCGACTCAGGGCAAACGAACCACAAAACACCCGCCGCCATAGGCCCCACCGTTTTCAATGGTCAGTGAACCGGATTGGCCGTGATTTTGGTGCAACTGCGCCACCTGTGATGAAAAATAGAAACCCAAACCGGTGCTGCCACTGGAGAAATTGACCCCCTTGTTGGCATCCACGCCGCTGCCTTGCAACATGGCGGCTGGGTAACCATTGCCATTGTCCTCCACCCGAAGGTGCAGCCAACCCGCGTCGATGCGGGCCGCCACACGAATCTTGTCACGGGTGTAGTTGTAGGCATTGTTCAAGGC
>JBBQSS010000147.1:0-7642 GCA_038213665.1 Burkholderiales bacterium | reverse complement strand
GCGGCCAACGACACCTATGGCGACATGATCGAAATGGGTATTCTGGACCCAACCAAGGTGACCCGCACGGCCCTGCAAAACGCAGCGTCTGTGGCTTCGCTGATGTTGACCACCGAGTGCATGGTGTCTGAGTCTCCAAAGGATGACGCAGCCGGCGGCGGCATGGGTGGCGGCGACATGGGTGGCATGGGCGGCATGGGTGGCATGGGCATGTAAAAAGCGTCGCGAAATCGCGCGATACCGTCGTTGCGTCGCCTTGCCGTGCGGTTCGCACTGTCAGAGGCGATGCGCCTAGGTTTCGCGCGATTGCGCAACACTTTACCAGCACTCAACAGCTGAAAAAAACCCCGCAAAGCGCAAGCTTTGTGGGGTTTTTTACTATCTAATTTATAGCTGCTTGCGCTTATTCCATAAGGGCTAGAGGCTAATTTCTTATAAATTTACTTGAACAGCACATTGAACTGAAGCATCAGCGCCGCCGCGCCTAACGCATTGACCTGCGCCGACCAGCCAGGCTTGAATTCGTAGGCCAGGGCAATGATGGCGCCGGGTGAAAAACCTTTGTAATTCAGCGGCACTTTGTTTTCATAGGGCGCTTTGTAGCCATACAACAGGCCCGCCGTCCATTTGAACGACAAGGGCGCAATGCCCGCTATGCTTTTATAGACACCGCCCCAAGGGTAGATGTAGACGCAATCCTGGCCAAAGGAGTTGCTGAAGTAGGTCAGCCCGTCGAGCTTGCCGCTGGCATGCTCGCGTTCCAGGCCCAGCATGAAGACCGGTCTGTGCTCATCACTGTTTGAAAAGTGGTAACTGTAGGGGCTCATTTGCCATTCGAGCTTCATGCCAGGCTCGGCCAGCCAGCCGCTTTCTGTCTGGGCCAAGGCCACAGGTACTTGCTGCGCCACAATCAAAGCGACAGCAAGTTGTGCATATTTTTTCATGGGGTCAGAACTGAACTGCAAGAGACAAAACGGGCACAGTGTAACGGCGGTTTTTTCCCGTTGGCTGGTGCTGCTGGTGCTGCTTGGCAGCAGCGGTTGCGCCTGGCTGGACAACTACCAGCGCCAGCTCCTATACCGCCCGACAAGCGGTGTGCCTACTGAATTTGCCGGCTTGCGCGCCGGGGATGAGCGCTATTTGTTAAGCCTGCCTGACTCCGACCCAGCGCAGCATCTGGCCATTTGGTGGCTGCCACACGCCGCACCAGAAGCGCCCGGCTTGCTGTACTTGCATGGCACTTTTCGTAACCTGTTTGGTAATTTGCACAAGATTGACTCACTGCGGGAAGCCGGGTTTTCGGTGCTGGCGGTGGACTACCGGGGCTGGGGCGAAAGCAGCCCGATCGTTCCGTCTGAAGCCAGCATCATGGCCGATGCGCAACTGGCTTGGTCAGCGCTCACCCGGCATCAACCCAATGCCAAAAAGCGCGTGATTTATGGCCACTCCATGGGCAGTGGCGTGGCAGTTGACCTGGCCAGCCGACTACGTCCTTCGGACTATGGCGGCCTGGTGCTGGAATCGGCCTTCACCAGCTTCGACGATGTGGCGCAAGAGGCGGGCGCGCTGGCCAGCCTGGTCAACCTGTTCAACCGGGAGCGGTTTGCCTCGATTGAAAAAATAAGCCAGGTGCAGGCGCCACTGCTGATGCTGCACGGCACGCAGGACCACACCATTCCAATCCGCCTGGGTGAGCAGCTGTTTGCCGCCGCCAACAGCCCAAAACAGTGGCTCGCCATCGACGGGGCGGCCCACAGTGACCTCAATCTGGTCAACCCCGCTTTGTACCAAGCCACTTTGCGCGGCTTTGCAAGCAGGTATCTTTCAGAGACAGTAAAGGCAGCAATTGCGCCTGCAGTTGCGCGCCCGATTCAAACTGAATGCCCTGCCAGCCGCGCCCGGTGGCAGCCTCCACGTTGTGCTTCAGGTCGTCAATGAAGACGATCCGGTGCGACTGCAGTGCGTAGCGGCTTTCCAACAGTTCGTAGATTTCAGGCTCGGGTTTGATGTGGTGCACATCGCCCGAAAAAATGCCGCCGTCAAAACACCTCAAAAAACTGTGCTGACTTTCAAGAAAACGGGCGTAGGGGGTGGGCATGTTGGACAGGTAATACAACCCTGCCACGCCCTCCCCGGCCTGACGACGTGTGTGCAACATCTGCAGCAGCGCCACGGTCTCATGGATCGGGGTCAAGTGCTCGCCTATGCCGCGCACCAGATCGCCCATGGCAGCGGCTGGCAAATCAAGTCGGCTGGCGGTGCGGTCAATCACCGCCTCCATTGCCAGAACACCTCGGTCAAAGTCGTGCCAGTCGGGGTGGCCAAACATCTGGTGTGAGAGTTTTGCCGCGTCTTGCGGCGTCTTCACCCGCTCCGGAAAAGTCTGCAGCAACAGTTTGCCGGGCTGCCAGGTGAACAGCACCGCGCCGAAGTCAAAAACGATGTTCATCAAGCCCGCAAATGTGCCAACAGGCCCGCCGTGGAGCCGTCCAGCCCGGCGGTGTCACCGCTGAGGAGCCGCTTCTCCACATCTTTGGCCAGCACCTTGCCCAGTTCCACACCCCATTGGTCAAAGCTGTTGATGCCCCAGACCGCACCGCTGACAAACACGCGGTGCTCTTGCAGCGCGATCAACGCTCCCAGGCTGGCAGGATTCAACTCGTCGAGCAGTAAAAAGGTGCTGGGGCGGTTGCCGGGAAAATTCTTGTGACCGCCAGCAAGCTCGTCACTGCCACGCTCGCCCACGGCAGGTGACTCGCTGCCCGCCGCGGCAGCAGCAGCGACTTGGGACGGCCCGGCATCAGCGCTCTTGCCCTGCATCAAGGCCTGCGCCTGCGCCAGCACATTGGCCAGCAGCAGGGTGTGATGCCCTGGCAGGGAATGTTTGGGGCTTTTCACCGCGACAAACTCGACCGGCACCACGTCGGTGCCTTGGTGCAGCATCTGAAAATACGCATGCTGGCCGTTGGTGCCGGGCTCGCCCCAGATCACCGGTGAGGTGCCATAGGGCAGCGCTGCGCCGTCGGCATCGACCCGCTTGCCGTTGCTTTCCATCTCCAGCTGTTGCAAATACGCCGGGTAACGCTTCAAGGCACTGTGGTACGGCGCCACCGAGCGGCTGGTAAAGCCATGGAAATTGCGGTACCACACGTCGAGCAAGCCCAGCCGCACCGGCAGATTTTGTTCCAGTGGCGCGGTACGAAAGTGTTCGTCCATGGCGTGCGCACCGGCCAGAAATTCTTTGAAACCCGGCGCGCCAATGGCCATCGCCAGCGGCAAGCCAATGGCCGACCAGACCGAATAACGCCCGCCCACCCAATCCCAAAAACCAAAGGTGGTGCGGATGCCAAAGGCCTTCGCCGCAGCCACGTTGGTGGTGAGTGCGGCGAAATGCCGGGCAATGTCGGTGCCGCCGCTGGCCTCGAACCAGTCCTTGGCGGACTGGGCATTGGTCATGGTCTCAATCGTGGTGAAGGTTTTGCTGGCCACCAGAAACAAGGTGCTCTCAGGCTTGAGCTTGCGCAGCACGGCGGCCAGTTCATGGCCGTCCACGTTCGAGACAAAGTGAAAACGCTTGACCGGGGTCACAAATTCGTCCAGCGCCAGCACCGCCATTTGCGGGCCCAGGTCCGAGCCGCCAATGCCGATGTTGACCACATCGGTGATGGCCGCATCCGCACGCACCGCTTCGGCAAAGTCCAGCATGGCGTTCAGCGTGGTATGCACCTCGTGCAGCGTGGCTTCCATGTGCCGGTGCAACGATTGGGCCGGCATGGCGGGGTCCGCAGGCGGGGTTCTCAGCAGCCAGTGCATCACGGCGCGCTGTTCGGTGGTGTTGATGGCCTCGCCGGCAAACATGGCGTCGCGGTGGGATGCCACGCCGGTTTGGCGTGCCAGTTCCAGCAGCAGCTGTTCGGTGGAAGAGTCAATCAGGTTTTTCGACAGGTCGGCAAACACATGCGGGGCGCTTTGGCTGAAGGCCGAAAAACGCTGCGCGTCGGCGGCAAAGGCCTCACGCAGGTCAAAGGGGTGGCTGTACTCATACGCGGTTTGCAGCGCGGCCCAGACCGGTGTTTGGTCACAACGAAGTCGATTCATGGCTGATCTCACTGAAGTTAACTTTCATGGCCGAGATGGCCGCGCAAATGATGAAAGACGCACCCATCACAATGGCGTGATTCATCGTTCTTTCACATCAACTGTACACGCCCAGGATGACATGACGGGGTTGCCATGGCAGCGGGTGTCAGGCAGCTTGCAACATCTTGTCGAGCTTGACGGCATCTACACAAAACGCCCGAATGCCCTCGGCCAGTTTCTCGCTGCCCATGGCGTCCTGGTTCAGGGCAAAACGGAACGTGGCTTCGTCAAAACTGACATGCGCCAGGTTCAGTCCTTGAGCGGTCTGGGCCTCCAGCGCACGCGGCAGCGGTGCGGTGCTGGCGGCCAATTGGGCCAGCAACTCGGGGCTGATGGTGAGCAAGTCACAACCCGCCAGCGCGGTGATCTGGCCGATGTTGCGAAAACTCGCGCCCATCACCTCGGTGGTGATGCCAAATTTTTTGTAGTAGTTGTAGATTTGTGTGACCGACTGCACACCGGGGTCATGGGCACCGGTGTGCTCGGCTTCGACCCAGGCCGGCCCGGCTGATTTTTTGTACCAGTCGTAAATGCGCCCGACAAACGGCGAAATCAGTTGCACCTTGGCCTGGGCACAGGCCACGGCCTGGCAAAAAGAAAACAGCAGCGTCAAATTGGTGTGGATGCCGCGCTGCTCCAGTTCGGCTGCGGCCTGAATGCCTTCCCAGGTGGCCGCCACCTTGATCAGCACCCGGTCAAGGTGAATGCCCTGCGCCTGGTACAACTCAATCAGACGCTCGGCGCGGGCCACGCTGGCACTGGTGTTAAAGCTCAGACGGGCATCCACTTCGGTGGAGACCCGCCCCGGAATGAGGGACAAGATCTCGCAGCCAAAACGCACCAGCAGCCGATCGGTGACTTCGTCAAGGGTGCGCCCCCGGAATTCGGCGACGGCGTCATCAAGCAGCGAGCGGTACTCTGGCTTTTGCACCGCTTTGAGAATCAGCGACGGGTTGGTGGTGGCATCCGTGGGTTGAAAGGCTTCAATTTGTTTGAAGTCGCCGGTGTCGGCCACCACGGTGGTGAATTGTTTGAGGGCGTCAAGTTGGTTCATGTCGCCATTATCCAGCGGACGCCCTGAGGTGCCACACAAGGCCGTTAAGCTGTCGGGCGACCGCGCCGCCTTCAAAACCTTGATAACCTTGCAGCCTTGGCGCGTGGCTCAATCAGTCACCGGGCGAACCTGCCCAGAATCCGCAGCAAAAAAAAAGGACGATCAAGATGCCCCCTTATTCTTACCGGCTCAGCGTGTTGGCGTTGGCCCTTGGCTTGGCTGGCTGCGCCAACCTCATGCCGCCAACCCAGGTTGACCCCCTGGTGGCGCCGCAGTGGCAGGCGCCGTTGCCGCATCAGGGCACGGTGGGTGCCTTGTCGCACTGGTGGCAGCAACAAGGTGACCCACTGTTGGTGCAACTGATTGAGGCCGCGCAGGCGGTGAGCCCGTCGGTGGCGCAAGCCCGGTCCCGGGTGGAGGCGGCGCGGGCCGCTCGCACCACCGCCAATGCGGCCCTGTTGCCCAAGCTGGACGCGTCTGCCAGCGTGAACCGGGGTGTCAGTCAGCCAGAGCTACCCTTGACCACCACCCAGACCCTCAATTTGCAAGCTTCCTGGGAGCTTGACCTGGTGGGCGCCAACCGCGCCGTGAGCCACGCCGCCGATGCCCAATGGCAGGGCAGCCAGGCCCTGTGGCACGACGCCCGCGTCTCGGTGGCGGCTGAAGTTGCCAGCACCTATTACGGCCTGTCAACCTGCCACCAACTGTTGCAGGTGGCGCGCCAGGACGCGGTGTCTCGCCAGGAGACGGCGCGCCTGGCGGGCTTGAGTACCGAGGCTGGTTTTGCCGCCCCTTCGGTGGCGGCGCTGGCCCGCGCCAGCGCCGCCGATGGCAACAGCCGCGTCATCCAACAGGCCACCGCCTGCGACCTCGACACCAAAGCGCTGGTGGCCCTGACCGGGCTGCCCGAACCTGATTTAAGACAAAAACTGGCTCTAGCCCATAGCCTGCCTGCGCAGGCAGCACCTGTTTTTATAGCAAGCGTACCCGCCCAAACCTTGACTCAACGCCCTGACGTGTTTGCCGCCGAACGCGATGTGGTGGTAGCCAGCGCCCAGGTCGGCAGCGCCAAGGCACAACGTTTGCCACGCCTGACCCTCAACGGCTCGGTCGGCGCCCTGCGCAGCAGCAGGGGCGACACCCAAACCGGCCTGGACACCTGGTCTTTTGGCCCCCTGGCCCTGACCGTGCCGCTGTTTGACGGCGGCCAGCGCCAGGCCAACGTGGTGGCGGCCGAGGCCCACTACACCCAGGCCATTGCGGTCTACCGCAGCAAAGTGCGTCAAGCCGTGCGCGAGGTCGAACAAGCGCTGGTCAACCTGCAAAGCACCGACGCCCGCAAACAAGACGCCGAAACGTCCACCCGGGGCTACGCCGAGTCACTGCAGGCGACACAGGCGCGCTATGGCCAGGGCCTGGCCAGCCTGGTTGAACTCGAAGACGCACGGCGCACGGCGCTGGCCGCGCAATCGGCACAGCTGTCATTGGCGCTGGAACGCAACCGGGCCTGGGTGGCGCTGTACCGCGCCTTGGGCGGGGGCTTTGACGCTGCCCAGCCCAGCGCCGCGCTGTAAGCCAAGCACCCCACCCTTATGTTCAAAAACCAACAAAAACCAGGAAACACACACCATGAACCGTCTACCCGTCAAACCCCGCACGCTGGGCCTGATCGCCGCCGCTGTGCTCGCCCTGATCGCATTGGGCCTGTTTGCCAATCGCACGCCAACGCCTGACCCCGCCAAGCCCGTAGCGGGTGGCACCGCCAGCGCCGCCAAGCCCTCACTCACGGTGGCCGTGACCCAAGCCAAACGCGGCATGTTGCCGATCAAGCTGGCGGCCAATGGCAGTGTGGCGGCCTGGCAAGAAGCCAGCATTGGTGCCGAGGCCAGTGGCCTGCGCGTGGCTGAATTGCATGCCAGCGTGGGTGACAGCGTGAAAAAAGGCCAGCTGTTGGCCAGCTTTGCCGCCGAGAGTGTGCAGGCCGACGTCGCCCTGGCCCGCGCCACCGTGGCTGAAGCCCAGGCCAACGCGCAAGAAGCCCTGGCCAATGGTGACCGCGCCCGCGCCATCCAGGGCACCGGCGCCATCAGCGCCCAGCAAATCAACCAGTACCTGACGCAAGAGCAAACCGCCCAAGCCCGCGTGGCTTCGGCCAAAGCTCAGCTTGATTCGCAACAGCTGCGCCTCAAGCAAACACGGCTGCTGGCACCCGACAGCGGCATCATCTCCAGCCGCAGTGCCACCGTGGGCTCGGTGGTGGCGGCCGGCACCGAGATGTTTCGGCTCATCCGCCAGGGTCGACTGGAATGGCGCGGCGAGGTGACCTCTGCCGAACTGGGCCGCTTGCGCGCAGGCACGGGCGTGGTTGTGACGGCACCGGGCGGCGATCAGGTCAAGGGCCGGGTGCGCACACTGGCGCCCACGGTAGACGCGGCCAGCCGCAATGGT
>JBBQSS010000146.1:0-7691 GCA_038213665.1 Burkholderiales bacterium | reverse complement strand
CCCAGATGACGCAGGATTTTTGTTCAGCTGCAAGGCGTAAAAATGGGCGTATAGCGAGCTATACAACCGTTTTTGCAACGCAGCAGATGGACAAAAAGACAAGTCAGATGGGTATATTTTTCGCAGGAAATCACCTTAACTCTTTCGGGTCTACTGGTTTCGTTGATGTAAGCGCGTACCCGTCAACGGAAGAGCTCTCAATGTTCTATTTCATTTTCTTGGCTTGCACGTAGGCCACTGATGCCTTATCAAACCTTTACTGGGTTGGGTTTGGTCTGATCCGCCACAAGCTACAAAAAACGGTGGCAAATGGAGGTATTTCACAAATCCTTGAAGTCCAACGCCAATCTGGCCAAGTCCCCCACGCGAACGCTGCAAACCCAAAGCAACCACGTCTTCATGGCGATTTACGCCACCTTCAAGCTTGAATGCTTGAGCATTACCAATAAGCTCAATCCGTTTGCGCTTTGTCGCAAGCTACCCATCAACGCATCGCGCACCGCCTATGCCCAGCTTCAGCTGCTTCAGGCGGCTGCGTCACATCAATTAATGAAAGCGTTGCGCGAACTCCGTGCCATTGCCATGCGGCTGTTGGTGGCTGGCCTCATCAACGGCGTGGTGATCCTGTTGGCCATGTTGGCATTTGGCAGCTGGTGGTTTGGCTACGCCATCGAACGGCAGTTCGATGCACAGACCTGGTACGCACGACAGAAAGGCGGCGCCGACGAAGAACCCCATGTGACGTTTGTTGGCAAGGCCTTGCCTGACTACAAGCAGTGGCGCGAGTAATGCGGCAGCTGCCATGGCGTGTTTTACCCGGCCTTGTTGCCCAGCCGCTCATGGCAAAAAATGATGGCCGAGCAAGACAAACACTTTGGCACTGACCTCGGGCTGGATGCGGCAACCACCGAGGCGGTGCTGAAATTCGTGACCGACAACTCGGCCGACCAGTATCTGACCGAAGCCGGTTTCAAGATTGAGCCGTCTTTGCCCAAAGGCGCCACGCCGCTGCGCATCATTGAGACCTCTTACTGGGTCAGGAAACACCGCGAAATCACCGCCGTAGACTGGGCCTACCCCTTGGTCGAGAGCAAAAACAACTGCGCTGCCTGCCACAGCGACGCCGATGCCGATGCCGGCAGCTTTGAAGACGGTGCCATGCAGATCCCCGACGCACCTGCCAAAGTGACATCGGCATCGGCATCGGCATCGGCAGCCGCCTCAGCCTCGGCCAAACCCTCAGCCGAAAGAGCCGTCAGCGCCCAATAAGCGGTCATGCTGCGCCACAGCCCGGCAGCCATGAGCGTTAACGCAATCAACGCTGCACAGGTGCTCAGGGGTGGGCCGCTTGCTGCGACAATTGCCCCATGAATTCGACCACCTCATCCCCTTACGCCGTCCTCAAGAACGACACTTTCCTGCGCGCCTGCTTGCGCCAAGCCACCGACCACACACCGATCTGGATGATGCGCCAGGCCGGGCGCTTCTTGCCAGAATACCGCGCCACGCGCGCCAAGGCGGGCAGTTTCATGGGCCTGGCCACCAACACCGACTTTGCCACCGAGGTCACATTGCAGCCCCTGGAGCGCTTCCCGATCGATGCCGCCATCTTGTTCAGCGACATTCTGACGGTGCCCGACGCCATGGGTCTGGGACTGTCATTTGCCTTGGGTGAAGGCCCCAAGTTTGCGTCACCCGTGCGTGATGAGGCGGCTGTTGCCAAGCTCGAAGTGCCTGACATGGACAAGCTGCGTTATGTGTTTGACGCCGTCACCTCGATTCGCAAGGCACTCAACGGCCGCGTGCCCCTGATTGGTTTCAGCGGCAGCCCCTGGACGCTGGCCTGCTACATGGTGGAAGGCGCCGGCTCCGACGACTACCGCTTGGTCAAAACCATGCTGTACAGCCGCCCCGACCTGATGCACAAGATGTTGCAGGTGAATGCCGATGCCGTGGCGCTTTACCTCAACACCCAGATTGAGGCCGGTGCACAAGCCGTGATGGTGTTTGACAGCTGGGGCGGGGTATTGGCCGACGGTGCGTTCCAGGAATTCAGCCTGGCCTACACCCGCCGGGTGCTGGCGCAGTTGCATAAAACCTGGGACGGCGCACGCATTCCCAGCCTTGTGTTCACCAAGGGCGGCGGCTTGTGGCTTAACGAGATGGAAAAGCTCGACTGCAACGTGCTCGGCGTGGACTGGACGGTGAACCTGACCAAAGCCCGCGCCATGGTGGGCGGCAGCAAAGCCCTGCAGGGCAACCTGGACCCCAATGTGCTGTTTGCCCAACCGGCACAAATCGAGGCCGAGGTGATCAAGGTGCTCAACGCCTTTGGCACGCCCTACACCGGCGACGGCGAAGGCCCCACCCACATCTTCAACCTGGGCCATGGCATCAGCCAATTCACGCCGCCGGAGCATGTGGCGGCGCTGGTGCAGGCGGTGCACAGCCACTCCAGGCAGATGCGCGGCGCCTGCTGAGCCAACGCGCATGGCTAGCAGTTTTTTGACCACTTCTCCGGTAAAAAAAGAATAAGTTTTAAAACTTATGCACAAAATCTGTGATGCAGTGCCATGTCAACCTGGATGCTTACAAAGCTTGCTAGCAAACCCATAGCGATTGCAAGTGATTGATTTATATAGGTTTCAAAAATTGCCTTTTTTCCGGGCAAGCTAACGGAAGCCTTGATTTTCAAGGCTTTGCGGACGTTGTTGACGATCTATCAACAAAGTTATCCACAGAAAACTGGGATGACTTGTAAAACCTCTCAAAATCAAGCACTTAGGTGATTTCCAAGAATAAATATGCCCAGATGACGCAGGATTTTTGTTCAGCTGCAAGGCGTAAAAATGGGCGTATAACGAGCTATACAACCGTTTTTGCAACGCAGCAGATGGACAAAAAGACAAGTCAGATGGGTAAATTTTTCGCAGGAAATCACCTTAAGGCCCTTTCCGCCAGTTCACATCAACATCATGCCCCAACCGCCACCGCGCATGAGCAGCCTGACCCAGGTGCTGATTCATACCCCGGCCTACAGCCAGATGGCCGGTGCGCTGACCTATCTGAGCGATGCCAGCCTCCCCCCAGGCACCTTGGTGCGCGTGCCCTTGGGGCAGCGCGAGTTGCTCGGAGTGGTCTGGCAGGCCAGCCCACCCGACGCTGCACACAGCACGCTTGACCCTGCCAAGTTGCGCCCGATTACTGCCGCGCTTGACGCCCTGCCCCCACTTAGTGCCAACTGGCGCGCCCTGATCAGCTTTGCCGCCAGCTACTACCAGCGCGCCACGGGCGAGGTGGCGCTGGCCGCATTGCCCCCCCAACTGCGCGACATGAGCCCTGTGCAACTGACCCGCAAGCTGAAAAAGTTGGCCAAAGCGGCCCAGGTCACCAGCACTGCGGCCCATCCCCCTGAAACGGCGCCGGTTGGCGACACCCTGCCGCAAGCCGCCGCCCTGCCCGACGCAGCGCACCTGCAAGCCCCCTCCGTTGGGCTCGCACAAGGCGCAAACGCCACACAAAATGCTATTCATTCGATAGTGCTTAGCGCAGAGCAGGCAAGGGCTATAGGCCAATTTCATCAAAATTACGGGCCTTTTTTGCTGTTTGGCGCCACCGGCAGCGGCAAAACCGAAGTGTTCATGCAGTGCACGGCTGAACTGTTGGCCGCATCGCCCACGGCCCAAGCGCTGGTGATGGTGCCCGAGATCAACCTGACCCCACAACTTGAGGAACGCTTCAAGGCGCGTTTTTGCGCCCTTTATGGCGCGGATGCGGTGGTGTCGATGCACAGCGGCATGACCCCGGCGCAGCGCCTGGGCAGTTGGTTGGCGGCGCACAGCGGCGCGGCCCGGATTGTGCTGGGCACCCGCATGGCGGTGTTTGCGTCCATGCCGCAGCTCAAACTGATCATTGTCGACGAGGAGCACGACCCCAGCTACAAAAGCCACGAAGGCGCGCGTTACTCGGCCCGTGACCTGGCCGTTTACCGCGGCAAACTCGAAGGCGCCAAGGTGTTGCTGGGGTCGGCCACGCCGTCATTGGAGAGTTGGCACCACAGCCGTCCGGCGCTCGAGGGCGGGCGCTACTTGCGGCTTGACATGCCCAGCCGGGTTGGCAACGGCCAGTTGCCGCTGGTACGCCGGGTCGACATGAACCACCAGCCCAAGTCGTGCATCATCTCAAGCCCGCTGCTGGCGGCGATTGCCCAACGCATCGAACGCGGTGAGCAAAGCATGGTGTTTTTGAACCGGCGCGGTTATGCCCCGGTGCTGCAGTGCACCGATTGCGACTGGAAGAGTGAGTGCCCCAATTGCAGTGCCTACCGCGTCTTTCACAAAATTGACCGCACCTTGCGTTGCCACCACTGCGGTTTTACCGAACGCGTGCCGCGTGCCTGCCCGGCCTGCGGCAACCCCGACATCGCGCCGCTGGGCCGTGGCACCGAGCGGCTTGAAGAACATCTGGCCGAACTGCTGGCTGGCGTGCAACGCCCGGACGGCCAACCGGTGCGCATTGTGCGCATTGACGCCGACACCACCAAGTTAAAAGGGGCACTGGAGTCGCAACTCGCCCAAGTGCATGCAGGTGAGGTGGATGTGCTGGTGGGCACACAAATGATTGCCAAGGGGCACGACTTTCGCCGCATCACGCTGGTCGCCGCCGTCAACCCTGACAACGCCTTGTTTTCCAGCGACTTTCGGGCGCCTGAGCGCTTGTTCAGCCTGCTGATGCAAGCCGCAGGCCGGGCGGGGCGCGATGCGGCAGTGGCGGGCCGCAGTGAAATGTGGCTGCAAACCTTTCACCCGACCCACCCGCTCTTCGACGCCCTGAAACAACATGACTACCCGGCCTTTGCGGCGTCGCAATTGAAAGAGCGCCAGCAAGCGGCCATGCCACCGTTCAGCTTTCAGGCGCTGGTGCGTGCCGAAGCCCGCACGCAAGAAACCGCACAAGGTTTTTTGAACCTGGCCAGCCGGGCTGCGGCAGGTCAGGCCGACACCGCCGCTTTGCTGTCACACCTGACCCTCTACCCGGCGGTACCGATGAGCATGGCGCGCATTGCCAATGTGGAGCGGGCCCAGATGCTGGTGGAAAGCCCATCACGCGCCGCGCTGCAGCGTTTTTTAACGGCCTGGCAAGGCGTACTGCACAGCACCCGTTCACAACCGGAGTGCAAGGGGGTGATGCGCTGGGCGATTGATGTGGACCCGCTCAATATCTGAACGGGCCTTCATTGCCATCCAGTGTGGCGCTCGCCACTCACACCAACAGAGACACCGCCAGCGAAAACGTGACAAACGCCGCTGCCGTCGACACCAGAATGATGCGGGCAATGCGCCCGTTGTCGGCACCAAAACGCTCGGCCAACAGTGACACGTTGCTGGCGCTGGGCAAGGCCGCCGTGAGCACCATCACCGTCAGGGCAAATGGCGACAAAGCCACCCCCTGGCTGATCAACAGCGTGCCCACCAAGAACACCAGCAACGGGTGCAAAAACAGCTTGAACAGCGCCACGGGCAAGTAGTCCCGCACAAGCGGCGCGCTGGCATGACCAGACTTGGCGAGCATTTGTGAACGCGCCAGCACCGCACCAATGGTGAACAGCGCCACCGGAGACGCCGCATCGGCCAGCAAACCGACCGTTTGCACCACCGGCTTGGGTGGCACCCAGCCCAGCACGGACACCAGCGCACCCAACAAAATCGCCCACGGCATCGGGTTGGCCAGCACACCTTTGAGGGCGTTTTTAAGCGCTTTGGCGGCACCATGCGTGTCCGCACCGTCCAGGCGAGACAGCGCAATACACAGCGAAGTGGTCACGATCATGTCAATCACCATGGTCAAAATCACCGGTCCGGCCGACTGGGCCCCCAGCAAAGCCACCAGCAGCGGCACACCCATGAAGCCTGAGTTGGGAAAAGCCGCCACCAGCGCGCCAAACGCGGCATCGTTCCAACCCATGCGACGGTTCAGACTGACAGCGACCGTGAACCCCACAATGAGCAGCGCGCACAACAACCAGGTGGCAAACACCCCCACATCCAGCAGTTGCGCAATCGGGGTCGAGGCGCCAAAACGGTACAACATGCATGGCAAGGCAAAAAACAGCACAAAACCGTTCAAGCCCGCAATGGCTTCCAGCGGCAACATGCGCCTGCGCGCCGCCAGATAGCCGCACAGCACCAAAGCAAAGAAAGGGAAAGTGAGGGTGAAAACTTGCAGCACCTGCGAATTGTCTCAGCTTCAAACGCTTGCCATTCTTGCGGCTGGGCACCCGCGCCGGGCGCGACTGGCGGGCCGATAATTGCGCCATGCCCCAATCCGACACCCAGCCCAGCGGCCCCATCGCCCCCACCGGTCATTTCATGATGGCGCACCCCGCGCATGTGATGGCGCTCGGCTTTGGCTCAGGCTTGAGCCCCAAAGCCCCCGGCACCATGGGCACGCTGTGGGCCTGGGGCGTGTTTGCCTTGCTGGAAAACCGCCTGACTGACGGGCAATGGGCGGGCCTGATTGCCATCAGCATCATTGCCGGTTGGTGGGTTTGCACGCTCACAGCCAAACACCTGCGCGTGCTGGACCCCAGCAGCATCGTGTGGGACGAAATCGCCGCCTTCTGGCTGGTGCTGTGGCTCGTCAGCCCAACCGGGTTCTGGGGCCAACTGGCGGCGTTTGCCCTGTTCAGGTATTTTGATGCGGCCAAACCTGGCCCGGTGGCGTGGGCCGACCAGCTGTACCATGACGTGAACCCCGCCACCGACCCATTCGCCTGGCGCAAAGCCGGTTGGGGCATCATGCTCGATGACTTGGTGGCCGCGTTTTGCACGCTGCTGGTGATGGCGCTGTGGTGGGCCTGGTGAGTGCAGAGCAGACCAACGCGTTCCCTGAATAAGGGTCCGTTCGGCTAACCAACGAATGGCATGACAGCGGCAAGCGCGACACACAAAATATCTGACAGACTCAGCTCTCGGATGGCCTGCAAAACCGTGAGCTCACCGTCAGGGTAGATTTTCCGGCCTGGATCGCGGCCACATAATCGCCTTATTTTTCACACCCAACACGAACATCACCATGAAACTAGCCCACCTTCTGGCCACCTGTTTGATTGCTGCCTCGCCCCTGATCGGCACGACATGGGCCGCCACCCCACCGGCCGCAACGGCCAGCGCCAGCGGCACCGTCACCGGCGAAGTGCTCGAAGTCAAGGATGTTGACAGCTACACCTACCTGCGCCTGAAAACCAGTCAAGGCGAAACCTGGGCCGCAGTGACCACCACCGCCATCAAGAAAGGCGCCAAAGTCACCATCGAGAACGCCATGGTCATGACCAACTTTGAGAGCAAAACTCTCAAAAAGACGTTCCCGACCATCGTCTTTGGCAACCTCGCTGGCGCCGGCCCGGCCAAAGCTGCGGTTGCGGGCATGGCAGGCCCAGCCATTGCCGCCGACCTCAGTCCGATCAAGGTGACCAAAGCCCGTGGTGCCAATGCGCACACCGTGGCTGAGGTTGTGAACAAGGCACTTGCCTTGAAAGACAAACCGGTTCAGGTGAGCGGCAAAGTGGTCAAGTACAACGCCGGCATCATGGGCAAGAACTGGATTCATCTGCAAGATGGTTCAGGCGCGGCGGCTGACAACAGCAATGACATCCTGGTCACCTCGGCAACACCGGCCAAGCTCGGTGACGT
>JBBQSS010000145.1:0-7724 GCA_038213665.1 Burkholderiales bacterium | reverse complement strand
GACTCCGGCCAGCCCACCACCCTCAGCTGGACGCTGCCGGTGGGTGTGCTGGCCGGCGACATTGCCTGGCCCGTGCCGCACAAGCTGCCCCTAGGCAACCTGGCCAATTACGGTTATGAGGGCACCGTGCTGTTGCCGGTGCCTTTGACCATCACACCCGACTTCAAACCCTCGGCCTTGAACCCCGAGCTGGAGATCAAGCTGCAAGCCAGTTGGCTGGTCTGCAAACTTGAATGTGTGCCGCAAGATGGCGAATTTGTGCTGCGCATACCCGTCAAGAGTTCCACCGCCCTCAACGGCGCGCAGTTTGACGCCGCCTTCAAGGCCGCCCCCAAGCCGCTCACGGATGCCAGCAGCATCCTGATCAAAGACCACATCCTGAACGTGTCGGTGCCCGGCCTGCCCGCCAGCCTGCAGGGCAAGACCTTGGAGTTTTTCCCGGAAACCCCCGAGGTGATTGAGACCGCAGCCAAGTGGACGCAAAGCTGGCAGGGCGCGGTCTGGACAGCGGCTGTGCCCATCACACCACACCGCAGCGCCAGCCCGGCCGAGATGCCCCTGGTGTTGGCCGCGCAAGTGGGTGGCGAACGCCTGGGTTTTGTGACACAGGCCAAAGTCAGCGGCAGCTGGCCAGCCCTGGCACCCTTGCCCGCACTGGCGGGCACCAGCCCTGCGGCGGTCAACGCCACGGGTGTTAGCCCGGTGGGTGCCGTGCCGGGCGGTGCTGCGGCGAACCTGCCGACGTCGCTCTGGCTGGCCCTGCTTGGCGCGCTTTTGGGTGGCATGATTCTGAACCTGATGCCGTGTGTGTTCCCGGTGTTGGCCATCAAGGTGGTGGGCTTTGCGCGCCACAGCACACACCCGCGCCGCCAGCGTGTGGGCGGGCTGGTTTACAGCGCGGGGGTGGTGTTGTCATTTGTTGCTTTGGGCGCCTTGATGCTGGCCCTGCGCGGTGCGGGTGAGCAACTGGGCTGGGGCTTTCAGCTGCAGTCACCTGCCGTGGTGGCGGCCCTGGCGGTACTGTTCACGCTGATCGGGCTCAATTTGGCCGGTTTGTTTGAGTTTGGCCAGTTTGTGCCCAGCAGCGTGGCCACGCTGGAAGCCAAAAACCCGTCGGTGGATGCCTTTTTGTCGGGCATTCTGGCGGTGGTGATTGCCTCGCCCTGCACCGCGCCCTTCATGGGTGCGTCGCTGGGGTTGGCGCTGGCCTTGCCCGCCACCCAGGCGTTGGCGATTTTTGCCGCCCTTGGCGTCGGCATGGCGCTGCCCTATCTGGCGGCCAGCTGGTCGCCCGCGCTGGCCCGCCTGCTGCCACGGCCTGGCGCCTGGATGGACACCTTCCGCCGCGCCATGGCGTTCCCGATGTTTGCCACCGTGGTCTGGCTGGTGTGGGTGCTGGGCCAGCAAACCGGCATTGATGGGGCAACCGCCCTGCTGGCGCTGTTGCTGGCGCTGGCGCTGGTGATCTGGGCACTCGGTTTGCGCGGGCGCAGCCGACTCGTTATTACTACACTTTCAATAGCTGCTCTCGCTTTATTGACGGGGGCTATAGGCCAAAATGTCATAAAGTTATCAGAAAACCCAGACACCGCAACCAGCACTGCGCTGTGGCAACCCTGGGCGCCCGGCAAGGTGGATCAGGTGCTGGCCACCGGTGTGCCGGTGTTTGTGGATTTCACTGCCGCCTGGTGCGTGACCTGCCAGTACAACAAAAAAACCACGCTTGCCAATGCCGAGCTGCTGGCCGACTTTGCCGCCAGACGCGTCACCTTGCTGCGCGCCGACTGGACCCGCCGTGACCCGGCCATCACCGCCGCGCTGGCGCAGCTGGGGCGCAATGGCGTGCCGGTGTATGTGCTGTACCAAAGCGGGCGGGCACCGGTGGTGTTGTCAGAGATTTTGTCGGTGGCTGAGGTGCGCCATGCGCTGGGGAATTTGTAACAGGCTCATGGCGGCCCAGCGCGGCGTCATGCCACTGAGGCCAATTCCGTTTGAAACCCAAGCGCTTTGACCCGGCGGATTCAAGCTCGACTTCAGTCGTCAGAGGGTTGAAATGATTTCGACGGAGTTGTCGTACACATCAATGCGCTTGTCGTACAGGGGAATCGTGGTGCCATTGACGCGATTGCTCACGAGCTTGCCAAGATCGACGTCCGCTATGACGATTTGCTCCATGTTCATGACCCCTTCGGCGGCGATGCCATCGCGCGCGAACGGGAAATCAGACGGGGTAATGATTGCCGCTTGCCCAAAATGCAGGCCAAGCCCTTCGACGGCAAGGTTGCCAACAGTGCCGGTGACGGCAACATAGACCTGATTCTCGATGGCGCGCGCATGGCAACAGTAGCGAACGCGCCAGTAACCCTGCCGGTCGTCGGTACACGACGGGACAAAAATAATGTCTGCCCCTTGTTCGCAGACCATGCGGGAGAGTTCCGGAAACTCGATGTCGTAGCAAATCAGGATGCTGATGCGGCCATACGGTGTGTCAAACACTTTCAGGTGATGACCTGGATCACCCTTCCACTTTTCCTTTTCCCATCGCGTCAGGTGGATCTTGTCCTGGGTAAATACCTTGCCCTCGGGCGTGAACAAGTAGGCGGTGTTGAGCAACTTTCCATCGGTGATGGTCGGGTGGCTGCCGCCAATAATATGGACATGCCAATGCGTGGCGAGTTCGCAGAACAGCGCGACATAGCGATCCGTGTAGTCGTTCATGGCGCGAACCGCCCGGCCCAAGTCAGTGGTGTCCATGAAAGACAGCAGTTGCGTGGTGAATATCTCCGGGAACATCACAAACTGGGGCTTGTAGTCGCCAGCCGCCTTCATCACGAAACGGACTTGATTCTCAAAGCCATCCCAGTCATCGATAGCGCGCAGCAGGTACTGCACTGCGGCGATGCGTACCGTGGTTTGTTTGGGTTTGTGCGCTGGTTCGCGCGCGAGGTCGGTGGTGCTCATGGCGTTGCCTCAGTTGTCACGCCCGCAGCGCGCTGCAAGGCCGTTGGTTGTGTCGGGTCATAGTCAGGGTTGATCCAGGCAATCAGCGCGGCGTGACCTTGAGAATCGTGGTCGTCAGGCAAGTAGTCGTACATGATTCCGCAGTAGCGAAAGCCCTCGCGCAACTGAAAGCTCAGCACCGGGTCAACCAGATCCCCCCACAAAATCTTTTTTGCATAGAGTTCCACGGACATCTGATGTGCGACCGCGTGATAGCCTGGCAACCTTCCGCAAGCAATGATGCGCCGCAGATTGAGCTGCTTGCAAATTTTCCGTCGACCTTCGTAAAGCGCGTGCCCCAAGCGCTTGCCGCGCAGCCGGGGGTCGACAAAAACCTCGGCGCCGTAGAGGGTAAACCCGGCCGGGTTGTGGGTATCGAACGTGCCCGCCGCAGTGATTTGCTTCCAGTCGTGCTCATCGGTCCACTCGTCCCAAAGTATGACCAGTGAACTGGCGCAACCCACGAGTCGACCACTCAAGACCGCGACGAGTTGACCTTGCGGAAAAACCTCCAGCTGATGCACCAGATGATCGCGATTCCAAGGCTCGATCGTCGGGTAGACCTTTGCCTGCAGTTGAAGCAGGGCGTCAATGTCGGAGAGTGCGGTGGGGCGGATGATTAGCTTGCTCATGAAGTCATTATGCGACCTGGGGGCGTGCATGTTGGCCCCTTTGGGCGCGCTTGCGAGCGCTGACAGATGCTATTTTTTAGTAGCAGCTTAGGTGATTTCTAAGAATAAATATGCCCAGATGACGCAGGATTTTTGTTCAGCTGCAAGGCGTAAAAATGGGCGTATAGCGAGCTATACAACCGTTTTTGCAACGCAGCAGATGGACAAAAAGACAAGTCAGGTGGGTATATTTTTCGCAGGAAATCACCTAAATGCCCTGCAGGCAATCAGGCAGACAGGAATTAACCCCTGTTTTGGGGTAAATTGTGACTGATTCTTTACCCCCGCCCCACCCATCATGCGTCTGCCCCGTCCTGGTTTCTTGTTGCCACCACCAAACCCATGACGCGCGCAGACATCAAGGCATTTTTTGCCATTCTTGAAGCGGCCAACCCGCATCCGCAAACCGAGCTGGCCTACGCCAGCGTGTTTGAGCTGCTGTGTGCCGTGCTGCTGTCTGCCCAAGCCACCGATGTCAGCGTCAACAAAGCCACACAAGGCCTTTTTTTGGTGGCCAACACGCCGCAAAAAATGCGGGAACTGGGCTTGGACGGGCTCGAGGCGCACATCAAAACCATTGGCCTGTACCACAGCAAGGCACGCCACTTGCTGGACACCTGCCGCATTCTGATCGACCAATTTGGTGGCGAGGTTCCGCGCACCCGTGAAGCCTTGCAAACCCTGCCCGGCGTCGGCCGAAAAACCGCCAACGTGGTGCTGAACGTGGCTTTTGGCGAACCGACCATGGCGGTGGACACGCACATTTTCCGCGTGGCCAACCGCACTGGCTTGGCGCCCGGTAAAACACCGCTTGAAGTGGAGCAAAAGCTGCTCAAACGCATTCCCGCCGCTTACCTGGTGCACGCCCACCACTGGCTGATCTTGCTGGGCCGCTACGTTTGCCAGGCCCGCACGCCCCAGTGCTGGCAATGTGCGGTAGCCGCCCACTGTGATTTCAAACCAAAAACAATCAAAAAATCATCATGACCCTGCCTGACCGCGCCCCGTTCACCGACATGTCGGCTTTTTTGAAAGTTGTGAAATGGCCTGTGATGCCAGAGGTGGGGCAAACGCTGATCAGCACCCTCAACGACGAGGATGCCGACACCTTCACCGTGTGCCGCATCATTGGCAAAGACCCGGCACTGACGGCCACCCTGTTGCGCATGGCCAACAGCGCCATGTTTGGCCTGTCAGGCACGGTCGACACCCTTGAGCGTGCCGTCAACGTGGTGGGTCTCGCGCAGGTGCGGGCCCGCGCCTTGTCCATTTGCATTGCGCAAAACTGCGCAATGCCCGTTGGCATCAACCGCACGGAATTTTGGCGCTTTTGCATGTTGTGCGCCGGTTATGCGCAGTGGTTGGCTGAGCTGTGCGACGTGGACGACCAAGAAGCCTGGCTGTGCGGCATGATGTTGCGCCTGGGTGAAATCAACCTGGGTCAGGTGCGCCCTGCCGCCTTGTCACAGGTCGAAGCCAAGCCGATTCAGCCGGGTGAGCGCTGGGTTCGGCAGCGCCAGTTGATTGGGTTTGACGAAGGTGAAGTGACCGCCGAATTGGCGCAGAGCTGGGATTTTCCCGACGCCCTGACCCAGGGTTTGCGCCACGCCGCCCAACCGCTGAACCCGGGAGACTTTCACAAGCTGGCCGTGGTATTGCACTTGGCCGCACGTCTGGCTGAAAGCGGTACGGTCACACCCCGAGCCATTGACGAACTGCCCGTGATCCTGCTGCAAATGTTGCAACTTGACCCACAAATCCTGCTGCTGGACGCCCCTGATGCGCACACGCTGGTGGATGTGTCCATTTTGGTCGGCTGACCCAAAACCCCTTGTTCCCCTTGCAGCCAGCCCTTACGTGATGCAACACACCTGACCAAAAGCAGGTGCATCCTTTGGCCACAAGGCCGCCTCATGCACCTCCATGACGCCCATTGAGATCAAACCGGCCGCACGAATGACGCCGGCATGGGTGATCCAGACCTGCGCTTTGTTGGCCGCAGTGGCGCGCCTGGCATCCCTCCACGCCAGTGCCACCCGCGCCATGAATTCGGCCACACTCTCTGCGCCGCCGAAGCGGTGCTGCCAGAAGTCTGCCGTCCAGTGGTCATAGGCTTGCACGCTGATGCTGTCCCAGCGCCGGCCCTCAAAGGCGCCAAAGTTCATCTCGGCCAGCCGCGCATCGGTTTTATATGACAAATCGGGGCGTAGCCCATACAGAACATGCGCTAGCAGCTCACATCTTTGTAGCGGAGAGACCTGCACCTGGGCCTGTTGCGGCAAGCGCTTGGCCAGTGCTTGAGCGGCCACGTGAGTGGCCTTTGGGTCTGCCGCCACATCCAGCGCCCCGTAACACATGCCAGGCGCGATCAGCGGTTGCGCATGGCGCACCAGCCACATCACAAGCTCAAGCCCAAGCCGAGGTAAAAGGCCAGTTCACACACCTGTTGGGTGGCGCCCAGACAGTCGCCGGTGAAGCCGCCCAGGCGCTGCCAAAACCAGCGCGCCATCAGCCCCCACGCCAACAAAGAGGCCGCTAAAGCACTGATCAAGGCCTGCAGCAAACCTTCGTCGGTGAGGTCAATAGCTATAAAATTAGTAGCTGCTTGCGCATATAAAATAAGGGCTACAGCCATAAAACACCATATAAACCCGGTGCGCAGCGCGGCCCCGCTGATCTGGTCGGCCAAGGGCTTTGATTTGGACCCGGCCACATCGCCCACATGGGGCAGGAAACGAATGGTCAGCAGCGGCCAGGTGCGCGACACCACATGCGCCGCAAACAGCGCCGCCACCATCAGCGGCCCGCTGACTTCACCCAGCATGGCCAACAGGGCCACCTTGCTCAGCAGCGCCAGCACCACAGCAATGGCACCAAAGGCGCCCACGCGCGAGTCTTTCATGATGATCAGGGCGCGGTCGCGGTCGGCACTGCCACCCAGGCCGTCCGCCACATCGGCCAGGCCATCTTCATGAAAGGCACCGGTGATTAACACGCCCAGGGCTGTGCCCAACGCAGCGGCAACCAGCGGTGCCGACCCGGTGGGCGGCAGGCCCATGAGCAAGCCCGCAGTGAATAACGCCACCAAAAAACCCACCAGCACGCCCACACCGGGAAAATGCCCGGCACTGGCGCGCAGCATGGTCGGACTGAAACCCACCCACTCAGCCAAGCGCCCGGTGACGGGAATGCGGGTGAAAAACTGCAGACTGAGCAGGTAGTGGCGAACGAATTGGGTCATGTTGTAGTCGCAGATAGCTTGTTGGCTTGTTGGCTTGTTGGCTTGTTGGCTTGTTGGCTTGTTGGCTTGAATTGTCGGACAGCGCAAGTTGTCTTTGTCTTTGTCTTTGTCTTTGCCTTTGCCTTTGCCTTTGCCTTTGCCTTTGTTTTCCTGGATGTAAACCACCCGCACGAGGCGCTTGAGCGTCATCGCCCAGACCACGCCGCTGTAATAAGAACACTCCTGATCTTGCGCGAAAAGCCGCAGGCGCCTTTTGTCGATGCGTTTGCAATCGACTTTGCCGGCGTACTTTTTGGGTCGTCCTTTGGGATGGCGCGGCCCGTGGTAGAGATAACGCAGGTCGGCGTCCTGGCGCAGACGTGTGACCACTGTCAAATCCATCTCCGCCAGCGCATCCACAAAGCTCTTTTTGGCAAAGTAAGCATCGGCTGTTACAACACCCACTCCTAATTGTTCGAGGTGGCGGCGTTGTTGTGCAAACAGGTTCACATAATGATCGATGAGGCTTTTGCCTTCTTCGCGCAGAGCTTGCATCGAAGGCGTCTGGGTGGCCTGCAAGGAAAAGGCGCTGCGCGCCGCCACATCAATCACACCCAAAACCCCCAACTCCAAGCCGCGCACCGCTTTTTGCAAGGTGCCGCACCACCAATAATCCACCCCATAGGTGTGTTTGCCCGCTTTGGAGATATGGGTGGGATCAAAGGCGCACACCAACTCTGCGCCATTCGCGCCATTCGCGCCATTCGCGCCATTCGCGCCATTCGCGCCATTCGCGCCATTCGCGCCATTCGCGCCATTCGCGCCATTCGCGC
>JBBQSS010000144.1:0-7737 GCA_038213665.1 Burkholderiales bacterium | reverse complement strand
GCTTGCAAACATGTGCTCAAAAATGTGCGTGATGGCGGGCACGCCCACCACCTCGTTGAAGGGGTCAGTGAAGCGCGCCTGTGTGTCATAAAACTCGCCCAGCTGCGCCACGCTCTGCGGCGACAGGGTCTCAAAGAATTGCACGATTTGCGCCACATGCCCAGCATGCTCAACAGGCTCAACAGGCTCAACAGGCTCAACAGGCTCAAGTTGCGCAGTGCGGTCTGTGCTCATTGTGTGGCGCGCTCCACCAGCTCAAAGTAGGCGCGGTAGGGCAGCAGGCGCAGGGCTTTAAGCCAGAGCGTGAAGCGTTTCGGAAAATGGATTTCAAACCGGCCCTGCGCCCAGCCTTTCAGAATGCTTTGCGCGGCTTGCTCGGGCGTCAACAGCGCCGGCATGGCAAAGGTGTTGCCGGCGGTGAGCGGTGTTTGCACAAAGCCGGGGTTGATGAGGGACACGCCCAGACCATGGCGGTGCAGGTCCAAGTACAGCACTTCGGCCAGGTTGATCAGCGCGGCTTTGGTCGGCCCGTAGGCCAAGCTGTTGGGCAGGCCGCCAAAACCGGCCACGCTGCCAATCAGGCTGACATGCCCCGCGCCGCGCGCCAGCAGGGCGGGCAAGACGGCGTCCAGCACATGCAGCGCGCCGGTGTAGTTGACATCCACGTGGCGTTTCATGTCGGATAAATTCATCTTGTCGGCGCGCATGGCCTGGTAGTGGCCGGCGCAATACACCACGCAATCCAGCGGGCCAAGCGCCAGCAGCGTGGCGGCGGCAGCTTTGACGCCTGGCGCATCCGTCACGTCCAGCATCAGCGCCTGGCTGCCGGGGTGTGTGCGCGCAAAATCATCGAGCAGCACGCGCTGGCGGGCCGACACCACCACCTTGGCACCCAAGCTATGCAGCGCATGGGCGGTGGCCTGGCCAATGCCGCTGGAGGCACCCACCAGCCAGACGGTTTTACCGTGCCAGTCGCTCAGGCGGGGGTTGAGGGTTTGTATAAAAGCCATGTGGACACTATGTTTATAGTAGCTGCTTGCGCTTATTTAATAAGGGCTAGAGGCTGGTTTCTTGTAAATTTGTTGCACTGAGAAATCGCTGCGGCTTGGTGCTCAGTTGGCCCGGGCAAGCTGAAGTTGGCGCTGCTTGGCAGGCCGTCCCGCGCATCACGCCACGCGCCAATGGCATCGGGTACGGGCAAGCTGACGTCGGCTCTGCCAGGAAGGCGGGTTTTGCTCATGGCATGCTCCGCTTGGTAAAAGACAGCGTGACCTCGCCCAGGTAAACGCCAAACTTGCGCATGCTGGCCTTGTTGAGCATCACGGTGGGCGTCATCAGGTACATCCAGTCGTCAAACTGCACCTCAAAGACGCGGCCGTTGACCGGCAGCGCCAGCGTGTAGCGCCAGTTCAGCGTGTTGCCCCGGCTGCTGCCAAGCGCCGTGCCGACCACATCGTCGGCCTGGCCGGTGTACTGGCCATCGGGCAGCTTCTTGAGGCGCCAGACGCGCCGCTGGGTGCTGCCGTCCGAGTAGCTGAAGGCCTCGTCGAGCACGCCATCGTCGCCGCTCCAGTTGCATTGCATGACCACGGTGAAGCGTTTCACCACCTGGCCGGAGCGGTCGGTGAAGATGCCATAAGCGTCAAGCGTGCCATTGAAGTAGCTGCGCAGGTCAAGCACCGGTTGTTCGCTGGCGTAGGCCTCGATCTTTTGCGAGGCGCAGCCGCTCAGGGCCAGTGTGGACGCTGCCGCAGCGCCCAAAAGCAGTCGTCTTTTCATGGTATTTTCCTGAGGTGGGTGAAGTAAAGGAGCGCCAGTGCCACACTTTTCAGCGCGCAGGGCAGCAGGCAATAAGCCCAGGTGAGGGTGTTGAGCGCCTGGGCGTCACGTGCGCCGGGGGTGTAGCCAAAGGCCCCCAGCAGCGGCAGCGCCAGGCCAGCCGCCAGCGCCAGATTGAGCTTGCTGGCAAAGGCCCACCAGCCGAAGTACGCGCCCTCGGCCTGGCCGCGATCACCTTGCGCTTCAATCTGGCCGTTCAGCAAGGCGGCCGGTAGCGCCAGGTCGGTGCCCATGGCAACACCACTCAAGGCGCACACCAGCAAAAACGCCATGCTGTGGCCAGCTTCGAGCTGCGCCGCAAAGCCAAACACCGCCAACGCCAGTGCCATGCCAAGGCCCCACGTGCGCGCCAACCCTAGGCGCGGCACCAGCTGCAGCCACAGCGGCAAGGCCAGCGCAGCGCAGAGAAAATAGCTGCCCAAAAACAGCGGTGCCATGGCGGCGGGGGCTTGCAAGCGGTCTTGCACAAAAAACAAAATCAGTGTGGCTGGCACGGCGCTGGCAATGCCGTTGACCATGAACACCGCCATCAGCGCGCGAAAACCCGGGTGCGACCAGGGCCGCCACAGCGCGCGGGCAGCCGGTGAGGCCGGCTTGGCCCAAGCCGCAGTTGGACGCTTGGGCACTGGCGCGCTGCGCCAGGCCAGCCAGGCGGCCATGGTTGCTATAAATAAAATAGCTGTTGTCGCAGGCAAACCAAGGGCTAGAGGCAAAATAGATGCCAATACCACACCGGCCAGCCCAAAGCCTTCGCGCCACGCCACCACCCGGCTGCGCATGATCTCGTTGCCCCCTAAGCGTGCGCCCCAGGCCTGGTGCAGGATGCTCAGGGTGCTGAACGCCACGGTGGTGAGCAGCAGGCTTGAACCCAGCCACACCAGCAACGCTGAGCCCGTGGGGTTTGCCAGCGCCGCAGGCGGAAAAAACATCAGGGTAAAGCCGCCGCACAAAAGCGCCGCCGCCAGCGCGCCCCAGCGCAGCACCAGCGCTGGGCTGCGGGCAAACAAGTGGTCGGTCCAGCGCCCCAACCAGGGATCAATCACCGCGTCGAACAAGCGCACGCCCAGCAGCAGCGCCCCCAACGTTCCCAGCCCCAAGCCAAATTCACGGGCATAGTGGTTGGGCAGCAGCACGTAGAGCGGCAGCGCCACAAAGGCCAGCGGCAAGCCCAACAGCCCGTAGCGCCAGCCATGGCGCCAGGCAAAAACTGGCTCAGCGGTGGGCATCATGAGGTGCCCGCCAGCAGTTGGCGGCGCAGGCTGGGTTCGCTGGTGGCCTCAGCCAGCCAGATGCCGAAGAAAGCCGGGCCAAAGCGTGCGTCTGCGATGGCGCCTGTGGGCTGGCCGTTGAGCCAGAAGCGTGCACCGACGCCGGGTTGGTGCAGGCCGGTCAGGCGGTCGCCAGCTTGCACGTCGGGAAAGCTTTGCATCATGGCAGTCAGCCATTGGCTGGCCTGGGCCTCGGGAATCGGCTCGATACCGTGCATCTCTTTCAGTGAGCGCTCGGCAATTGCGCCGCCTTTGAGCGCACGCAAATAACGCAAGCTCAGGGCCAGCGGATGTTGTGCAAACTGGTTGGCGCGAAAGCTGGGGGTTACCCACAACTGGGCGTCATACACCTCAAAGCCCCAAACCCGCAGCCGCGCGGTGCCGCTCAGGCGCGCCTCTGCCAGCGAGGCGCTGACCTCGGGCCAGGGTGCGCCGGGCTGCGCGGCGGCTGGCAGCACCAGCCAGGCGGCTGCGGCCCGCAGCCATTGGCGGCGTTGTGCGGCTGCGGCGTCAGTCACGGCGTGGGCCACCGTCGACGGATTGGGTCGGTGTGTTTGCGGGGTCATGCGGGGTGGGCGGGGGTCGCGGTCGCGTCAGCTTGTGGTGCGGTTGGCGGTGTGTGGCGCAGATGTCAGGCCTGCTTTTGCAGTGTGACCTGCAGCACGTCAATGTTGTGTTCCAGGAACGCGGCCTCGCAGTACGCCAGGTAAAACTCCCAGATGCGCATGAAGCGTTCGTCAAAGCCACCTGCCAGCACGGCTGCGCGTTGCGCCAGAAAGCGCTCGCGCCAGCGCTTCAGGGTTTCGGCGTAGTCGTGGCCAAAGGCATATTCGTTCACCACCTCCAAGCCGGCCGCCTGCGCCTGCGCACGCAACTCGCGCGGGCAGGGCAGGCAGCCCCCCGGGAAGATGTACTGCTGGATGAAGTCGGTGGCGCCCACGTAGCGTTCAAACAGGGCGTCGTCAATCACGATGCTTTGGATGCACGCCTTGCCGCCGGGTTTGAGCAACTTGGCCACGGTTGAAAAGTAGGTCGGCCAGTATTCGCGTCCCACCGCTTCAACCATTTCGATCGAACAAATGGCGTCAAACGGCGCGTCGTCGATGTCGCGGTAGTCTTGCAGGCGCAGGTCAACCGTGGCCGCCGCGCTGCGTGCTGCGCTGCCGGTCAGGGCGCTTGCGCCTGGGGCTGGCGCGGCGTGGCTCGTAGTGGGCAGGCCCAGGCGTGTCATGCGCTGTTGCGCATAGGCGAGTTGCTCGGTGCTGAGCGTGACACCGGTGACCGACGCGCCAAATTCGGCACCAGCCATCTCGACCAGCGCACCCCAGCCGCAGCCAATTTCCAGCACCCGGTGGCCCGCCTTGACACCCGCTTCAGTTAAGGCGCGGCGCACTTTGGTGGCTTGCGCCTGGGCCATTGGCTGGCTCAGGTTGCCGCTGAACATGGCGGACGAGTAGTTCATGCTGTCGTCGAGCCAGAGCTGGTAAAACGCGTTGCCCAGGTCGTAGTGAGCGTGGATGTTTTTCTGGCTGTTGGCGCGGGTGTTGCGGTGCAGCAGGTGTTTGACGCGGTACAGCAAGCGCCCGGCCCAGGTGCCGTAGATCACCTCTTCCACCTGGGTCCGGTTGCTCACCAGCACGCGCAGCAACTCGGTCAGGTTGGGGGTGCTCCAGTCACCGGCGATGAAGCTCTCAGCAAACCCGATGTCTCCCGACTTGAGCGCCGCCCCCAGGGGCGCCCAGCTGTGCAGCGCCAGCGTGGCGTGCGGCAGGGGCTGGCTGCCAAAGCGCTGCATGCTGCCGTCTGGCAACTGCAGCGTGAGGCTGCCGTACTTTAGTTTTTGCAGCAGCTTGAGCACTGTGCGTGCGGCTCTGGGGCAATCTTGCGGCAACGCAAACAGGGCGGCGGGGTGGGCGGTGCGGCTTTGGCTTGGGGGCATGGCGGTAGACCTCATCGGGTGGTAAAGCGGGCAGGCGGCGGGGGTTTGCGAAAGAAAGGCACTTTTTTAAGAAACAGTTTCAGCGCGTGCCAATGAATGCGCAGCATCACACCCAGCGTCATCATGGGGTAGCCCAGCAGGGCGCGCCGGCTTGAGGCGGGCGTCAACGGCGCCAGCGTGCCGCCCACGCTGGTCTCGATCAACGGGCCTGTGGCGTCGTCAAAGTCAATGCGCGCCAGCGTGCGCTTGAAGTCGGGCGTGATCATGAAACGAAAGCGGTAGCTGCCTTCCACCGGGCAAAACGGTGACACATGGAACACCTTGGCGGCGCGCAGTTCCTGCCCGAGTCTGGGGGCGTCAAGCAAATAGCAGTGGCGCTCGCCAAAGGTGTTGTTGACCTCGGCCACGATGGCGCGCAGGCGGCCATCGGCGTGGTGGCAGTACCAAAAGCTCACCGGCTTGAAGGTGAAGCCCAGCACCCGTGGGTAGGCGTGCAGCCAGACTTCGCCGCAGGCATCCAGAATGCCTTCGGCCGCCAGCATCTCATCGAGCCAGGCCAGCGCGCCGCCTTGGGCCATGGTGCGGCCGTCGCCATGGTCGGTGTCATAAAAACTCAAGGGCGCCCAGCGGTTGCGGCTTAACGTGCCCGGGCCGTTGGCTTGCAGGCTGCGCATGGGCAGCATCAGGAAATAGGTGGGGTAGTTAAACACGTGGTGCACGGGTTTGAGGCGCGTGTGGCGCACCTGGCCAAAACCGATCAGCGGCTGCGCACCTGTGGGGCTGGCGCCGGGCGCGTTCATGGCGTTTTGCACCCGGTTGGCAGCCGCCCGACAGGGGTGCACGACGCTATATTTATAATAGCTGCTTGCGCTTGTTCTATAAGGGCTATAAGCTGATTTGTCATATAAGTTTGGTCTGCAGCAGGTGGGCCACCGCCAGCCCGGATTTCAGGCCGTCTTCATGAAACCCATAGCCGGTCCAGGCGCCGCAGAAGTAGCTGTGTTGCTGGCCTTGCAGACGCCGCACCTGGCGCTGCGCCTCAATCGCGGCCACGTCAAACACCGGGTGGGCGTAGTCAAACACACCGTGCACCTGGCTCGGGTCAATCTCGGTGATCGGGTTGAGCGACACCAGCACCGGCTGCGCAAACGGCAGCGGTTGCAGGCGGTTCAGCAGGTAATGCAGGCAGACGGCGTTGCTGGGGCCGGTGCCGCTTGAGGTGGGGCGCTGGCCAAGGTTGGCAGGTGCAGGTGCAGGTGCAGGTGCAGGGCGCTGGTAGTTCCAGGCGGCCCAGGCGCGCTGGTTTTTGGGCAGCACCGAGGGGTCGGTGTGCAGCACGGCGCGGTTGGGCTGGTAACGGATGGCGCCCAGTGTGGCGCGCTCTTGTTCAGACGGGGCGGCCAGCAAGGCCAAGGCCTGGTCTGAGTGGCAAGCCAGCACCACTTTGTCAAAGCGCTCGGTCTGCCCGTGGCTGGTGATGCGCACGCCATCGGCATCGCGCTCAATGCGTTGCACCGGGGTGTTCAGGCGCTTGTCGCGCACGTGCGCCAGGATGTTGCGCACGTAATGGCGCGCACCGCCGTCCACCGTCCACCATTGCGGGCGATTCGTCACCTGAATCAGCCCGTGGTTGTGGCAAAAGCGGATCAGCGTGGCCATGGGAAACTGCAGCATCTGGTCGGTCGGGCAGCTCCAGATGCAGCCCAGCATGGGCAGCAAATACCAGTCACGAAACGCGTCAGAGAAACGCTCTTGCGCCAGAAACTGCGCCAGCGGCTGCATCATGTCGGCTTCCAGGCCTTCGCTTGCGATGGCGGTTGCCCGTTTGTTGAAGCGCAGCACGTCACGCAACATGCGCAAAAAGCGCGGGTTGAGCATGTTGGCGCGTTGCGCAAACACCGTGTTGAGCGACGAACCGCTCCATTCCAGCACCTGGCCCGCTTGCGCGCCGGGCGCCTGCACTGAAAACGACATGTCGGACTTGGAGGTTTTGACGCCCAATTCGGCAAAGAGTTGGATCAGTTGCGGGTAGGTGCGCTCGTTGAACACCAGAAAGCCGGTGTCTACGCCGTGGGTGACGGGCCCCTGGGCCGTGGGCAAGGTGAGGTCAACCGTGTGGGTGTGGCCGCCAAAGTAGTTGCCCGCTTCAAACAGGCTGATGTCGGCTTGGCCTTGTAGTGCGTGTGCCGCAGCCAAGCCTGAGATACCGGAGCCGACGATGGCGATTTTCATGGGGTTTAAATGGGTTAAAAACGGTGGCGTATTTTTGTGACTGGTCGGTAATTTATCACATGTGGTAGTTTTTTGCACGATGGGGTGGGGTGGGGTTATTGGGTGTTGTTGGTTTTTTTGTCTGTGGGTTTGGATGCTTTTGGGTTGGATGCTTTTGGGTTGGAGGTGTTTGTCGTTGATCCCCCCCTATCCCCCAACCCCTTTCCACCCCCGCCGGGGCGGAAAGGGGGGCCAACAGCCATATTTGGGCTTGTGTTTTGAGGGGAGACGTACCCCTCGTCGGCCGGTGGCAGTTTTTGTTGGTTGGGACGCGTTGGTGTTTAGGTGATTTCCTGCGAAAAATATACCCATCTGACTTGTCTTTTTGTCCATCTGCTGCGTTGCAAAAACGGTTGTATAGCTCGCTATACGCCCATTTTTACGCCTTGCAGCTGAACAAAAATCCTGCGTCATCTGGGC
>JBBQSS010000143.1:0-7785 GCA_038213665.1 Burkholderiales bacterium | reverse complement strand
ATGGCGGGCAACAAACTGGCCATCACGTTTGGCGTGGCAGCCGCCCTGTTCTGGCTGATCGGCGCCAGTGCGCCGCCGGAGTTCATGTCGCACTTCACGGTGTTCGTGCTGGCCTGCTTTGTCGGCTACATGGTGGTCTGGAACGTCAAGCCTGCCTTGCATACGCCGTTGATGAGTGTGACCAATGCCATCAGCAGCATCATTGCCATTGGCGCGCTGGTGCAGATTTCGCCAATTGCCGGTGCTGTGGATCGGCCCAACAGCCTGATTACCTGGGTGGCTGCGGCGGGCATTGTGCTCACCGCCATCAATATGTTTGGCGGTTTCGCCGTGACCCAGCGCATGCTGGCCATGTTCCGCAAATAAAAATAAGAAGGGTCCCAACATGTCTTCGAGTTTGGCCACAGTTGCTTACATTGGCGCAACCATTTTGTTTATCCTGAGCCTGGGCGGCCTGTCCAACCAGTCCACCGCACTGCGCGGCAACCTGTACGGCATGGTCGGCATGACGATTGCCGTGCTGGCCACCGTGTTTGGTCCGCAAGTCACCGCCGCCGGGCTGCCCTGGATCATTGCCGCCATGCTGATCGGTGGCGCTATTGGTCTGTATGCCGCACGCACCGTGCAAATGACGCAAATGCCCGAACTGGTGGCCTTGATGCACAGCATGGTGGGTCTGGCTGCGATGCTGGTGGGTTTTGCCACCTACATTGACCCGGTGGCAACTGCTGGGTTAACCGGTGCCGCCAAGACCATTCACGAGCTTGAAATCTACATTGGCATCTTTATTGGTGCGGTGACCTTTGCGGGTTCGGTGATTGCTTTTGGCAAGCTTTCTGGCCGCATTGGCGGTAATCCGGTGCTGCTGCCAGGTCGCCACTTCATGAATCTGGCGGGCTTGTTGCTGGTGATTTATTTTGGTCGTGCGTTTCTGCAGGACGATGCGGGTCTGACCCCGTTGATTGTGATGACCGTGGTGGCGTTGCTGTTTGGTGTGCACATGGTGATGGCCATTGGTGGCGCCGACATGCCGGTGGTGGTGTCCATGCTCAACAGTTATTCAGGCTGGGCGGCAGCGGCCACCGGTTTCATGTTGTCCAACGACTTGCTGATTGTGGTGGGTGCCCTGGTGGGCTCCAGCGGTGCGATTTTGTCGTACATCATGTGCAATGCCATGAACCGCAGCTTCATCAGTGTGATTGCCGGCGGTTTTGGCACCACCAGCGCCAAGCCCACTGCGGCCGCAGGTGGCGCACAGCCTGTGGGTGAGGTGACTCCGGTCACAGCCCTGGAGACGGCTGAACTGCTTCGCGAAGCCAAGAGCGTGATCATTGTGCCGGGCTACGGCATGGCGGTAGCGCAGGCCCAGCACACGGTCAATGAGATCACCAAATACCTGCGTGACAAAGGCGTCAATGTGCGCTTTGGCATTCACCCGGTGGCAGGGCGCATGCCGGGTCACATGAACGTGCTTCTGGCCGAGGCCAAGGTGCCCTACGACATCGTGTTTGAAATGGACGAGCTGAACGACGATTTCCCGGCCACCGACGTCACCATGGTGATTGGTGCCAATGACATCGTCAACCCCAGCGCCCAGGACGACCCGACCAGCCCGATCGCCGGCATGCCGGTGCTCGAAGTCTGGAAAGCCAAGACGTCGATTGTGATGAAGCGCCGCATGGCCTCTGGCTATGCGGGTGTGGACAACCCCTTGTTCTACAAAGAAAACAACCGCATGCTGTTTGGTGATGCCAAGAAGATGCTCGATGAGGTGCTAACCGCTTTGAAAGCCTGACCTCCTGATGCGTCGTCGAAGAGGCCCGCAAGGGCCTTTTTTTGGTGCCAACATCCCGCCGCAGCCGCGTCTTGTGGGTGCACCGCTCTAATTAGGGAAAACACAGCTTACAAAGCCTGACAACCGGGGGAGAATCCCCCCTTTTCTTTGGAACTTGGAGTGTTGACTATGACCGATCGCATCTGGCTGAACAGTTATCCTGAAGGTGTTCCTGCCGACATTGACGTGACCCGCTATGCCTCCATGGTGGACATGATGGAAGAGTCTTTCAAGAAGTTCGCCAGCTTGAGCGCCTACAGTTTCATGGGCAAAGAGCTCAGCTACAAGCAGGTTGACGAACTCAGCCAGATGTTTGGCGCGTACTTGCAAGGCCTGGGACTGGTAAAGGGGGACCGGGTGGCCGTGATGATGCCCAACGTGATGCAGTATCCCGTTGCCGTGGCCGGCATCATGCGTGCAGGTTACACACTGGTCAACGTGAACCCGCTTTACACCGTGCGCGAACTTGAGCATCAGCTCAAAGACGCGGGCGCCAAAGCCATTGTGATCCTGGAAAACTTTGCCGCCACCCTTGAAAAATGCCTGGCGGCTACGCCTGTCAAACATGTGGTGTTGTGCGCCATGGGCGACCAATTGGGCTTGCTCAAAGGCACGCTGGTGAACTATGTGGTGCGCAACGTCAAGAAAATGGTGCCTGACTTCAACCTGCCTAGCGCGGTGCGCTTCAACGCTGCCATTGCCAAGGCCAGCAGTGGGGCCTTTAAAAAGGTCAGCATCAAGCCCGATGACGTGGCGGTGTTGCAGTACACCGGCGGCACCACCGGTGTCTCCAAAGGGGCGGTGCTGCTGCAGCGCAATTTGGTGGCCAACCTGTTGCAGTCCGATGCATGGTTTCAGCCGGCTTTGGCCAAGATACCTGCGGGTGAGCAAATGGTAGAGGTGTGCGCGCTGCCGCTTTACCATATCTTTGCGTTCACGGTGGGCATGATGCTGTCGATGCGCATGGGTGGCAAGCTGATTTTGATCCCCAATCCACGCGATTTTCCGGCGGTGCTGACCGAACTGGCCAAGCACAAAATCCACGTCTTCCCGGCGGTGAATACCTTGTTCAACGGGCTGGCCAATCACCCTGATTTCAACAAAGTCAACTGGCGCAGCCTGGTAGTGTCGGCCGGTGGCGGCACCGCAGTGCAAAGTGCGGTAGCCAAGCTGTGGCTGGAAAAAACCGGGTGTCCCATCTGTGAAGGTTATGGTCTGAGTGAAACCTCACCCATTGCGACCTGTAACCCGGTGACGTTGACCGAATACTCGGGCTCCATTGGTTTGCCGTTCCCCAGCACCTGGGTCAAGCTGCTGGACGATGATGGCCATGAAGTGGCACCAGGGCAGTCGGGCGAGATCGCCATCAAGGGCCCGCAGGTCATGGCTGGCTACTGGCAGCGACCAGATGAAACGGCCAAAGTGATGACGCCCGACGACTATTTCAAGTCGGGTGACATCGGCGTGAGGGATGAACGTGGCTTCTTCAAAATCGTGGACCGAAAAAAGGACATGGTCCTGGTCAATGGCTTCAATGTGTACCCCACCGAACTCGAAGACGTGGTGTCGCAAATGGACGGCATCCTGGAGTGCGCGTGTGTCGGGGTGCCCGATGCCAAGGCCGGTGAGGCTGTCAAGTTGGTGATTGTGCGCAAGAACCCCGACCTCACCGAGGCTCAGGTGCGTGCTTATTGCCGCGAAAATTTGACCGGTTACAAGCAACCCAAAGTGGTGGAGTTTCGTACCGAGTTGCCCAAGACCCCGGTGGGCAAAATCTTGCGCCGCGAACTGCGCAACAAATAAAGGAACCTTGAGGATGCCTACATGACGCTGGCCATCATGAGCGCGCTGCTGGACGAGCAGCGGGGTGTATTGGCGCAGCTGAGCAACCCGCAGCGGGTGACGCGCGCTGGCCGCACTTTTTGGTGTGGCCAGTGGTGCGGGCAGGAGGTGGTGCTGGTGCTGAGCAAGGTGGGTAAAGTGGCTGCTGCCACCACCACCACGGCCCTCATTGAGGCGTTTGGGGTTGATCGTGTGGTGTTCACCGGCGTTGCAGGCGGCATCGGGGCCGGGGTTGGGGTGGGTGATGTGGTGGTGGCCAATGCGTTCATTCAGCACGACATGGACTCCAGTCCGCTCTTTGCCCGCTATGAGATACCGCTGTACGGCTGCGCCTCCATGGTCTGCGACGCTCGTTTAACTGCTCTTCTTTTGGAAGCTTCTCACGTAGGATTGGCGGGGGTTGGAAGCCATTTTCTTCATGAGGAATTGCTCAATGCGCCCACCGTTCACAGTGGCTTGATTGCCAGTGGGGACCGCTTCGTTTCAAGTGCCGACGATGCCGCACGGGTGCGCCAAGGGCTGCAAGTGGCCGGGTTTGAGGCGCTGGCGGTTGAAATGGAAGGGGCCGCGGTGGCGCAAGTGTGTCACGATTACGGCGTGCCATTTGCCGCCGTGCGCACCATCTCAGACCGGGCTGACGATGGTGCCCATGTCGATTTCACTGCATTTGTCACGCAGGTGGCCAGCCCGTACGCCTTGGCCATTGTCAGCCAGTTTGTCAAATTGCTATAAAAAATATAGCTGTTAGCGCTTTATTTATAAGGGCTATAGCCCTATTTTACTTAAGCCAGCCACGCCTTCTGAAATACCACATGGGCACCAGCGCGCTGGCTAGCATCAGGCCCAGCGCATAGGGGTAGCCCATGGCCCAGTCAAGTTCGGGCATGAATTTGAAGTTCATGCCGTACAGGCTGGCAATCAGGGTCGGTGGCAGCAACGCCACGCTGGCCACCGAGAAAATCTTGATGATTTTGTTCTGGTTGATGTTGATGAAACCCACCGTGGCGTCCATCAAGAAGTTGATCTTGTCAAACAAAAAAGCGGTGTGCGAGTCCAGCGAGTCCATGTCGCGCAAAATCTGGCGCGCATCCTCAAACTGCTCGCCACTTAGCATTTTGCTGCGCATCATGAAGCTCACGGCGCGGCGCGTGTCCATCACATTGCGCCGGATGCGCCCGCTCATGTCTTCGTGGCGGGCAATGGCGCCCAGCACCTCGCCGGCCATGGCATCGGTCACGTCGCCGGATAAGACCTTGGCGCTGACCTTTTCCAACTCGTCGTAAATTTCTTCCAATGTGTCGGCCGAATACTCTGCATCGGCGTCAAACAGCTTGAGCAGCACCTCTTTGGCATCTTCAATCAGGCCGGGCGCCCGGCGTGCCCGCATGCGCAGCAGTCTGAAGACCGGTACGTCTTCGTCGTGAATCGAAAACAGCACGCCCTTGCTCTTGAGCTCATCATTGACCAGGTTCAGGATAAAGGCGACTCGAACGGTGTGCGGATCATCTTCGTCAGCCACCAAAAAGTCACTGCGAATATGCAATTCACCGTTGTCTTCTTTGTAAAAGCGGGCAGATTCCTCAATGTCTTCATCCATCGCGTCTTCCGGGATGGACAACCCGTAATACTGCTTGATCCAGCGCTTTTCTTCCAGTGTGGGCGATTCCAGGTCAACCCAGATGGGCTGGAACCGCGACAGCTCTTCGAGTGATTCGATCTCTTCCTGGAACAGGCGACCGTTGGCGAGGGTGAAGATGTTGAGCATGAGCTCACTCCCAATAAAGGTTTGGCATCTGACAAGGGGGGGTGGTGGTGCTGGCTTTCAACCCCCCGAGATGCGGACCTGGGTGTTGAAAGCTACCGACTGGGGCAGGTTTCCAAGATGGCTGTTCCTTTAATTTTCTTGATGAATTATCGCATTGGTGAAGGGCGATACCGTACGCGGCGACTCCCCGAATCCTGGTGATGCTGCGCTGCAGCATCAAAAAATCGTTGCATTAAACGTCAAGCGGGGGCATAGTGAGCTCGGGCGTTGTGCCTGATTTATTCCCGGTTGTCGGTGATGCGTTGACAACCATTTCATCCTGAGAGCTATAGGAGACTTTTATGAACTTGACGATCAGTGGCCACCATTTGGAAGTTACCCCGGCCTTGCGCAGTTATGTCACGACCAAGCTTGATCGCATCAAGCGCCATTTTGACCAGGTGGTGGATGTCCGGGTGTTGTTGACCTTGGAGAACCTCAAAGAGAAAGAACGGCGCCAGAAAGCCGAGTGCAATATTCACATCAAAGGCATTGAGCTCTTTGCTGAAAGTGCCCATGAGGATCTTTATGCCGCAGTGGACGAATTGGTCGATAAACTTGACCGCCAGGTGGTCCGCCACAAAGATCGCTTGCAATCACACCATCATGAAGCGCCCAAGCGCCTGATGTAATCTAAACTACGCGAAGCCGCCCGCTGGTGCGAGCGGCTTTTTTTTGCGTCCGAATTTTCAGAGCGCATCATTCAAAATACTATGAACCGACTCGCGTCCATTCTTTCTGCTGCACAAGTGCAGGTGCAGGTTGATGTTTCCAGCAAGAAGAGAGCTTTTGAGGAAGCGGGCTTGCTGTTTGAGAACCTTCACGGTCTCAGCCGCGCCCTGGTCACCGACAGCCTGTTTTCCCGCGAACGCCTGGGCTCTACCGGCCTGGGTCATGGGGTTGCCATTCCTCATGGACGCATCAAGGGGCTGAAATCGCCGATGGCCGCTGTGTTTCAGCTGGCGCGGCCGATTCCCTTCGAGGCACCTGACGAATTGCCCGTGGGTTTACTGATCTTCTTGCTGGTGCCTGAAGCAGCCACCCAGAAGCACCTTGAAATCCTCTCCGAAATTGCTGAAATGCTCAGCGACGCGGTCTTGCGTGACAAGTTGGCTGTCAGCACGGATGCCGCCCAATTGCATCAGTTGATTGCCAATTGGCAATCGGCCCAAGTTGCCTGAACCATTTTTTTGAATTTTTCCAGTTGGAGCGCGCCCAGTGAAACCCAATGTGATCAGCGCTGACGTGCTGTTTGAGACGTTTCGGGGCAACTTGCGCTGGGAATGGGTGGCCGGGCTGGGCGCCTCCGAGCGACGCTTTGATGAGGTGGCGGTGCGTGCCGCGCGCTCCGGCGCCGATTTGGTGGGCTACCTCAATTACATCCATCCCTACCGTGTGCAGATTCTGGGCGAGCGCGAGGTGGCTTACCTGACCAACGCGACGCCGGAGGACTGTGCCCGCCGGATCGCCCGCATTGTCACGCTGGAGCCGCCGGTGCTGATCCTCGCCGATGGCCAGGCGGCGCCGGACGCGCTGTTGTCAATGTGCGAACGGGCGCAAATTCCCATGTTTGCCACCGGGGGCTCGTCTGCTTTTGTCATTGACGTGTTGCGCGCTTACCTGTCCAGGCACTTTGCCGACCGCTGCACCATGCACGGCGTGTTCATGGATATTCTTGGTTTGGGGGTGCTGATCACTGGCGAATCTGGCTTGGGCAAAAGCGAACTTGGGCTGGAGCTCATTTCACGTGGCAACGGGCTGGTGGCTGACGACGCGGTGGATTTGTACCGCATCAACCAGGACACCATTGAAGGCCGTTGCCCGGATTTGCTGCTGAACCTGCTGGAAGTGCGCGGCATTGGCTTGCTCGATATTCGCTGCATTTTTGGCGAAACTGCGGTGCGCCGCAAAAAGGCCTTGCAACTCATCGTGCATCTGGTGCGCCGCGAAACCATGGAGCGTGACTACGAGCGCATTCCCTACGAACCCCTAACGCAAGACGTGCTGGACGTGCCGGTGCGAAAAGTCGTCATTCAGGTGGTGGCCGGGCGCAACATTGCGGTGTTGGTGGAGGCCGCTGTGCGCAACACCATTTTGCAGATTCGCGGCGTCGACACCTACAAAGAGTTTGTCGAGCGCCACCGCAAGGCGATGGACGAGTCGAGTTAGGTGATTTCCAAGAATAAATATGCCCAGATGACGCAGGATTTTTGTTCAGCTGCAAGGCGTAAAAATGGGCGTATAGCGAGCTATACAACCGTTTTTGCAACGCAGCAGATGGACAAAAAGACAAGTCAGATGGGTA
>JBBQSS010000142.1:0-7800 GCA_038213665.1 Burkholderiales bacterium | reverse complement strand
GCCAGGGCGTAAATCTCGCCATCGGCGCCTTTGAGCGGGGTCGAAATCAGCATGCCGCCCTTGAGCGACTTGGAGTTGCCCACTGATGACACATTCACGTCCATCGCCTGGCCTGGCCGGGCAAAGGCCGGCAGCTGCGCCGTGACCAGCACCGCCGCCACATTTTTCATTTGCAGTTGTGAAGCCTGGGCGGTTGGCAAGGTCATGCCAAGCTGTTTCAAATAATTGGCAATGCCTTGGGCGGTGTAAGGCATCTGGGTGGTTTGGTCGCCGGTGCCGTCCAGGCCCACCACCAGGCCAAAGCCGGTGAGCTGGTTGCTGCGCACGCCTTCCACGGCGGCCACTTCCTTGATGCGGGCGGCCTGTGCCGGTACGCTGAACGCCGTTGCCAGCAGGGCGAGCATCGATGCCAGCAGCCAGGCAGCGCCTGACGCCTTGCGGGTGGTTCTTGGTGTCTTGAAAAAATTGTGCATTTGGTTTTACCCCTCGGCACAATTTTGCGCACCTTTAGAACGGTAGAAAGCTGAAAAAGAACCGCATTAACCAGCCAACTGTTTGCGCTTCAGCCTGCGCACCGCGTCCTTTGGACTCCATGCGGGCGTTGGCCACCTGGGTGGAGTTGATCAGATTGCCGGGTTGGATCAGTTTGGGGTCGACCGTGCCCGAGAAGCGCATCACGTCCACATTCTGGTTCACGCCAATTTGTTTGTCGCCAGCGACCATCAGGTGGCCATTGGGCAGCACGCTGGTGACGGTGGTGGTGATGGTGCCGTAAAAGTTGTTGGCGCTCTCGGTGCCGCCTTTGCCGGAGAAATCTTGTGCCGATTTGGTGCTCACACCGGCCTTGAGGTTGGCCAGGTCTTGTACTGCCAACAGTGGGAAGGCGCTCACGCTGGCCGAGCCGGTGCTGCTGCGATTGGCCGTGGATTTGGACACTTGGCTGGCAGTCACGCTTTCAACAATCAGAATGGTGACCTGGTCGCCGACCACACGGGCGCGGGCGTCCTCAAAGGCCGGGCGGTAGCTGGCGCGTTGAAACAGGCTGCCATTGTTGGGGGCCGCCATCGGCTGGATGCTCGCCACTGGCTGTGGTTCGGGTTCTTTGGGAAAGTCCACACTGACTTTTTGCGGCAGCGAACTGCACGCTACGCACGCTATAGATGCTATTGAATATGTAGCTGCTCGCGCATATGGAGCAATGGCTAGGGGCCAATTTCTTATAAATAATTGCATGGTATGCCTCACGCTTTAAATCTGGCCAAGTTTTTGCAACATCTGGTCAGAGGTCTGGATCGCCTTCGAGTTCATCTCGTAGGCGCGCTGGGTCTGGATCATGGTGACGAGTTCTTGCACCACGTTCACGTTGGAGGTTTCCACAAAGCCCTGCATCAGCGCGCCCATGCCGTCAGAGCCGGGTGTACCCGCTTGGGGCTGGCCTGAGGCGGCGCTCTCGGCATACAGGTTGCCGCCCAGCGGGGTCAAACCGGCCGGGTTGATGAAGCGTGCCAAGGCAATGGTGCCAATGTCTTGCGGCGCGGCTTGTCCTGGAATGGTGGCGCTCACCACGCCGTCGCCGGCAATGGTGACGGCCGTGGCGTTGGCAGGCACGTTGACGCCGTTGGCTATGGCCAAGCCAGTGGCGGTGACCAGCGCGCCGGCCGAGTTCACCTGAAACGAGCCATCGCGGCTGTAGCTGGTGGTGCCGTCGGGCATGGTGACTTGAAAGAAGCCATCGCCCTGAATCGCCACGTCAAGTTTGTTGCTGGTTTGCTGCAGGCTGCCTTGGGCAAACGAGCGGCTGGTAGCCACCGTGCGCACGCCCAGGCCCACTTGCAGGCCGGTGGGCAGCGTCGATTGCTCGGTGCTGTTGGCACCCACCTGGCGCAGGTTTTGGTACATCAGGTCTTCAAACACGGCGGTGGCGCGCTTGAAGCCGTTGGTCGACACGTTGGCCAAGTTGTTGGAAATCACATCCAGCTGCATTTGCTGGGCTTCCATGCCGGTCTTTGAAATCCACAGAGAATTGATCATGATGGTGTCCTGAAAAAATCAGCCTTGCATGCTGAGGAGTTGGGCGGCGGCGCGGTCATCGGCTTCCGCCGTGGTCATCAGCTTGATTTGTGACTCGAACTGGCGCGCAGCCTGAATCATGCCGACCATGGTCTCGATCGCGTTGACGTTGGAGCCCTCAATCACGCCAAGTTGCAGCCTGGCCACGTTGTCGTTGGGCAAGGGGTCGCCGGACGTGGTGCGAAACAGGCCGTCTTGCCCGCGTTTGAGCGGGTCGTCGTCCCCCGGGGTGGCCAGTTTGAGCCGCCCAATGCCGGTGGGGGGCTGGTTGCCCACTTTGGCCGACAGTGTGCCGTCACTGCCCAGGGTGACTTCGGCACCCGCAGGCACGGTGATGGGGGCGCTGCCATCGCTGAGCACCGTCAGGCCATTGTTGGTTTTGAGGGTGCCGTCGGAGGCGATTTCAAACGAGCCGTTGCGGGTGTAGGCCTCGGTGCCGTCCAGCCCCTGCACGCCAAACCACGAGTTGCCGGTGGTCATGGCGTCCATGGCACGGCCGGTGCGCTGCGGGCTGCCGGGAATATCTGAAAAGCCGGGTGTCGCCTCCAGTGCCATGACGCGGGTGGTGGCACCGTCGCCGCGCACGGGCACCGCCCGGTAAGTGGACAGTTCGGCGCGAAACCCGTTGGTGGAGACGTTGGCCAGGTTGTTGGCCAGCACGGCTTGCCGGTTGGCGGCCGCATTGGCGCCGGTCATGGCGGTATAGATCAGGTGGTCCATGGTGTCTCCAGGTCAAAGGGGCATCAGGCGGCTGGCATCAACGCAGGTTGACCAAGGTCGTCATGATCTGGTCTTGCGTTTTGATGGTTTGCGCATTGGCTTGGTAAGCGCGTTGTGCGGTCATCATGTTGACCAGCTCACCGGTCAGGTCCACATTGGACTCTTCCAGTGAGCCCGAGCGCAGGGCACCGAACTTGCCTTGCCCTGGTGAGCCTTGCACCGCCAACCCCGACTCGTACGTTGCCGCCCAGGCGTTACCGCCCAAAGGGCTCAAGCCTTGAATGTTGCGAAAGTCAGCCAAGGCGAGTTGGCCAGCGGCCTGACTTTGACCATTTGAATATTTTGCAGTGATGACGCCATCGTCACCGATGTTTAGCCCGGTTAATTCACCTGCGGTGTAGCCGTCCTGGGTCAGGTTGGTCACGGCGAAAGCAGTGCCGAACTGTGTGACATTATTGATATCCAGTGCCACATCAAAATTGCCAATGGTTGGATTGGGTGACGTGACGGTTAATGTCGGAGGCGTTGTTGTCGGAATAAGTTTGCCGTTGGTGTCAAAAGACATCCGGAACAAGGGAGATGAAGCGACGGTGCCTGTAATCGCCAAATTGGCGGTAATAACTGGGCCAACGGTCGCACCTGTGCCAGCAACGTCAAAAGTGGGCACCAAATCGCTGGTGATTTTCGTTATGGGCTCTCCCGCCGGGAAGGCTGTCGTGAAAGTGGTTAAGCCGTCTGCCGCTTTGGTCGCAAGCTTGGCGATGGTCCCCAGTGCGTAAGTGGGTAACTTAACCCAGCCAACTGTGGTGGTATTTGCAGCGTTGAGAGCGGTGTTTTTAATATCAAGCAAGGCATTGCTTGAATTAATGGCTGTATTTTTTGTGTCTAGGTCGGCATAGCTTTTATTGATGGCCGTGTTGGTTGCATGCAGCGCTGCATTTGCCGCGTTGGTCGTCTTATTTGCTGCGTTCGCTGGGTCAGCAATGGCTGCTGCGTTGGTTATCAGCGCTGCATTCGCTGCGTCCAGAGAGCTGGGGTCAAATACATCCCATGCGTCGGTAAGAACTGCTGGGGCAGCCGAAAGGTCTGGCCCCACTTTTGAGAAATAAAGTGTGACGGGTACAGCTACACCTTGCGAGTCATAAGTCGTGATGGAGGTACCGTACTTTGAGACAGGGGTGACGGAAACCGCGGCAACGGTGGGTGGGCCAGTCACTGCAGGTGCACCCACAGCCAGTGGTGCTCGCGCATCCAGATTGAATTCAGCAGAAATAGCTGTGGTTGCAGCAGCACCGATTGGGGCACTGGTGGGCAATTGAAGTTTTTGAATCGATACGCTGGTGGTTCCGCCAGCTTTATCTGTCGGATAACCCATCAAATTGGCGCCGTTGTTGGTTTTCAGGTAGCCATCTTTGTCGAGCTTGAAGGAGCCATCGCGGGTGTAGGCCGGTGAGCCATTGGTTTGGGTCAACTGGAAGAATCCCCCCCCGTTGATGGCCACGTCCAGGTTGTTGTTGGTGGTGGAGATGTTGCCCTGCGTGAACTGTTGCGAGATAGCAGCCACTTCAACCCCGATACCGGCCCCGCCGGAACTCGCCGAGCTGAGTGCCGATGACACCAGCCCGCTGAATTCAGCACGGGATGCTTTGTTGCCGGTGGTGTTGGCGTTGGCAATGTTGTTGCCGATGACATCCAGGTTACGACTTGAAGCCTGGAGTCCTGAGAGTCCGGTTTGGAATGACATGATGGGTTCCTTTGAAGGGCTGAAAGTAAATTAAAGAATGGCCTTGACGCTGCTGTAGGCGACATCGGGGCGGCCTTGCAGTTGCACCTTCATGGCGCCAGCATCGCTGCTGACGGAGGTGACGGTGGCGCGTGCCAGGGCGGTGTTGTCAATGGGCTGACCACCTAATGTGGCGGTGACCTTGAAGCTTGGTTTGCCGGGCATGTTGTAGGCCGAGGCATCCCAGTCAAAGGCATGACGGCCAGCGTCGAGCGCGCCAAGGTTGAGCGTGTCAATGACTTGGCCGCCGGGTGAAAGCACGTCAATCTTGACGCTTTCAGCGCGGCCTGCCAGGTCGACAGCACCGCCGGCCGCACCGTTTTCAATGCTCAGGGTGTTGCCCTCCACCAGCACGTTATGGCCCACCATGTTGGCGCCTTGCAGCACCTGCATGGCGGTGAACTGCTCGGCCATGCTCTTGAGCGTGTCGTTGACTTGGGTGATGCCGGTAACGGTGTTGATTTGCGCCATCTGGCTGGTCATTTGCGCGTTGTCCATGGGGTTCATTGGGTCTTGGTTGTTCAGTTGCGCCACCAACAGCTTTAAAAAGCGGTCTTGCGCGACATTCATGTCGCTGGACCCGGCAGCAGTCGTGCTGCCAGAACCGGCCAGGTTGGCGCCGGACACGGTGGATGAAGAGCTTGCAGAGATCATGGTGGTGGCCTTTCTAGAAAATTATTGACCCATCTGCAGCGTTTTAAGCAACAGTGTTTTGGCGGTATTCATGACTTCAATGTTGTTCTGGTACGAGCGCGAGGCTGAAATCATGTTGACCATTTCTTCCACTGGGTTCACGTTGGAATAGTTCACATAGCCTTCGGCATCCGCCGAAGGGTGGTTTGGGTTGTGAACGCGCTTGAAGGGCTCATTGCTTTCCGTGATGGCGTTAACTTTGACGCCCGCAGTGGCGTCCCCACCCATGGGTACGGTCTCAAACACCACCTGACGGCTTTTGTAGGCTTTGCCATCGGGGCCGGCCACGGCGTCGACGTTGGCCAGGTTGCTCGACACCACGTTGAGACGCTTCGCCTGGGCGCTGACAGCGCTGCCGGAGACGTTGAAAATTGAAAACATGGACATGGTGGTTTTCCTGAATTGAGGGCGTATTACTGGCCTTGAATGGCGCTCAAAATTCCTTTTGCGCTGCCATTAATGAAACGCAGAGTGGCTTCATAACGCACCGAGTTGTCGACAAAGTTGGCGCGCTCGCGGTCCAGGTCAACACTGTTGCTGTCTGCGCTGGGCTGGCTTTGGATGCCATACACCGAGCCAGAGCCACCGCCGAGCTGACTTTGGCTCATGCCCGGAAGTGCCATGTGTTTCGGGTTGGTGGCGCCTGGGGTGGCGCTGCTGCTGGTTTGCAGACTGACCTTTGACAGTTCGCTGGTGCCTATGCCGGTTGCCTGTGTGAGGGCCTCTTTGAAGTTGATGTCACGCGCCACGTAGCCCGGCGTGTCGGCGTTGGCAATGTTGCTGGCAATGATGCGCTGGCGCTCGGCACGCAGCACCAGTGCTTTGGTATGTATCTCCAATCCACTGGTCATTTGAGCAAACATGCAATACCTCAGCTTTCTTTATTCAATACCGCTGTCAAAGGTGCGGTGACTTATCCGGTAACGAATTATGAAAACGCCGATGAATTTCTAAACTGTAAATAGAGGGCAAAACCGGGCGCATTTCATTTTTTATCCCGGTGTGGACTGGTCTACAGTGAAGGGCGTTATGGAAGGATTTGTCATGTTTGATCGATGGATGCGTGCTGCGCACCACCTGCCAGCACCGAAATGGCTGCTGGTGGGTGTGTGGGCGGGGCTTTTTTGCGCGGGAGCGCTGGCACAGGGGCAAGCGGCGGCCGGGGAGGCAGATAACTCTGCCGTTTACAGCAATGCCCAGCGCTGGCTTGACGATACCTTGGCCAGCAGCGCTGGCAGCCTGCCACTTCGCATGGAGGTCACGGTCGGCGCGCTTGACCGGCGGCTGCGGTTGGCCCCTTGTGATCAGATAGATCCTTATATTCCACCCAACACCCGCTTGTGGGGTAAAACGCGGCTGGGGCTGCGTTGCCTGCAAGGTACAAGCAAATGGAACGTGTTTTTACCCATTACCGTCAAGGCCTTTGGCCCGGCCTGGGTCATCAGGGGCAATGTGGCGCAAGGTGCAGTTTTGTCCGAAGACGATGCAATGTCTGCGGAAGTGGATTGGGCAGAACTCAACAGCCCGATCGTGGCCAATCAGGCCGACTGGGTCGGCTACACCGCCACCCGAAGCCTCAACACCGGACAGGCCTTGCGTCAAGACATGACGCGGGCCGCGCAAGTGTTTCAGGCGGGCTCCCAGGTGAGGGTGCTGGCGCGTGGGGTGGGCTTTGAGATTGCCACCAGTGCACAGGCCATCTCGGCGGGCGTGGTGGGCCAAAGCGCTCGCGTGCGCATGGACAATGGGCGTGTCATGACCGGGCAGGTCATGGACAGCCGCACGGTGAGGCTTGAGCTATGAGTTTCTTCGGGGTTTTCAAATTAGCGTTAAAGTCCGGCCCTTATTTGCCGAAAGTGATCTTACGAGGCTACACACACCGTAGTTTTGGAGAACACCATGAAAATCAGCCAACCTTTAGACAATCCTGTTGCCATCAGCAACAATGCCGCATCTGCGTCCGCCAAAAACGGTTCGGCAGCCGCGTCGCTTGCCAAAGCCAGTGGTGCCGAGGGTGCCAAGACAGCTGGCGTGGCAGTGACTATGTCAAAAATGGCACGCTCACTCGAAGCGACCGGTGCCAGCGAAACGCCCCAGATCGATACCGCCAAGGTCAACGCCGTACGCGCAGCCATTGCACAGGGCACCTACAAGGTCAATCCAGAAGCGATTGCCGACAAATTGTTGTCCAACGCCCAGGAAATGCTGACACGCAGTCGCGCATAAGTCATTTTTTCCTGGTTTTTGAGGAAAAACCATGAGCACACATCCCCTTGTCAGCCAGTTGAGTCAGTTCGAGACTCAGCTGGCTTTGTTGTCTGCGGCGCTGGTTCGCAACAATACCGATGAATTGTTGGCCGCAGCCGCTGAACTGCACGCCATGTCGGTGGTGATCTCGAAGGTGTTGCAGCAAGCGGCAGCCAGCATCAGACAAAGTCCGCCAGCCCAGTTGCGTATCAAAAAAATTGCAGCCAATTTGGGCTCGGTGCGTCAGGGTTTGATCCGCCACAGTGTGATGGTTGACCGTGCGCTGG
>JBBQSS010000141.1:0-7807 GCA_038213665.1 Burkholderiales bacterium | reverse complement strand
CTTGGAGCCTCTTTGGTGCGCCTTGCTCAACGCTTGTTCCTTGAATTCGGCAGGGTAAGTTTTTCGTTTCATAAAGTGTCGCTTTGCTGCGGATCATCCGCAATTTCTGAACGCGACAACTATTCTGACTCAGGGGGATTTTTGAAATTGGAAAACCGGAAAATCACGGCAAAGAGGAAATCTAGACGACATTGGTGTCGTTTCAGAATCCGCAGGGATCAGGTTGTCTGAACCTATTGCGCTGCGCCCCCTGCACCGACAAAAACACGATGTGTGTGACGCCGTGTTGCCGCACCCGCGCGATCAAGTCACCGAAGTCGCTGTTGAGTTGCGGCGGACGCAGCAGGAAGAGGGTGTCGCAGTCGGCCAGCGCAGCGTCTTGACTGGCACGGTCGAGAAAGTCGAGAGCCACGGGCTGCACGCCCGGATCGCCACGCCATTTCGCGCCATCCTTTGCGGCATCGCGCACACCTGGGCGCAAGACGATGTCGTCAATGGCACGCAAGGCCGAAATCACGGCTGAGCCAACTTGACCCGTGGCGTCCGTCACGAGGATGCGTTTCATTGCGCGCTACCCATGGGCTTCGTCCTGGGCGCCTCGGTTTTGCCTTGACGCTGCGCGTGGACGTGCAGATGCGGTGCCCACAACAGCCAGCCGATCAGGATCAGTGGCACCGCCAGTTGAACTGCGTACAGCCAGGTCATGGGGCCAACCAACCCAGAAGGGGGTTCACGGCGCGAAGTCGTAGGCCAGCGACGTCAGATTGCCAATGAAATACGTTTTGCGTCCTTCCGGACGCAAATAGGCGGCCTCGCCGCGGGTCGGAATCATCATCCCGTCGCGCAGTTGGTAGTTGGCGATGCTGCAGTCCCAGGGCAGCATGACCATGTCCTTGCCCACCCCGGCGCCACGCGCGTCGGCATGCACTAATGTGATCAGCCCGGCCTCATCAAACCGGAACAGCAAGGTCAGGCCGATGGGGCCGTCCACCATCGTGGCCTTGGCCGAACGGTCGTCCACCGCCTCCCAGCGCACGCCCTGGCTGGGCAGCAGCGCGGTGGGGTACCACACCATCTCGGCGAAGTAGCGCATCAGTTCACCACGGGCAATCTCGCCGTCGCCCTGCACATCAGCCACCGTGAAGAGGCCCAACATCGCCGCGTGCAACGTGCCAACGCCGGCGATGTAGCTGTCGTGAACGTGCACGGCCAGGCCCGGCAGCATGGCGATCCGGCCATTCCACAAAAAGCCCGGGCGGTGGGTAATGGCCTGCTGCGTTGAGGTGAAGGGCTTCCATTGTTCACCGGTCGCCGACATGTTGAACGTTCCTGCAAAATTGAATGTTGCGGTGGCGATGAAGGGCTGACCATCCTTCAGCACCGCGCGGAAGTAGCGCTGAACCGGTGCGGGCAGCCCGTCGAGCTCACTTACGTGGTAACGGCCCGCAGTTGCCGACTGTCTGGCGGCTTCGAGCCGCGCCATCTGCGTCTTTGTCGAGGTCTGCCAGCGCGAGCTTCCGAGCGCGACCAAGCCGACGCCAATCGCAACAATGAGGCCAAGTCCCAGCCCGGTCCAAGCAAATCCATTCATGGTGAGTTCTTTCTTTTTGATTGAGTTAGCCGGTCAGCGGCGTGCAAAGTCGGCTGTGATGGCGATGGGTGCTTCAGCCGCATTGCTTATTTTGACTTGGAGGTGCCACCGTGAGCATAAGCGGCCATGTCTTTGGCGTCACAGGCCTCAATGTGGCCGCGTGCCACGAAGGCGCGCAGGATGCGTTTGCGCATATCGGCCTGCACTGTAGCGATGACCGCCTCCTCAATTCCAGTCGCTGCGTAAAAAATCACACTCTGCGCCTGCGGGTTGGCCTGTGCCGCAGCATCGACGCTTTGCGCTATTGGCCTGGCAACAGCCTCAAACACCCCATCAATTACGCACACATGAAAGTGCACATGCGTGTTCAGGCTGGAGCCAAAGCGGTGAATGAAGGCGACCGCGCCCAGATGCAGGCTGGCGGGGTCACACTGTGCAGCGCTGGGGCAAGCGGATAGCAGACGCTGTTGCACCACCCGCAGGAAGATGCGCAGCGCCGCGTTGAGTGCGCCTTTGTCGCGTTGCAGGTAGTAGCGCAGGCGTTTGGGCACCGACAGCACCCATTGGCGCACCAGTTGAGTGGAACGACAAGAATCTTATTCGCCAGCGGGCACCTTGATGCCCCGGCGAACTCAGTGACTGTGCAGCTTTTCCTGCAACTAGACTTTGATTAGCGACTGATAGGGCACATCGCGCGCGTTGGCGGCGACCTTGATCGAGTCCAGCAAATGCTGGGGCAAGCGCAGTGAGATCGTCTTGGTGGTGGGCTTCAAGTTAGGCAGCGTGGCCTTCTTGGCTTTTGACCAATCCAGGTGGTCCGTGGAATCGTGTGTCTCCCAGAATGTGCGCTCTTGTGCCTCGTTGGCGAACTTCGGGATAGCTTTAGTCGGCTTGTTCATAAATGGTGCGCTCCTTTCGGTGCATGTCCTTGGCTGGGATGATGCGAATCAACACGCCCGATTGGCGCCGCGTGAAAGTGATGTGCAGTGTGCGTCCTTCGTCAGTCTTACCCAACGCGTGAAGCCGGGGTTCCATTTGAAACAGATGCAACACACCCAGTGTGGCCTGCCGGGGTGGCTGTCAGTGTTCCGGGGGGTTCCAGCCGCAAGGTGCGGTCGGTGTTCTCGGCCCAGTGGCGCTGCGGCTCGACAAACGGGCCGTTGATGATGAGGGAGGTGGGGCGGTCATGTGGCGGCTAACTGTTCAAGCGCTTGCACCAGCACGCGAAAACTGTGCGACTGGTTGTTGCTGGGGTCCAGGTGCGGGGCAATGGCACGGGCACCTTCGCGTTTTTGGTAACTGGGAATATGACGTTTGATCTCTGCCGAGGGGCTGCCCAATAGGTCGGGGTCACGGTATTTGGCTTTTCCGGCAAACGCCGCCAGCCCCGGTTTACCAAAGCCGCTGGCAATTGCTGCCCAGTCGCCCACAAAAAAGGTTTCCATCTCCCGGCACGCGATGCGCACCACGGCGGCAGGCTGGCCCGCATCAACGCACAGTTGGCGAAGTTTTGCCTTGATCGTGAGGCAGTTGCCACTGTCCTGGTCACGCATCACCACAAAACGGCTGTTGGGCATGAGCCAGAATTTCATGCGTCGCACCAGTTGCTTTTCCAGGTCTTGCTTGCCTTGAAACACCTGAAAGTGCGTGGTGACATGGGGCGGTAACACCTTGGGTAAAAACCCTTCTAAAAAATCTTTCTCTGAAGGGCCTTCCAGAAAGAACACCAAGTGTTCCATCACGGATTGGCTCCCTCAAACAAGCCACTCATCCACAGGTAGCCCATCTGGTCGCCCTCGGCCATATAAGCCTTGAGTTGGGCGTCGTCTCGCGCGCGGTGAATGGTGGAATAACCCCCCGTCTTCACCAGCCAAAACACTTCATCCAACGCCACTGCGTTCAAAAAATCAGGCGAATGCGTGGTCACAAACACCTGCCCGCCGCGCTCTGCATAGGCCCGAAATTCTTCGGCCAGATCGGACAACAGTGACGGGTAAAGCTGATTCTCTGGCTCCTCCACGCAGAGCAGCGGGTGCGGTGTCGGGTCAAAAAGCAGCACCAAATAGGCCAGCATTTTGATGGTGCCGTCAGACACATAGCGGGCCAAAAACGGGTCTTCAAACGAGCCATCCTGAAACTTCAAGAGCACGCGCCCTTCTTCGGTCGTCTTCGCTTCCACCTTGGTGACGCCCGGCACGCGGGATTGCAGGCGCGTCAAGATGTTTTCGAAGACTTCAGGGTGGTGTTTGTAAAGGTATTCCACCACCAGCGACAGGTTTTCACCTTCACGCGACAAATGCTCGGCGTAGCCCGCTTCCACTTCCGGGCGCGCCCGACTGATGTGAAAGTCAGACAAATGCCAGTTCTCAATCAAATTGCCCAAGGCCACCACGGCTGGAAAACGCTCAAACTGCGCCAAACCTTTGATGGCCAGAATATCGGGGCTTTTAAGTGTTTGCGGCTCGCGCTTGAGTTGGCTTTCGTCGGTGATGGTGTCCAGCTCATTGGTGACCGCCTCGCCCACCCCGTTGGAAAAGTCCAGAAAGTGCCAAGGCTGCCCACCGCTGCCGCGTCGATATTTCAAAATCTCACGGGCAACGACCGGCCGCCCATTCAACTCGTCAATGTGCAACTCGTAGGTAATCAACTGGCTGCGGTTGTTGGCCAGCACGGTGCGCAACTTGATCTCGATCTCAATCGGCCCGCTCGTCCCCCGGCTGCGTACCTCTTGCAAGCCCCGGCTGCCACCCAGCTTTCCCAGAGCGGCCGTCAAATTGGTCGTCATGGCGTCGCGCAAGAATGCAAACACGGAGAACAGCGTGCTCTTGCCCGTGCCGTTGGCCCCAACCAATACGCAAAAGCGCGGAATGTCGCGCAGCGTCACGTTCTTGAAGGTGCGGAAGTTTTTCAGGCGGATGGCTTCAATTTGCATGGTTCACAGCTCCAGAAAAGTTTGCAGGCGCGCAACCGTTCGCGCGAGGCTTGGCGCGCTCACTAGCGCCGCATTCACGTCCCAGCTGCTGCGGGCGAATGCGCTCAGGCGCTCGTTGTACAGCGGACCAATGGATACAGCGCTGCCTGCGGGCGGCACCAGTTCGCTTGCCAGCCGCCGGTTACGGCTTCGGCGCATCAGGTTGATCAGCTCCTGTTTGGGGTCAGGCAAAGACTCTGGCTGCTGGGTCACTTTATTGACGGCCACGCCCGCAAACGCTGCAAACCCGACACGGTCTGCCAGCAGCCAGGACTCCACTTCGCGCACGGCCACACGAAAAAGCATATTGACTGGCAATGGCGAGACACCCCATTGCGTCAGCAATGCCACAGGGCAATCCACTTGATCCAGGTCGGTCAAAACCACATGCGGCAACACATGACTCGCTTGCCGGTACCTTTGAACAGACGTTTTTATTTTTCCAGCCCCGCGCGTCACCATAGGCAGCTTCACGACGTAGCTGCGCCCCGCAAACGACAGCAGTCGCTCCATCACAGCCAAACTCAAAGCATCCTCCACCACCAAAGCAATTTCAAGGGCTTGCTGCGGCATGGTCAAAATATCGACAACTGCGTTAGCTGGCCTAAATCCACTTTGGGCACCATCGCCTGCGCCACCGAGTAGCCTGCGCCAACCAATGCAATCTCCTGCGGGGTAGCCGGTTTTGCTTTGGTGCCATCGGCGGATGGCTCCAGCCGTAATACCTCGCGCGGGTCCACGCTGCTGTGCTCCAACAGCGCTTCGCTGTGGGTGGTGATGAACACCTGACGGCGGTACTTGGCCTTGCGCTGCATCTGCCATAACAGCGGTGGAATTTGCCGCACGATGGACTCATTGAGCGACAACTCCGGCTCCTCCAGCAGCAGCAACGAGTCGCCATCCAGCAAACTCCACATGATGGCCAGCAGCCGCAGCGTACCGTCCGAGAATTGGTCCTCGCGCTGCCAGCCCGCGTCCGGGCGCCAGTGTTCGTACAACGCTTCCAGATGGGGTGCGCCGATGGCGTCGCGCTGGAACTTCAACTTACGCATATTGGGCACGCAAGCCTGCAAGGCAGTCTCAATCTTTTTAAGTCGCGCATCACGCGTGCGTTCCGGGGTTTTGGCAATGCGCCCCAGGAACGACTGACCAAAAGGGTCGCCTTCCAGTGGCGCGGCAGCACCCAATTCAGCGTGTTTGAGCAGTTGCGGCACCAGATGCAGGTAGGTCAATGACCCAAAAAACTGCGCAATTTCCCGAAAGTCCTTGTTGGCGTTGACTTGCTCCAGGCTGGTTTCTGTCAGCCGCTCTGGATCGGTCTTGTCATCCTTGATATCTGGTCGGTTGATCAGCACCTGACCCGTGCGCAAATCTTCGACCTTTTCCTTGCTAAGGATCACCCGTTGCTTACCCTTGCCTTCACTGCGAAAAGCCAGGCAATAGCGCCAAATGGCGGGCATATCCACGCGCTCGGCCAGTTCCACCTCAACCAACACCTCGGGGTCGCGCCGCGCCAGCAGGCAGCGCAGTTTGGTCATGCCGCCTCGGGTCGCCACGGCGCGCTGCAAGCCACCCCCATTGGGTTGCGCCACATCCCGAAGAAAACGAAAAACGTCCAGTAAATTGGACTTGCCCGCCGCGTTGGGGCCAATCACAAAAACCCGCTCGCGCAGATCGACCTCGATACGCCGGAAATTACGCCAGTTCTGCAACTTGAGTTTTGATATCAGCATATTTTTAGTCCTTAACCGTTAACCTGGTGCGTCAAGCCGCATGACCTTCAACGACTCAATCCCCCGGTCGTCCACAATTTTGACCGCTACCGTGCGGTTGACAGGTGTGCCGTTTGAACCCACGCCGGAGTGGTCAGCGGGGAGCAGTTGCAAAAGAATGGATTGCAGCTGTTGCTGATGTGTCTCTGCCATGAATCGCCCCTGATTGATTTATGGGGTCTGAGGTTACCTTATGTTGAGCGGTGTGAAAGCTGGGCTTCGCTTGTTGCTCACCCCAGCTGCGTCTGCCGTTTGACGATGTCGTGCGTCAGCCGCACATGGGCTTCCAGCGCCAATGCCGCGCGCGCTTCCTGGCGGTCGATGGCGGCGCAAAAGATGTCTTCGTGCTCGCGGTGCACGTCGCGGCCGCTGGCGTGGGCGGCGGTCAGACGCCAATTGATGTTGCGGTAGCGCTCGGCGTGGCGGTACAGGATCGACAGCAGGTATTTGCTCCAGGTCGAATCAAAGCCGGCAATCAGCGTTTCGTGAAAGGCCTTGTTACGTCGCTATCGGCATTCGCATCCTCTGTCACGGGGCAGTTCACGACCACTGGCGCGGCCACCTGCGCCATCGCCGTCACCGCCGCACGCAAGGGCGAGTTCGGGGCCAGCACGCCGTAGTAGCGGTGTCTGTGGGTGTACGGTGGTGGCACCAATTGGGCGATTCGCTCGATCAGCTCCAGCGGTGTGAGCACCAGTTCACCCAGGTACTTGCTTGAGGGCAGTGGCTCGCTGTCATTGCTGTGGCCTTTGCCACTGCGGTACACCAGATCGGCGCCGCGCTGCTTGAGCCGATCCATGGCGAATGGTGGCCGCGTGCCACGAAGGCGCGCAGGATGCGTTTGCGCACATCGGCCTGGCAACAGCCTCAAACACCCCATCAACTACGCACACATGAAAGTGCACATGCGTGTTCAGGCTGGAGTCAAAGCGGTGAATGAAGGCGACCGCGCCCAGATGCAGGCTGGCGGGGTCACACTGTGCAGCGCTGGGGCAAGCGGATAAACGCACGGTCAATGCGGCCATCTCAACGCCATCAAAAAATCTTCGGGCAACAGCACTCCCAAGCCCGGAGCCGAAGCGCCACCAACTCTTGTGGTTGGCTGCTGGGCTGACTTGCGCGGATCTCGGACGGTATGCCCAGTGGCTTATTAGACACGAATAAATTTATTTGTCGTGTGTTTGGTATCGTATCAATGCGATGTTTGCGAGGTTCTGCATTGAGGAATTTGTTTCTTAGATAGCATAAATTATGTTTAAAAACAACATGTTTTATGATTTTTTGTTCTAAAAATAGTGCTTTTTTGGTTGGGTAAATAATTTATTGAACTTATTTTTTGTTAATTTGATACAAAAATAATTGCTAATTTTGAATTTAAGTGCCATGATCAGTCTGTGGCCACCTGTTTCGGGTTGGCCCATGATGCAACCCACCAACATGAGGAGACGATATGGCTACGAACAAGGAACGCTT
>JBBQSS010000140.1:0-7808 GCA_038213665.1 Burkholderiales bacterium | reverse complement strand
CCCAGATGACGTAGGATTTTTGTTCAGCTGCAAGGCGTAAAAATGGGCGTATAGCGAGCTATACAACCGTTTTTGCAACGCAGCAGATGGACAAAAAGACAAGTCAGATGGGTATATTTTTCGCAGGAAATCACCTTAAGGCTTGGCGATCAGCATCATCGGGTCGGTGCTGCCCATGCCGTAGATGGCGATCATGGGCAGCACGCCAGCCATGAACAGGTCGTAGAGCGTTGGCAAGATGGTCATGCGCAAACTGGTGCCTTCGCGCCCCATCAGACCGACCGTGGCTGCGGCCGCCACCACGTTGTGAATGGCGATCGTGTTGCCTGCAGCTGCGCCCACCGCTGGGCAGCAAAGCCTTCGTGGCCTGGCATCGGGCAGTCGCTGCGGTGAACGGTTAAGCTCACGCATCCCTATTGTTCCTGATTGCCTTTTGCAAACTGCTTCTGATTCGTTTGTGCCTGCCGCCCCCAAGGTGTTGATTGTGGGTGCGGGCATTGTGGGTGCCGCCACCGCTTTCTTCTTGACGCGCGCCGGCGCCCAGGTGACCTTGCTTGATGCCAAGGCACCCGCGTCCGGTGCATCCGGCGCCTCCGACGGCGCCGTGTCGGTGGCCAGCAAACGCCCCGGCCCCATGATGGCATTGGCCTGCGAGGCGCGTTCCATGTACCGCCAGTGGGCAGAGCAGGGCCTTCTTGCCGACATTTACCACCCGCGTCCCACCTACCTTTTTGCCCGTACCGACGAAGAAGTAGCGGTGATTGCGCACCAGGGTGCGGACCTGATGGAACTCGGCGAGCGCATCCTGCCCCTGACCCATGCCGAGCTGATGCAGCGCGTGCCCGGTCTTGGTCAGCATGTGCTGGCTGGCATGAAAGTGCCCGATGACGGCCATGCGCTGGGCTACCGCGTGGTTGACCGCCTGTTGCAGGTGAGTGGTGCGCAGGTGCTGCGCCACACGCCGGTGCAGCGCCTGGCGCTGGCCCATGGCCGGGTGGTGGGTGTGGTCACGCCCCAAGGGTTTTTGCCGGCCGACGTGGTGGTGGTGGCGGCGGGTTTGGGCAGCGGCGCGCTGGTCGGCCTGCACGACATTTTGCTGCCGCGCAAGGGCCAGCTCATCGTGACCGACCGCGCGTCACTGTCGGGTGCGGCCTTGCCGGGGCCGCTGATGTCGGCCGGGTACCTGGCCGCCAAACGGCGCACGGTGCTGGGCCACAGCAGCACCAGTCTGGTGATTGACCCGCTGACCACCGGGCAGTTCCTGATTGGCAGCAGCCGCGAAACCGGGTTTTCTGACCGCCAGACCGATGTGCAAACCGTATCGACGCTGCTGCGTGAGGCGCTCGCCGTGTACCCGGCGCTGGCGCGGCAGCGGGTGATTCGCACCTTTGCCGGCATTCGAATTGGCACCCGGGATGGCCTCCCCATTGTGGGGCCGCACCCGACACTGCCGCAGCTGTTCATCGCCACGGGGATGGAAGGCGATGGCATTTGTCTGGCCCCGGTGATTGGCGCGGCTTTGGCTGATATGGTGCTGCAGGCGCCGGCCCGCTTTGATGTGTCGATGCTGGACCCGGCGCGTTTTGGCGACTTGCCGCTGTGCCCGTTGGCGTGATGTTTTTAGCCCTCAAGCGGTCCCGCGCTGCCGGGGAACCTTGGGCAGCCATGCGGGAACGCAGGCGGCATGGTCTGTGACAACTGAGATGACATTGGTGCAAATAAATTGATGACCCACCTTGAGCCGACCTTTGTGTATTGGGGCGCCCTGGCTGTCGCGTTTCGCCCTGGTGAAACCCTGGCGGCGGCTTTGCAGCGCCAGGGCGTGACTGATTTGGGGCCGAGCGTGGCGGGTCTGCCTGGTCGCTACTTTTGCGGTATTGGCACCTGCCAGGCTTGCTTGGTGTCGGTCAACGGGGCCAGCCCGGTGGAGGCTTGTCTGACGCTGGCCCAAGACGGCATGCGCTTGAGCGCGGCACTGCGGGCCAGTGATGCCCCGCCCACCTGGTCTGCGCAGATGGCACCCCACACCCCCATCGGTTCACTCATGCCGGGGACCCCACCATGAACACGCCCGATGTGCTGGTGATTGGCGCCGGGCCGGCCGGGCTGGCCGCCGTGGTGGCGCTGGCCCGCCTGGGGCTTGGCAGCCTGTTGGTGGAGCAACGCGATCAGGTCGGCGGGGCCATCTACCGTCGCCATGCGGGTGCCGGCAGCCAGGTGCTGTTGATGCCTGAACACCACCGCCGCAGGCGTGATGCGCTGATGCAGGCCTATGCCCAGGCGCACGCGCGTGTCACACCGCTTTTCTCTTGTGTGTTCATCGGGGTTGACCGCGATGGCCGTTTTTTGATCGACAACCGGGCCTTGGGCCGCGTCCAGAGTGTGCGGCCCAAGGCCGTCATTCTGGCGGTGGGCACGGTCGAGCGGGTGCTGCCGCGTGAAGGCTGGGAACTGCCCGGCGTGGTCACTGCGGGCGGCATGCAGGTGCAGTTCAAGGAAACCGGTCAAGCCCCGCAGGGCCGCATCTTGTTGGCAGGCAGTGGCCCCTTGTTGCTGGCTTTGGCCGCCCAGTTGGCCGCTGCGGGCAACCCGCCGTTGGCCGTGCTGGAGCATGCCCAGCCGCTGGCAGCGGCACGCTGGCAGGGCCGCGCGGTGGTCAACACGCTGCGCAGTTGGGCGCATGTGCAAGAGGCCGCACTTTATGCCCGCGAACTGTGGCGCGCGCGCGTGCCTTACCTGACCGGCTGGCAGGTGCAGTCGGTGCAACGTGTGGCAGAGGGCTTGATCGTGCAGGCACGGCACAGCAGTGGTGTGGCGCGCCAGTACACCGTGCAGCACCTGGCGCTGCATGACGGCCTGGTGCCCAATGCCACCGGGCTGCCCGCCGCCGTGCAGACGGCTGAGCGCTGCATTGTTCACGCCGGCGATGGCCGTGAAGTGCTGGGCGCCAGCGCCGCCATGGACGATGGCCGACGCGCTGCGCAACAGGTGGCGCGCCACTTGGGCCAGTACTGTGACAGCGCGCCGCTGGATGCCGCGATTGCTGCGGCGCGGCGCACCCAGCATGCACTGGCGCAGCTGTTTCAGGCTGTGCCAGTCGCCCCCACCGCCAACACCGTGCTGTGCCGCTGCGAAGGCTTGCGCCGCAGCGATTTTGATCGCCTGCAGGTGGCCGGCTCGGCGCATGAACTGCGGCTGGTGGGGCGCTTTGGCATGGGCGCCTGCCAGGGCCGGTTTTGCGCCCAGCACCTGAGCAGTCTGGCGCACGAGCGCGGCATTGACTTTGACCCCACCGCACTCAATGGCGACGTGCTGCGCTGGCCGCTGCGCCCGGTGTCGCTGGCCGCGTTGGCCGGCTATGTGGAAAGCACGGGCGATGCCGCCGCAGGAGACGCTAATGCCGCAGTTTGAAGCCACCGGCTCAGTGCCATAATCGCGCCCCATGACCCTTTTGCACACCCTGCGCAACGCACCTTGGCTGGCCAAATTGGCCTTGCTCTGGTTTGCCTTGACGCTGGGCGTGGCAGTGGCGTCCCCCATGGTCAACCCGCAAACCGAGTTGGTGATCTGCACCGGCGCGGGCATGCTCAAGGTGGTGCTGAGTGACGACGGCAGCGTGACCACAGTGGCCGCCGACACGGGCAGCACGCTGTTTTGCCCAATGTGCATGGGCGGCGGGGCACCCACACCGTTCGTGATGAACGCGGCAACGCCGCCACAGTCATTGGGCCACGTGCTGCAAAGCATTCCTGCGGCCATCATTGCCGCCCTGACCGCTGCGCCACCACCTGCGCGCGGTCCACCGTCAGCCTGATTGCTCTTTTTTTAAGAGCGCCCTGCGCATGCTGCGTAAGGGCTAGAGGCTAATTTCAATGATATTTTTGTAGCTGCGCTGCGTGCGCTCAACCAAGCGCGCTCGGCGTGCGCAGCGCGCAACAAGCTTGCCAACGGCGTACGGGCTTGTGTGTGTTGGCGTCTTTGCGCCATTGAATCATTGAATCATTGAATCATTGAGCTTCAGGCCGCGTAGCCACGGGGATGCAAAGCCTTGAATGGCATCGTTGCGTGCTATTAAAATAATAGCTGTTTGCGCTTATTTAATAAGGGCTAGAGCCCTATTTCTTATATAAATACAGGTCATTTCGACCTTTTTACCCTGAAGGAAATCCCATGAAATTCAACGCCTTGCTGACCACGGTCGCGCTGGCTGCTGCCACCCTGAGCACACTGGCCCACGGCCAAACCGTTGACGTGCAAAACGCCTGGGCGCGCGCCACCGTCAAGGGCCAAATGGCCACCGGCGCGTTCATGACGCTCACCGCCAAAGACGGCGTCAAACTGGTCGGTGCGGCGTCGCCCGTGGCGGGTGTCGCCCAGGTGCATGAGATGAAGATGGAAGCCGGCGTGATGAAGATGGCCGAAGTCAAAGGTGGCCTGGACTTGCCCGCTGGCAAAACCGTTGAACTCAAACCCGGTGGTTTCCACGTGATGCTGATGGACCTGAAAGCGCCGTTGGTCAAAGACAGCACCGTGCCTGTCACCCTGCTGTTCAAGGATGCCAAGGGTGTCGAGAGCAAGCTGGACCTGAAGGTGCCCGTGGCCATGACCGCCCCTGCTGGCATGGCTAAACCTGCCGCCATGGACCATGCCATGCACGGCATGCCCGCCGCTCATCCACCCGCCAAGCCGTAAGTCAGGCGGCCACGCATCCCGTTTGAACCCAAGCCCGCGAACCCGATGGTCAGCCAGCAGCGGCACCGGATGACCACGCTGCGTCGCCCTTGCTTGAGCCTTCCCTACTTTCAGAAAATCACCATGTCAACCCTCAAACTTAACGAATTCACCCGTGCCATGGCGCTGGCCATCCCCGCGCTGTGCCTGCACTGCGGCCAGGTGCTGGCGCAAGACGCTGTGGTTGCCACGCTGCCTGTCATCACCGTCAACGCCAGCAAAATCACGCCGCTGCCCGCCAGCACACCGCTTGACAAGACCAGCCTGGCGCCAAAGCTGGCGGCCACCAACGACACCGCCAGCTTGCTGGCGGACATTCCCGGCCTGAGCCTGAATGGCGCGGGCGGCGTGTCGAGCCTGCCCGCCATCAACGGCCTGGCCGATGACCGGCTGCGCATCAAGGTCGACGGCATGGACCTGATCGCCTCTTGCCCCAACCACATGAACCCGGCGCTGTCATACATCGACCCGACCCAGTTGGGCGTGTTGAAGGTTTACGCAGGCATCACGCCGGTGAGCGCGGGCGGCGACAGCATTGGCGGCACCATCATGGCCGAGTCGCTGGCCCCCGAGTTTGCCGCGCCCGGACAAAAATCGATCACCAAAGGCGAGGTGGGCAGCTTCTACCGCAGCAACAACAGCGCCAGTGGCGCCAACTTGTCGGCCAGCTACGCCACACAAGCCTTCAACATCAGCTACAGCGGGGCCACCAGTCAGGCAGACAATTACACCGCCGGTGCTGATTTCAAAACCTATGACTTCACCGGCCGCCTGGGCCACACCCTGGCACGTGACGAAGTGGGCTCTACCGCTTACGAAACCCGCAACCACAGCCTGGGGCTGGCGTTCAAAAAAGACAAGCACCTGTTTGAAGCCAAGCTGGGCATTCAGGACATGCCGTTTCAGCTCTACCCGAATCAGCGCATGGACATGCTCTACAACAAGCAGAGTAGCCTGAACCTGCGTTACCTGGGCCAGTTTGACTGGGGCTCGCTGGAGGCGCGTGCCTACCAGGAGAATGTCGACCACTTCATGGACTTTGGGGCGGACAAGCGCTACGGGTATGGCGGCGCCACGGTGGCGGGCGTGGTGACCGGTTCGGGCGGATCAATGGCGGTGAACGGCACACCCTGCTCGCCGATCAGTAACGTTTGTGCTGCGGGTATGCCGATGTACACCGAGGGCAAAACCACCGGTGTGAGCGTGAAGGCCGATGTCATTCTCACCCCGCAAGACCTGTTGCGCGTGGGTGGCGAACTGCAGCAATACCGCGTTAACGACTGGTGGCCAGCTTCGGGTGCGGGCATGTGGTCGCCCACCACCACCGCCTACGCGCAGCCCGGCAAGTCGTTCTGGAACATCAAAGATGGTGAGCGTGACCGCACCGCTGTTTTTGCCGAGTGGGAAGCCACGAAGAGCACCCAGTGGATGACGCTGATCGGTGCGCGCGTGGAGCAGGTCAAGATGGATGCGCGTGACGTGCAGGGCTACAGCACCGCAGTTGCTGCCACGGGCTTCCAGTCGCGTGATTCGCTGGCCTTTAACACCCAAAGCCACGCCAGCACCGACACCAACGTCGACCTGACCGCCCTGGCCAAGTACACCGCCAATGCCAACTACGCCATCGAATTCGGCTTTGCCCATAAGGTGCGTTCGCCCAATGTGTACGAGCGTTTTACGTGGTCGACCTGGCAAATGGCGGCGCTGATGAACAACTTTGTGGGTGACGGCAACGGCTATGTGGGCAACCTCAATTTAAGCCCTGAAAAAGCCAACACCCTGAGTGCCACCTTTGACTGGCACGCGGCCGACAGCACCTGGGGCATGCAAGTCACGCCGTTCTACACCCGGGTGGATGACTACATTGACGCCGTGCAGTGGAACGCCGCCAACAACGCCCCCGCCACCACCCTGGCGTCAGACAAGTTCAGCGTCCTCAAATACGTGAACCAATCAGCTCGGCTGTATGGCGTGAACCTGTCGGGCCACCTGCCGCTGGCCAAAACGATGTGGGGTGATTTCGGCATCAAAGGCCTGTTGAACTACACCAAAGGCAGCAACGAGGCCACCGGTGACAAGCTGTACAACATCATGCCGCTCAACGCCAAGCTGGCTGTCACGCAAAAAATGGGCGGCTGGGACAACAGCCTGGAGCTGGTGGCGGTCAAGGCCAAAACCGATGTGTCGGCAGTGCGCAACGAGATCAAAACCCCCGGCTACGGCCTGGTACATCTGCGCACCAGCTATTCGTGGAAGTCGGTGCGGCTGGACCTGGGCGTGGAAAACCTGTTTGACACCTTCTATTTCCTCCCTACAGGTGGGGCTTACACCGGCCAGGGCACCACCATGACCAACCCGGTGTTGCCTAATTACCCGCAGTGGGGCACGGCAGTGCCCGGCATGGGGCGCTCGATTTATGTTGGCGTCAATGTGAAATTTTGAGGGCGACACCCGCCTGCCGAAACCCTGGGCATGCCTGCTTGGCAGGCGCCTAGCCTTCGTGACGAAAGTCACCGCTCACGGGAGAAATTCGCCCAGGGGGCTGGGCTCCTCCAGGGGATCAGGTCAGGGTTAGCCATCGCTGTCAGATGAAAAAGGAAGATCATGCGCGCATCCACACCACCCCGCTCAAACAGTGTCCTCGGCGCCCGTGAGGTTCTGCCAGCGCCTGAGCTCAAACAGATCTGGCGCGTGGTTTCGGGCGCGTTGCGCATTGACAGCGCAGTGGACGGCGCGGCCAGCCAGTTCATGCGCCTGGCCTTGCCCGGTGATGTGATTGGCGTGGAGCAATGGGTCGGCACCGACGACACCATGAGCGTGCGCGCGCTCACGCCGGTCACCCTGAGCCCGGTGCAGGCCAGCGGCCCCGAGATGATGCACATCCTGATGGAAACCGTGGTGATTGCCCACCAGCGCTGCCGCGAGGTGGTGAGCCTGCGCACCGGCACGGCAGCACAGCGGGTGAAATGCCTGCTGCTGGTGTTTGCCGACAGCGTCAACCATGACGCCAAAACCACCGCCGAGTGCGCCTTGCCCAACCTGAGCGACATGGCCGACATTCTGGACGCCGCCCCCGA
>JBBQSS010000139.1:0-7871 GCA_038213665.1 Burkholderiales bacterium | reverse complement strand
TGCCCAGATGACGTAGGATTTTTGTTCAGCTGCAAGGCGTAAAAATGGGCGTATAGCGAGCTATACAACCGTTTTTGCAACGCAGCAGATGGACAAAAAGACAAGTCAGGTGGGTATATTTTTCGCAGGAAATCACCTTAACCTGGGTGAGATGAGGGCGGTGCGCTGCAGATGGCCTGCAGTTCACGGGTCTTTGGCGCGCTGCAGCTGGTCTGCAATTCATGGGTCTTTGGTGGGCTGCAGCTGGTCTGTAATTCATGGGTCTTTGGTGCGCCACTGCGCGGTAGCCGGCTGGGGCGTCCCCCTCATACTGGGGTACCAGAAATCGGGGGCCGCCCCAACCGACTACCACGCAGGTGTGTTGGACGGCGCAGCGTTTGAACCTCAAATCACCGCCGCCCGCGAGGCATTTACCGCCTTCATGGAAAAACGCAAACCGGAATTCGCAGCCCTGCAGGCGCCCAGCCCTCTGGACGAAGGTACCCCGCCACAAAAATCAATCGCCCAGGGGCTGGGCTCCTACACGGGGGATACACATTTTTTATAATAAATGGGGCTGTAGCCCTTGTAAAATATGCGCAAGTAGCTATTTTTTACATAGCAAATAAAAGGGTCTGTCAGATGCGTTGTGTGAACCTGAAAAGCGGGCTACTGGCCCTGTGGCTGGGGCTTTGGCTGGCGACTTGCGCCGTGGCCAAGACGCCGGGTGAGGTTGAGGTGGGCGGCGTGCTGCGTGACGCCACCCTGCGCGGGCTCAATGGGCCAGACCAAAAACTCTCCGGCTTTCGCGGCAAGCCACTCGTCATCAACGTGTGGGCCAGTTGGTGCCCGCCGTGTATTGCCGAAATGGGCTCGCTGGAGCGCCTGGCCTGGAGTGAGCTGGGCCAACAATTCACGGTGATTGGCATCTCCACCGACGACCACCCCGATGCCGCCAAGGGTTTCCTGCGCAAGAGCGGCGCCACTCTGAACCATTACATTGACCGCCAACTGGCGCTCGAACACATGCTGGGCGCTGACCGCCTGCCCTTGACCGTACTGGTCGACGCCGGCGGCCGTGTATTGGCCAAAATCGTCGGTGCGCGCGAGTGGGATGGTCCGCAGGCCATGCAACTGATCCGCACCACCTTTGAGCTCAGCACGCCCGCCACCCCCCGGTTTAAAAAATGACGGCTGTGGCCGTCGGAGACAATCTCACCATGCCCCATTACAAAAAAGCCCCTGCAGATATCGAGTTCGAGGAAGAATTCATCGACGGTGTCAAAAAAATCTTCGAAGAATTGATTGTCTTCAACCGCGTGCTGGGGTTGAAGATCAGCCTGATTTCTCCTGCCCTGGTGACAGGCCGCATCGCCATGCGCAACGAGTTGGTGGGCCACTACAGCCACAACCGCATTCACGGCGGGGCCATCAGCGCCGTGCTCGATGCCATGGGTGGCTTGGCGGTGATGGCGGCTCTGGGTGCGCGCCACATGGACGAGTCACCACAGCAGCGCCTGCAGCGCTTTGCCAAGCTCGGCACGATTGACCTGCGGGTGGATTATTTGCGCCCCGGCCTTGGCGAGTGGTTCGAGTTGCGCGCCGAGGTGATGCGCCTGGGCTCGCGCGTGGCCTCGACCCGCATGGAGTTTTTGGGGTCCGACGGCAAGTTGCTGTCCACCGGGTCGGCCGCTTACATCGTGTCCTGACACGGCCCGACCAGCAGGCCGACCTGCGTCACAGCCTGTGGCTGGCCGTTGGTGTATTTCACTCAAATCCGTCACCAACAATGGCAAAGACCTGCCACTTGTTCTGCGGGTAAGACCACCACAGTTTCAGAGTGACCCACGCACCATGAGGTTTTAGAAATTCAGCGACGGCTTGCGGTTGTGGTTGCTGGCTGTCGCGCCGCGACGGTCAGGTCCACGCGCATGGCTGACGACGAAAGTTTGGCTGCCAGTGCCCGCAAAGCTGCGTTATGCAGAGCTTTGCATAATGCAGCATTCCAGTCATCCGAATTACCGAGGCGAATACCGCTCTGGGCCCAAAGCAGGCGCAGGGCTGATGGGAAAGCAGCCACTCAACGGCGGTGTGTAGCAACACCATTGTGGGATACCGCACACATCCAGTGCATCGACAGTCATATGATTCGTGGTACCACAGGAAGGGGAAACCCATGAACAAGACTTGGCTTGGCCAATACCCGACCGGAGTCCCCGCCGAGATCGATAGCCAACAATTTTCCTCGCTCAAAGAGGTGCTAGCGGTCACTTGTGCGCGCTTTGGTGATTTGCCAGCGTATCGCTCTATGGGCACGTCGATGTCGTTTCGTCAAATCGACGACGCGAGCCGCGCCTTTGCAGCTTGGCTCCAAAAGGTGGCCAAACTGCAACGCGGTGACCGTGTCGCGCTGATGATGCCCAACCTGATGCAATACCCTGTTGCGTTGTTTGGGGTGCTGCGCGCGGGCATGGTGGCGGTCAACGTCAACCCGCTCTACACACCACCAGAGCTCGCGTACCAACTGAAAGACAGTGGCGCAACGGCCATTGTTGTGCTGGAAAACTTTGCACACACCCTCGCGCAGGTCGTTCAAACCACGCCGATACACACCGTGATCACGACGCAGGTTGGCGATTTGCTGCCCCCGCTTCAACGGCTACTGACGAACACCGTGGTCAAGTATGTCAAAAAACTGGTTCCTCCCTGGCGGCTGGAGGGTGCGGTGGATTTCAAACGTGTGTTGGCCAGCGGGCGGGCGCAGACGCTCGATGATGTGGCGCTGACCCATGGCGACCTGGCATTCTTGCAGTACACCGGAGGCACCACCGGAGTGGCTAAGGGGGCGATGCTCAGCCACGGCAACATGGTGGCCAATCTGCTCCAGATCGCTGCGTGGATATCGCCGAATCTCAACGATGGCGAAGAGACCTTGATCCTCCCGCTGCCGCTCTACCACGTGTTCGCCCTGGCAGGGGCGCTGTCATTTTTCAGCAAAGGTGGGCAGGCGGTGCTGATTGCCAACCCACGCGACATGCCCGCGTTCCTGAAGGTGCTCCAGCAGACGCGCTTTACCGCGATCATCGGCGTGAACACGCTATTTCGATCGCTTCTCGATGCGCCGGGCTTCGTCGATGTGGATATGAGTCATTTGAAGCTCGCTGTGGCTGGTGGCATGGCGGTGCAAAAAGTGGTGGCCCATCGCTGGAAGCAGAGGACGGGGGTGCCTTTGGTAGAAGGGTACGGCCTGACCGAAAGTGCTCCGGTGGCAATTGCAAACCCGGTGACTGTCCAGGAATGGAGCGGTCAGATCGGTGTTCCGCTTCCTGGTACCGATGCCGCAATCCTTGACGAGAATGGCTTAGCGGTCGCACTGGGCCAGGTCGGCGAGATCAGTCTGCGCGGCCCGCAGGTGATGAAAGGCTACTGGAATCGACCCGATGAAACAGCCAAGCTGTTTACAGCTGACGGTTGGATGCGCACGGGTGACATGGGCGTGATGGATGAGCATGGCAGCATTCGCATCACCGATCGTAAGAAAGACATGATCGTAGTCTCAGGCTTCAAGGTTTTTCCCAACGAAATTGAAGATGTACTGACCATGCACCCCGGCGTGCTGGAGGCTGGCGCAATTGGCGTAACCGACGAGCGTTCGGGCGAGGCAGTGAAGGTAGTGGTCGTGCGCAAGGGGCCTGCGGTGACGGAGGCTGAGTTGCTCGCACACTGCAAGCTGCATCTCACTGGCTACAAATTGCCGCGCATTGTTGAGTTCCGCACGGAGCCGCTACCAAAGTCCAATATTGGCAAGATTTCGCGCCGCGAGTTGCGTGACGAGCCAACGGCACAGTTCTCAGTGGACCCGACAAAGGCCGACATTCGCCGTAATTAACACACAAAGTGTGAGAAAAACGGCGGTGTCGCAATCGCGTTGCGTAAGTAACAGAACGCTCAATCACGAGGCAGCTTGCTTCAACGGAAGCGGCATCTGCGCCGAATTTGGTCATGCCAGCTTCAATGTCATCAAGCAGTTTACTGACCATGCCACTTTTTTTGTCAATCCCTCACCCGGTGAACATCAGCGTTCAGATCAATAGCCTGAGTGCCCGCTTATCGTCGCTGGTCGACCCGGCCACGCGTGGGTATCTGGACAGTCATCACTGAATCGGCCCGCACAATCCGGCTTAGCGCCGTCCGCGCAGCGTGTCTATCGCAGTCTGAATCCATTTTTTCGGGGCTTCCAGCGCATCGCTTTTTTCGATCAGGCTACGCAGAGCGCTCAGTTGCTGTTCGAACAAGCCGGGTTTATGGATATCTGCAGGCTTCTCACCGGGGCCGAGGGGCAGGACATGTTCAAAATAAGTCCCGCCCAAAAGGCGGCGCAGGATGCCTTCGCCCAAAAACGCCTCGTCGTTGTTCAGGGTTCGCGCAGCACGGAGCAATCGACGAATGTCGTACTGACCGGGAAAGATATCGGGCACCTGCTTCTTGATGCCCAGCAGGCTATACACCCCAATGCGGGCCGTCCGGACCGAACTCTCCAGGGTGAACACCACGTCGTTGTGGGTTTCCACAAATTGACCAAGGCAGGCCAGGTTGGTGCTGCCATCAGGCACTGCCCAGGGACGATCGCCTTTGGCGCGTGGCATGAATTGACCGGTGATGTAGGGCATCAGTGCGGTGCGTACTTTGGTGGCCGCAATCACTGCTTCGACTTGGTCAATCAAGCCCAAGTGAAAACACATTTCAGTCAGTATTTCATTCCCGGTGCACGCGGGCATCGGTTTTTTGATGTGATCGCCAGGCTTGTCCATGTGTAGCGCATAAACCCACATCACAATCACATCTTCGGGCTGGTCCGGGAAATGCGGCTGGCGATTGACGGTGAAGCTCATCAACCAGCTTGAATCGGTAAAGGTAATGATGCCGCCGGATACCGTTTTGCCTGAATAGGGGTCATTGACCGACAACGTTTTGAGTTTGTCAGTCAGTGGCGAACACTTGCAGGTCAGCGTTGCCGACTCCCACATGGAGGCGGGGACATTGCCGCAGAATTTCTCAGGCCGCCCAAAGGCCGGAGATTTTTGCGCCAGATTCTTCCACAACTGCCATCCCGAGGCAGCATCCGGACGATGCTCACCCATCGTCAGTTTCGGCACCGTATCGCCGTCACCATAGGCGGTGTCCTCGACCATTGAGCCGGTGGTGACGAAGACCAGATCGCGCGGCCCGATCTTGATGGCCTCGTCCTTGCCGTTGTGGCGGCATGTGATCGCCGTGGTGGTGAGTGTCTTGCCGCTGGTGTCCATCTCCAGGTCGGACACGTTCGTGTTGTACTGGGTTTTTACGCCCTGTGCCGTGAGCCAATCCATCAAGGGGCGGACGAAACTGTCGTACTGGTTGTATTTGGGAAAGACGAGCGACGTCATGTCGTTGAGCCCGTCCATCAGATGCAAAAAGCGGTGCATGTACAGCTTCATCTCCAACACCGAGTGCCAGTTCTGAAAGGCAAACATCGTGCGCCAGAACATATAAAAGTTGGTATCGAGGAACTCTTTGCTGAACCACTCTTGCACCGTGATGTCGTCCAGATATTCCTTGCGTGCCAGCAGCAGTCTCATCAGCTCTATCTGCTGCAATTTACTCAGCGCCATGGTGGAGGAATCCTTGATCTGGCCCTGTTTTTCAAGCAACCGCGCCTTTGAGACGTTCTTGTCGGCGTCATTGACGATCCGGTATTCGTCAAGCACGGTAAATGGTGCGGGCAGCTCCAGCGCCGGTATTTCCGAGAAAACATCCCAGAAGTTCTGATAGGTCAAATCCATCTCGCGGCCACCGCGGACGATATAGCCGTCCTCAGCATTGCCCGAGCCATCAAGAGCGCCCCCTGCGACATTCAGCGCCTCCAGCAGGGTGATGTTTTCGGCTGGCATGTGGCCGTCACGGATCATGAAGAAGGCGGCGGACAGGCCCGCTATGCCGCTGCCAACAATATAGGCATGGCGGTGAGCGATGCCTTCGGTCGGGAGCGGGCGATTGTTGGTGTAGCTTCCATGAAAGTCAGCGGGAGGAAGCGACGTGTCGAGGCCATTGTGCAGATGCCTGGACGAGGCATCGGGTGTTAAATCCACCGCATGTGCGGCCATCGCGTCAATATGGGTTTTTAGACGAGAGCTATCGATCCTGGTTGTGTTGCGGCGAGTCATGTTGGTTTCCTGCAATGTTCAGACGAAGAGCATTTTGTACATGAGGCGATGCGCGGTCTATGCGCTAGCGCACAGTCAGGCAGCGCAGCGTACCGGTGATCGTTCAATCAGCTGCCTTCATATCTGAGGTGTCAGTTCATGCACGCATGAAGCATGATGTTGCGCCAGCCGCCGAGGTGTGTCACGCATTGGTGATTGGGTAGCCAAAATCGAATCAGAGCGATCAATTTTGTCAACATCGAAGCGCTCTTGAAGAGCCGCGTTGCCAAATTCGGCCCGAGTGCGGACAGTTTTTTACCGGATTTGCTGCCCCATTGCCCAGCTATGAGGAAAAAAGACGGAATTCCCGAAGCGCGGCGAAACCAAAAATAGACCACTGCGGTCGAATTGCATCCGATGAAAAAACAAGTAAAAAAGCCTTCCAGCCCTTATAAAGCAAGCGCTAACAGCTATATTTACAATAGCATTGCTCCCCCATCAGCAGCACGCCTGCGACTCACCCGCACGCGCGCCCAAACCCCCAGACCTTCCCCCGCGCTAAAAAAATTTGCAAATACCGATTGACAGAATCGATTCCGTATTTCAGAATCCACCCCCACAGATCAACGAGTCCATACACAGGACTCTGACCACAGGAGACAGCGCATGTTGACGTACGCAACCCGTTCAGGGTGTTTGAAATTCGCCCGTTGGAGCCTCTGATGCTGGCCGAATTTCTACAATTTTTGTTTTCCGGGATCACCGTGGGTGCCACCTACGCGCTGGCCGCGTTGGGCTTCACGCTGATCTACAACGCCAGCAACGTCATCAACTTTGCGCAGGGTGAATTCATCATGCTCGGCGGCATGCTGGCGGTGTATTTTTCGCAAGCCGGCCTGCCGCTTCCCGTGGCTCTGGCGCTGGCTATTCTTGTGCCCGCCATCGTTGGCGTGGTCCTGGAGAAGCTGGCCATTGAGCCGGTCAAGGGCGCCGAGTCGGTCACGCTGATCATCATCACCATCGGCGCGTCGCTGGTGATTCGCGGCCTGATCCAGGTCTGGCTGGGCAAGAACACCTTCAGCCTGCCTGCCTTCTCGGGCGATGTGCCGCTGCAAATTCTGGGTGCCACGCTGATGCCGCAAAGCCTGTGGGTGCTGGGCGTGACTGCCATCGTGGTGGTGGTGCTGTGGTACTTTTTCAACCGCACCTTGCACGGCAAGGCAATGTTGGCCACGTCCTATAACCGGGTGGCCGCTGAGTTGGTCGGCATCAACACCAACTGGGTGCTGTTTTTGAGTTTTGCCATGTCAGCGGCTTTAGGCGCACTGGGCGGCATTTTGGTGACGCCCCTCACGCTGACCTCTTATGACGTGGGCATCATGCTGGGGCTCAAGGGTTTTGTGGCGGCCGTGGTGGGTGGTTTGGGCAACGGGCTGGGTGCCGTGCTGGGCGGCTTGCTGGTGGGCATTCTGGAAGCCATGGGCGCCGGTTACATCTCATCGGCCTACAAAGATGCGATGCCGTTTGTGCTGATCCTGCTGATTTTGTTCTTTATGCCGCGCGGCCTGTTTGGCGGCAAATCTACCGACCGGGTCTGAGCATGACAAAAAATCCTTATCTGGGCCTGTACCTCATCATGGCGGTGCTGCTGGTGCTGCCCTTTGTGTTGCCCAACAGCTTTTATGTCGATCTGGCGATTCGCATGGCGAT
>JBBQSS010000138.1:0-7881 GCA_038213665.1 Burkholderiales bacterium | reverse complement strand
ACCCATCTGACTTGTCTTTTTGTCCATCTGCTGCGTTGCAAAAACGGTTGTATAGCTCGCTATACGCCCATTTTTACGCCTTGCAGCTGAACAAAAATCCTGCGTCATCTGGGCATATTTATTCTTGGAAATCACCTTAATTTCGCTACGTCGGACACCCAACGCACGCTGCTAGTCGTGATCAACCAAGATCGTTCATTGGTGCATGGGGTGGCTGGTGGCCATGATCGTTCACGTTAACGCACAGCCATGACGACGGCTGGGCCGTCTTGACCCTGCGTGTCAGCCCTGAATTTTCACCACCACGCGACCACGCACCTGGCCAGCCATCAGCGCCTGGGCCTGGGCCACGCAGTCGTCCAGCGCCACCTCATGCACCATGGTTTCCAGCAAGGCCAAATCCAGGTCACGGGCCAATCGGTCCCAGGCGCGCTGGCGTTTGACCAGCGGCGCCATCACCGAATCTACCCCTGCCAAGGTGACGCCACGCAAAATGAAGGGCATCACGCTGGTTGGCAAATCCATGCCCTGCGCCAAACCGCAGGCCGCCACCGCGCCGCCGTACCGGGTTTGCGCCAGCGCGTTGGCCAGCGTGTGCGAGCCCACGGCGTCCACCACACCGGCCCAGCGCTCCTTTTGGAAGGGTTTGCCGGGACCCGACAAGCTGGCACGGTCGATGATGCTGCTGGCCCCCAGCGCTTTCAGGTAAGCCTCTTCACTCGCCTTGCCCGTGGCCGCCACCACCGTGTAACCCAGCTTGGCCAGCAGGGCAATGGCCACGCTGCCGACGCCGCCGGTGGCACCAGTCACCAGCACCTCACCCACGCCGGGCGCCACGCCGTGATTTTCCAGTGCCAGCACGCACAACATGGCGGTGTAGCCTGCCGTGCCAATCGCCATCGCCTGGCGCGGGGTGAAGGCAGACGGCAGACGCACCAGCCAGTCGCTCTTGAGCCGTGCTTTTTCGGCCAGACAGCCCCAATGCGTTTCACCCACGCCCCAACCGTTGTGCACCACCAGGTCACCCACCTGCCAGTTCGGGTGACTCGATTCAATCACCGTACCGGCACCGTCAATGCCGGCCACCATCGGCCAGTGGCGCACCACCGGCCCGGTGTTGGTAATGGCCAAACCGTCTTTGTAATTGAGCGTGGAATAGGCCACGGCAAGCGTCACATCGCCGGTGGGCAAGCGCGACTCATCGACTTGGGTGATGCCTGCGTGAAAGCCAGGTGTGTTTTCCAAAAGTAATGCCTTGAACATATCCGTCCTTTAATTCATTTTTAAATCAACAAGTTACACAAGATTCCAAGAATTTAGGTTCAGAGTACAAAATGGGTAAACTAAGCCGATGCTAAAACCAATGCGAACCGCCATTCTCTCCTTGAGCTTATTGTTGGCCAACATGGCACACGCTGCACCACCTGACACACCAGACGACTTGGGTCTTTTGCTTGCCAGCAAGGGCCTGCTCAACCAAATTGATCAGGTACGACAGTCTGTCACCACCAAGGCGTCGGGCTTGGTGGTGAATGCCCTTGGTTTCCTGGGTGTGCCTTACAAATATGGTGGCACTTCGGCTGCCACCGGTTTTGACTGCAGTGGCTTTGTCAAAGCCATGTACGAGCAAACCGTGGGGCTGATTCTGCCGCGCAAGGCTGAACAGCAAGCCGCTGCCACCCAGCACATTGACCAGGCCGATCTGCAGCCCGGTGACCTGGTTTTTTTCAACACCATGCGCCGTGCCTTCAGTCATGTAGGCATTTACATTGGTGAAGGCAGGTTCATCCACTCGCCCAAGCCGGGCGCGCAGGTGCGTGTGGAAAACATGGGCATCTCGTATTGGAGCCACCGCTTTGATGGTGCACGCCGCGTCCAAACGTCGGCCACAAACACCGACCCGACAGTGCCGACTAGCGAACCGAGAATGTGACCACGGGTGCGCTGATATCGCTGAAAGGCATACCCAGCGCGATTTCACCCCGGCCGTGGAGCACACATTCTTCTCGGCGCAGCAGCAAATCTGCCCCACCCCCAAAAAACCTGACCCAGCAGCCATAGGAGCTGACATCTGTCAGCACCACGCTGCCGTTGCGCCAGTCCAGGCGGGCGTGTCGCCGCGAGACGTGCTCGTCACTGACGACAAACTCGGCCTGGCGAATGCGCCCGATGTGAACCGGAAGCTCAAATGCCTTGAATGTTTTTTGATTGTCCAGCCAGGACAACTCGACCTGACTGCCCAAGGCATCATGCTGCGACTCTGCCAAGCCCACGGCAAGCGGCGAAAGAATCGTGAAAAATTGCGAGTCGGTATCTTCCTGCCACTCAATCTGGTACACCGTACACGGCTCTGCCCGCCCGCGCACGTGGATCGGGCCCATCAGACGCGGATGGGTACCGGGCAAGGGTCGGCTGTCGTCAATGACCTCACGGTTGACCCAAATCTGGTGTGGCCCGGTCAACTCGCTCAGGCGCGCTGCCACATTGACGGCGTCGCCGTAGCAATCCGTGTCCACCATTTCAACCTCGCCCCGCGCCACACCGATCCGAAGCGGCATGTAGGCGCCGGGCGCCGCGTGCGCCAGGCGCTGCACATAAGCGCGCTGCACGTCCACCACTGCGGCCACAGCGTCCTGGTTTTCCTTGAAAATGACCAGCACCCCGTCACCCAGGAATTTGACAACACGGCCACCATTGGCCTCGAACTTTTCACCGAGCCAAGTCGTGATCTGGGTGACCGCTTCAGTGGCTTTGGCATTGCCCAGGGATTCAAAGACGCCCGTGCTACCAAACAGGTCAGCAAAAACGACAGTGGATTGAACGCCCATGAACAGTCAAATGATTAAATGATTAAAGTGGTGTGCTGAGTTTAGGTGAACTTTGCCCGGGTCTCGTTACACATGGCCCCAGACCAGCATGGCATCACGCCCGTCCACCGCCAAATCAACTTCTGCACCGACCGGAAGAATCACTTTGGTCTGCACATGACCGTACGGCAAGTTGGTCAGCACCGGCGCCTTGACGTGTTGCCGCAGCCAGTCAATGACCGTTTGCAGCTTGAATCCGCGGTCATGGCTGACCAGCTTGTAGTCGGTGAACTGGCCCAGCAAAATCGCTTTCTGGCGCGCCAACACACCTGCATGCAGCAGCTGTGTGAGCATGCGTTCAATGCGGTAAGGGTGTTCGCCAATGTCCTCCAGAAAGAGCGTGCCACCTTGGATGTCCGGAAAATAAGGGCTGCCGATCAGTGAGGTCAACACCGTGAGGTTGCCGCCCCATAACACCGAATTATTTATAGAAAACTGGGCTGTAGCGCTTGTAGGTATTGCGCAAGGTGCTATGCCTTCAATAGCAAGAGCTGGCCGCTCGCGGTGCTGGCGCCAGCCCGTACCTTCCCCCTGCTCTTGCAACAAATCATCAAAACACGCCTCCATGATGTCATCAGGGCCAGTTTTGCCACCCACCCCAAAACCTTCACACAAGGCTGGGCCGGCATAGGTGATGGCACCGGTTTTAGCCAGCACGGCGCTCTGAAACGCGGTGAAGTCGCTAATGCCGACAAACATCATGCCTTGGTCGACTGCTTTGGCCACATTCTTGTAATGAATGCCGGGCAGGAGCCGCGTCAAGCCATACCCCCCGCGCGAGATCAGCGCCACATCGGCACCGCTGGCAGCCGCCCGGTGAATGGCGTTGAGGCGGGTCGCGTCATCCCCCGCGAAGCGTTGGCAGCTGGTCAAGGTGTCAGGGTCAATCTCTACCTCATGGCCCAAGGCTTGTAGCCGCTTGACGCCGCGCTTGAAAGCGGCCTTGTCGCGCACTGCACCGGAAGGCGAGTAGATGTAAATGTGTTTTTTCATGGGTTCTTGCCAGACGTAGGAATGGGGCCATTTTTGCCAGGGTTGGCCAAGGCACGCTGGGCTGCGCGGTGGCCCTGGTCAGGGTACGGCGCATTCAAGGTGCCTAGAGTCATCGGGGTGGTGTGGTGCACCTCCCGTTGACCCACACGCTGCCCCGCCAACGCCATCACCAGCTGCCCCAGCGTCTGCATCTGCATCTGCATCCGCGCAGGAGCCGACGACAGCCCCTGCACATCACCGCATAAAGCGTCATCGGCTGACTCCAACAGCAGCACGCGCCATAGATCAAGCCGCGCCATCAATTGCAGAACAATCTCAGCGTGCCACATGAGCGTGTGCGCTGCTTCCTTCTTGGGTTTGTCGCTCTTGCCAAAGCCAATCAGGTCAAGCGCCAGCACGCGCTCACCCAAACCCACGCGCTCTGCCATGACCGGCTGCCACACCTGCGACCAATTGCGCCCGCCGTGCAGGCACAGGGTAATGTGCGCGGCATCCGGCGGGCCGGCGTCCACATAGTGCAAACGCAGCCCGTTCAGTGCAGGCAGGTCCGTGATGTGGTGCGCCTGGCCGGGCAAGGCCGGTAACGCCTCGAAACAGCGCAACGAGGTGCGCAGCGCGTCTTCACGCAGCGGGCTGGCGGTGACGGATTTTTGTTGCCGCTGTTGCCTGAAAAAAGCCTGCAGCAGCGCCGCACACTCGTGCGCCAACATGCCCCCGTTGACTTGGGTGTGGTGGTTGAGCTGAGCGTTGCCAAACAGGTCTATCACCGAACCGGCTGCACCGGTTTTTGGGTCAGACGCGCCAAACACCACGCGCTTGAGGCGTGCATGCAGCATCGCCCCAGCGCACATGGCACAGGGCTCCAGGGTCACAAAAAGTTCACAGTCATCCAAACGGTAGTTACCCAGGTGCCGTGCCGCAGCCCGAAGCGCCGCGATTTCAGCATGCGCGCTCGGGTCATGGGTTTGGATCGGGGCGTTGTGCCCGGTACCAATGATTTGACCTTGGTGAACCACCACCGCCCCCACCGGCACCTCGCCTGCATCCGCAGCGGCCTGGGCCTGACCCAGTGCGGCGCACATCCACTGACTGTCGGGCACCGCGTCAGGAGGCGTCACTTGTCGTCAGGCATCGGACGCGCCTGCATGGCGGCCTCCAGGGCCTGCTTGACCTGTTGCACAGCCTGCTGGCTTTGCTGGGCGGCGTTGCCCGGCACCGATGCGGCAGGCACCGATGCGGCAGGCACCGATGCGGCCGACTCCGACGAGCCACTTGATGCAACGGCGGGTGCGTGCAGCACAGGCGCGGGCGGCGACGCCACGGTCATTTGTTTGCGCACCAGCAAGCCCACAATGGCCAAGCTCACCAGCAAGCCCACCAGTCCAAATAGTCCACGCATCGCGATCCTCCCTTCACGCCACAGCCCGGGTCGACCTCATGGGTAAGTTTGCTGCTATTCCCACTCAATTGTGGCGGGGGGCTTGCTGCTCACGTCATAGGTGACGCGGTTGATGCCGCGCACTTCGTTGATGATGCGGCTCGACACTTTCTTCAGCAGCGCGTAGGGCAATTCTGCCCAGTCTGCCGTCATGAAATCGCTGGTTTGCACGGCGCGCAAGGCCACCACGTAGTCGTAGGTGCGACCATCGCCCATCACGCCGACACTTTTCACCGGTAAAAACACGGTGAAGGCCTGGCTGGTCAACTGGTACCAGGTTTTGCCGGTGGCTTCATCGACAAAATTGTTCAGCTCTTCCATGAAGATGGCATCGGCACGGCGCAGCAAGTCGGCGTATTCCTTTTTGACTTCGCCCAAAATCCGCACACCCAAACCCGGGCCGGGAAACGGGTGGCGGTACACCATGTGGTAGGGCAAGCCCAGCGCCACGCCCAGTTCACGCACCTCGTCCTTGAACAACTCACGCAAGGGTTCCAGCAGCTTCAGGCCCAGTTGCTCGGGCAGACCACCGACGTTGTGATGGCTTTTGATGACCACCGCTTTTTTGTTTTTGGCACCACCGGACTCGATCACGTCGGGGTAAATGGTGCCTTGTGCCAGCCACGTCGCGCCTTTGACAGTGCGACCTTTAGCTGCACCTTTGACGGCGCGAGCTTGATCTTCACCTTTGACCGCTTGGTTTTCAAGTGCTGCAATATTAGTAGCATCCTGCGCTTTAAGAGCAAGGGCTTGCGCCTTGAAAACCTCTACAAACTCACGCCCGATGATCTTGCGTTTGGCTTCCGGGTCGGTCACACCTGCCAGGTGCCCCAAAAACTGGTCCGCCGCATCGACCCGAATCACCTTGGCGTGCAGCTTGCCGACAAACATCTCCATCACCAGGTCGCCTTCGTTCAGGCGCAGCAGGCCATGGTCGACAAACACGCAGGTCAGCTGGTCGCCAATGGCGCGGTGAATCAGGGCCGCAGCCACCGAAGAATCCACACCGCCAGATAACCCCAGAATGACCTCTTCATCACCCACCTGGGCACGGATTTGTGCCACGGCTTCACTGACGTAATCCCCCATGACCCAGTCGGCACGGGTGCCGCAGATGTCGAGCACAAAGCGCTCCAGAATGGCTGCGCCACGTTTGGTGTGGGTCACTTCGGGGTGAAACTGCACGCCGTAAAAGCGGCGCGCCTCATCGGCCATACCGGCAATCGGGCAACTGTCAGTGCTGGCCATCAGTTTGAAACCGTGGGGCAGTTCGGTGACCTTGTCGCCATGGCTCATCCAGACGTCCAGCATGCCATGACCTTCAGGCGTGGTGGAGTCCTGGATGCCGTCAAGCAAGGCGGTGTGGCCGTGGGCGCGCACATGGGCCGGGCCAAACTCGCGCTGATGCCCGCTGGTGACGATGCCACCCAACTGATGCGCCATGGTCTGCATGCCATAACAAATACCCAGCACCGGAATGCCTAGCTCAAACACCGCCTGCGGTGCCTTGTCGGTGCTGTCCTCATAAACGCTGGCATGGCTGCCCGAAAGGATGATGCCCTTGAGCTTGCCGTCGCGCGCATAGGCGCGAATCCAGTCGTCGGTGACATCGCAAGGATGCACTTCGCAAAACACATGGGCTTCACGAATGCGCCGGGCAATCAACTGGGTGACTTGCGAACCGAAGTCAAGGATGAGGATTTTTTGATGCATGAGAAAAGTTCCAATGAAAGATAAGGTCACAACCCGGAAACACCGTGGAACCGGCTCCGCCGCGCCACTGGTGTTGCCCCCCTGCAAGGGGGTGGCGCAGCGACACGAAGTGCGCGAAGCCTGGGGGTGTGCCTAGTCTGCGCGGTAATTGGGCGCTTCTTTGGTGATTTGCACGTCGTGCACATGGCTTTCGCGGATGCCGGCCGTGGTGATCTCGACAAACTCGGCCTTGTTTTGCATCTCTTCAATGGTGGCGCAACCGCAGTAGCCCATGCTGGCGCGCAAGCCACCGGCCATCTGGTAAATGATGTTGACCATGGAACCCTTGTAGGGCACCCGGCCTTCAATACCTTCAGGCACCAGCTTGTCGGCATTGGGGTTGCCGGTGCTTGATTCCTGAAAATAACGGTCGGCACTGCCCTGCTGCATGGCACCAATGGAGCCCATGCCGCGGTAGCTCTTGTAGCTGCGGCCCTGGAACAAAATCACCTCGCCAGGCGCCTCTTCGGTGCCGGCAAACATGCCACCCATCATCACCGTGCCGGCGCCTGCGGCAATGGCTTTGGAAATGTCACCGCTGAAGCGAATGCCGCCATCGGCAATCAAGGGCACACCGGTGCCTCTGAGCGCCGTGGCCACGCTGTCAATCGCCATGATCTGCGGCACACCAACACCCGCCACGATGCGTGTGGTGCAAATCGAGCCCGGACCAATGCCCACCTTGACCGCGTCAGCACCGGCCTCGACCAGAGCCAGCGCGGCAGCGCCAGTGGCGATGTTGCCGCCAATCACTTCGACATGCGGAAAATTTTGTTTGACCCAACGCACCCGGTCAATCACACCCTTGCTGTGGCCGTGGGCGGTGTCGAC
>JBBQSS010000137.1:0-7908 GCA_038213665.1 Burkholderiales bacterium | reverse complement strand
CACCACAAAGACGTGCCATTTCGCCTGCTGGAATCCGTGCCTGCGCTCTCGTGCGGCGCAGATAACGCAGGGGCCAGCGGAAACCTGATCGTGCAAGGCGACAACCTGCATGCGCTCAAGGCCCTGCTGCCGCGTTATGCCGGCCAGGTGAAATGCATCTACATTGACCCGCCCTACAACACCGGCAACGAAGGCTGGGCTTACAACGACAACGTCAACAGCCCCGAAATTCGCAAGTGGCTGGGCGCGGTGGTGGGAAAGGAAGGCGAAACGCTGGACCGGCATGACCGCTGGCTGTGCATGATGTACCCACGTCTGGTGCTGCTGCGGCAGTTTTTGCGCGAAGACGGGGCGATTTTTGTATCGATTGATGACAACGAAGTGGCGACGCTGCGGCTGTTGATGGATGAGGTGTTTGGGGCGGGGAATTTTGTTGCCACGGTTGCATGGCAACGACGAATTTCTCCAGATGCCCGACTTGGACTGAGTCAGGCGCATGATCACATCGTAGTTTTTGCAAGAAATAGCCAACAGATTGAATTCCATCCGATTCCTTTGAGTGAAGACCAAACCAAGAATTTCAAAAATCCTGATACCGACCCCAGAGGTTCATGGGTTTCAACTGATTTCACAGCGCAAGGCTGGCGACCCAATCAAATGTACGAAATAACAACGCCGGGTGGCACTGCGTTTTCCCCGCCTCCTGGACGTTGTTGGGCAAACATTGAAAGTGTTTTTAGGCAACTGATTGAAGAAGGGCGAATGTGGTTTGGCAAGGATGGAAAAGGCCGCCCACGGGTAAAAACATATCTTGCTGAAAGTGCTGGTGTCAGAGCTTGGACATGGTGGACAAATCTGGAGTGTGGCCACAATCAAGAAGCAAAAAAGGAAATCAACGAAATCATAGGGCATGACGTTCCGTTCGACACCCCAAAGCCAACCCGACTCCTTCAGCGCATCCTCCAAATCGCCACCGACAAAGACAGCCTCATCCTCGACAGCTTCGCCGGTTCCGGCACTACCGGCCACGCTGTCCTGAAGCAGAACGCCGCAGACGGCGGCACGCGCCAGTTCATCCTGGTTGAAATGGGCGCGCAAATTGCCACCAACGTCACCGCCGAGCGTGTCAAGCGCGTGAGCCAGGGTTACACCAATGCCAAGGGTGACGCAATCGCGGGCCTGGGTGGCGGTTTTCAGTTTTGCATCTTGTCAACTGAGCCGCTGTTCACCCCGCAAGGCCAGATCCGCGAGGACGTGCGCTTTGCGCAGTTGGCCGAATTCGTCTGGTTTGCCGAGACCGGCACCGGCCTGACTTCTGCACAGTGCGGCAGCGCCGATTCGCCGCTGCTGGGCGTGTTTGAAGGGCGGGCAATTTACCTGCTGTTCAACGGCATCCTCAAAGACAAGGCGGTGGCCGGTGGCAATGTGTTGACCGCTAGCGTGTTTGAGGTGCTGCCCGCGTTTGCCGGCCCCAAAACGATCTACGCCGCAGCCTGCCGCCTGGGTGCGCCGCGCCTGCAGCGCGAGCAGATTATTTTCAAGCAAACGCCGTATGCGCTTGAGGTGTAAATTCCACTCTTAACTTTTGTGAGGTCATCATGCAAGTCAATGAAATCATTCAGGAAGCACTGAGCCTGCCAGCACCTGCCAGATTTGAAATTGCAGAGCAAATCATGTTCAGCCTGGTCGAACCAGACCCCGAAATTAACCACTTGTGGGTTGAAGAGGCCATGCGCCGATTGACGGCCTATAGGGCCGGTCTCACCCACGGCGTTCCAGCCGAGGAAGTCCTGGGACATTTTTGATGCGGGTCGTTTTTGACCTCGAAGCACAGCGCGAAGTGGGTGCGGCCAAGCGTTACTACAACCAGCAACGCGAGGGGCTGGGCGAGTGCCTGGATATTCGCCGATTGGTGCTGCGTCGATTCCCCTACAAGCTGCTGTACACGGTGCAAGCTGATCATGTTTTTGTGGTTGCTGTGGCGCACCAGCACCGAAACCCTGGCTACTGGACGGACCGGTTGTCGCACTAAATGGCCCACTCTTTGACCACGTTCATCCCCAAAAAATACCAGCAAGACCCCGCCAATGCCGGCGGCGTGCTCGACAGCGTGGAGGCTTACCTGAAGGCCTGCCATCAGTACGGTCGCCCATCGCTCGCATTTACCGCCGTGACGGAAGAACTGTGGGGCCAAGGCTTGGCCTACCGTCCGCTGACGGGCTTTGCGCCCGACATGCCTTATTTTTGCCTGCGCGTGCCCACGGGCGGCGGCAAGACCTGGCTGGCCGCCAAGAGCGTAGCGCTTGTCAACACCCATTTGCTGCGCACGCCGCACAGCGTGGTGCTGTGGCTGGTGCCCAGCAAGACGATTCGCGACCAAACCGTGCGCGGCCTGAAAGACCGCCACCACCCGCTCAATGCAGCGCTGCGCGAAGCCGGTCCGGTGACGGTGCTGGACTTGGCTGAGGCCAAATCCATCACGCGCGCCACGCTGGACACCTCCACGGTGGTGATTGTGGCCACGCGCCAGGCCTTTCAGGTGGAGGACGAAGAAAGCCGCAAGGTGTATGAATCAAGCGGCGCGCTGATGCACCATTTTGAAAACCTGACGCCCGCGCAGCGCCAGACGCTGCTGCGGGACAGCGACAAAGACGGCGCGCCCGGCTCCGGGGTGGTGCCGTATTCGCTGGCCAACGTGCTGCGCTTGCGCCGGCCCTTTGTGGTGGTGGACGAGGCCCACAACAGCCGCACCGAGCTGGCCTTTGACACGTTGGCGAAATTCGCGCCCAGCGGCATCATGGAACTCACCGCCACACCCGACATGGAGCGCACGCCCAGCAATGTGCTGCACAGCGTGAGCGCGGCCCAACTCAAGGCCGAGCAAATGATCAAGTTGCCGGTGGTGCTGGAGACCGAGCCCAACTGGCAGCAATGCCTGGCCGACGCCATTGCCCGGCGCAATGCGCTGCAAAAGCTGGCCAATGACGAGCAGCGCCAAGGTGCGCCATACCTGCGGCCCATTGTGCTGATTCAGTCCGAACCGCGCCGTGCGGGCCAGGACACGCTGGACTTTGACCGCGTGCGCACCGAGCTGATCGCCAACCACGGCATTCCGCCCGAGGAGATTGTGGTGGCTACGGGCGAGGAAAAAGGCCTCGAAAAGATTGATGCCGACTACCCGCAAGGCATCAGCGACCCGGCTTGCCCGGTGAAGTTTGTCATCACGCAAAAAGCACTGGCCGAGGGGTGGGACTGCCCGTTTGCCTACATTCTGGTCAGCATGGCTTCGTTACATTCGGCCACGGCGGTGGAGCAATTGCTGGGGCGCGTGCTGCGCCAGCCCGGTGCCACCCACCGTACAGCGAAGGAGCTGAACCAGTCTTACGCCTTGGTGGTGTCGCGCAGTTTTACCGAGACGGCCGGTGCGCTGCGCGACCGGCTGGTGCAAGGCGCGGGTTTTGATCGCAAGGACGTGGCCGAGTTTGTGATTGCGGCCCAACAAGAACAGCAGAAATTTGACCTGGAAGGCCTGGGCGGCCGCGTGGTGGTGCAGCCCGTGGTGGTCACCCTGTTTGAGACGCCGGACATGAAAGCCGTGCCCAAGGACCTTCGGGCCACGCTTGGTGACAAGGTGGACTTTGACAAAAAGACCAGCACGCTGACCATTCGCGCGCCGCTGACCCTGGATGAAACTGAGGCGCTGAAGCGGACGGTGAGCACGCCGCAGGCGGTAGCGGCCATAGAGAAGGCAGCAGAGACGAGCCGCACCACGGCCATCGAGTTCTTCACGACGCCTGCCGAAGCAGGTAAAACGCTTTTGGTGCCGCAACTGGCGCTGTGGGTGCAGGGCGCGCTGCAATTGTTCGATGACCCGGAAGTGCTGGACTATCCCTGGGCGTTGTCCACCCTGGATGCCAAGCCGACACCGGCCAATCTGACCACGCTGGGCGCGGCGCTCAAGGTGTCGGAGGGGGGCCTGATTGATGTGAATGAAGCCACCGGCAAGATGTTTCAGGATTTTCTGCCAGACCTGCAGCGCGACCTGGGCTTGGCCTATACCCCCGAGCATTGGGACACCGTGAAAATTGCCAGCTGGCTGTGCTGCAACTTGCCCGAGCCTTCCCTCACCCACGCCAGCAAGCTGGCCTTTGTGGCGGGTTGGCTGTCTGACCTGCTGGTGCAACCCGGCTTTGACCTGGGTCGCGCCAACCTGCAGAAGTTCTTGATGCGCAACCTGCTGGAAGCACGCATCCACGAACTTCGCCGCGAAGCCGTGCAACGTGCCTTTCAACAAACCCTGTTTGGCGATGACCAGGCGGAACGCGTGACGGTCACCAGCCAGTACCCCTACGACTTTCGCCCGGAAGCCTATGCCCCCAGTCGTGACTATGACGGCCGCTATGGGGTGCACGCGTTTCGCAGACACTTTTACAGCCGCATGGGCGACTTTGACAGCAAGGAAGAGTTTGAATGCGCGGCGTGGCTGGACATTCAAGCCCAAAAAGGGCGACTGCAGTTTTGGGTGCGTAACCTGTCCCGGCGGGAAGGCGCGTCGTTCTTCCTGCAAAAAGCCACCGGGCGCTTCTACCCGGATTTCGTCTGCAAGTTGAACGATGACACCACGCTGATCGTGGAATACAAGGGCGCGGACCGCTGGAACGATGCGGCGGACGACCGGCTGATTGGCGGGCTGTGGGAGAAATTGTCCGGCGGTGCTTGCCGATTTGTGATGCTCACGAACAAACAATTTGACGTGATTGATCCGCTTCTGGCTTGAGCGCACACGACGCCAGGGCAGCTTGGCTACACCGATCCCTTGTTGCATGCGTGGTGCCTGAAGGTGAAGGCAGCAGCTTCGGCTGAAGCCGTAGCCGTAGCCGCCTGACTCTGGCGATGTAAGACGCTATTTATTCAGTAGCTACTTAGGCAATTAGTATGCGGGCTACAGGGTAATTTGCTTGTAATTTTGGTTAAAACGGCACTTTTGGGTGCCGATTTCAAATGCTGGGGTTACCCAACCAAAAGCGTTGATGTCCGCAGTGCCTTTCGCCGTCACCACTTCACCGAGTTGGCGATGACCAATCCCAGTTTGTTCACCCTGCCGCGTGAATGGCTCTGCATCGGCGGCGTAGCCCGCCCTCAATGAATGCGCATGCCCGGCTGGGCACCCGCAAACGGCTCCAGCACGTAAATGCCGGGCTGCGCTTTCTGATTGGCGTGGCTGGCGGCCAGCACCATGCCTTCAGACACGCCAAACTTCATCTTGCGCGGCGCCAGGTTGGCCACCAGCACGGTGAGTTTGCCGGTCAGGTCTTCAGGCTTGTAGCAACTGGCAATGCCGGAAAACACGTTGCGCGTTTTGGGCTGACCGGCCTCGTCGATTTCGCCCACGTCCAGCGTCAGTTGCAGTAGCTTGGTGGAGCCTGCCACGGCCTGGCACCGCACGATTTTGGCAATGCGCAGGTCGATCTTGGCGAAGTCGTCGATGCTGATGGTGGGGGCCAGTGCTTCGCCGCCGGGGGCGGTGGGGTCAACCGGCGTGCCTGGTGCGGCGGCTTTCGCACCTTTTTTGTCACCTGTTTTTGTAGATGCTATATTTTCTGTAGCTGCTTGCGCTTGTTCTACAAGGGCTGGAGGCTCAAACAAGGCATCAAGTTGTTTGACATCCACACGCTGCATCAAATGCTGGTAAGTGCCAATCACATGGCCGGCTTCCAGGGGCTGGCGGATGTTGGCAAAGCTCAGGGGCTCGATGGCCAGGAATTTCTCTACCTCTGCCGCCAGCGCTGGCAGCACCGGTTTCAGGTAGCAGGTGAGGATGCGAAAGGCTTTGATGCACACCGTGCACACGTCCTGCAGGCGCGCGTCCTGCTCAGGCTTTTTGGCCAAATCCCAGGGCTTGTTGGCATCCACATAAGCGTTCACGCGGTCGGCCAGCAGCATGGTTTCTTTTAAGGCCTTGGCGTATTCGCGGCTCTCATACAGCAACTCGATGCTGGTGCGCTCAATGCGCAACTGGTGCAGCAGCGCCGCGCCGTCTTCTGATACCTCACCCAGTTTGCCCTCAAAACGCTTGGTCAGAAAACCAGCGGCACGACTGGCAATGTTGATGTATTTGCCAATCAAATCGCTGTTGACGCGGGCCATGAAGTCATCGGCGTTGAAGTCGATGTCTTCGCTGCGGGCGCTCAGCTTGGCCGCCAGGTAGTAACGCAGCCACTCGGGGTTCATGCCCAGGCGCAGGTATTTGAGTGGGTCCAGCCCGGTGCCACGGCTTTTGCTCATTTTTTCGCCGTTGTTCACGGTCAAAAAGCCGTGCACAAACACGTTGTTGGGCACTTTACGGCCACTGAAATGCAGCGTGGCGGGCCAGAACAATGTGTGGAAGGTGACGATGTCTTTGCCGATGAAGTGGTATTGCTCCAGCTCGGGGTTGGCCATGTAGGCCTCATAGTCCGGGCTTTGCAGGTCAAGCACAGCGCGTTTTCCCAGCAGGTTTTTCAGCGACGCCAGGTAACCAATGGGGGCGTCAAGCCAGACGTAAAAATATTTGCCCGGCGCGTCCGGGATTTCGATGCCGAAGTAAGGCGCGTCGCGGCTGATGTCCCAGTCGCCCAGGCCCTCGCTCTTGCTGCCGTCCGGGTTGGTGCGCACGCTGAACCATTCCTTGATCTTGTTGGCCACTTCGGGCTGCAACTTGCCGTCTTGTGTCCACTGCGCCAGAAACGCCACGCAGCGCGGGTCAGAGAGCTTGAAAAAGTAGTGTTCAGAGCTTTTCAGCTCAGGCTTGGCGCCCGACAGGGCCGAATACGGGTTGATCAGGTCAGTGGGGGCATAGACCGCGCCGCAGTTCTCGCAGTTGTCGCCATATTGGTCTGCTGAGTGGCACTTGGGGCACTCGCCCTTGATGAAACGGTCCGGCAGAAACATGTTTTTCTGCGGGTCAAAAAACTGCTCGATGGTGCGCGTTTCGATCAGCGAGCCGTCTTTGTTGTCGCGCAGATCCCGGTAGATTTGGCGCGCCAGCTCGTGGTTTTCCGGGGCGTCGGTGCTGTGCCAGTTGTCAAAACCGATGTGAAAACCGTCCAGGTAGGGCTTGCGGCCCGCCGCAATGTTGGCCACAAACTGTTGCGGCGTGACGCCGGCTTTTTCCGCCGCAATCATGATCGGCGCGCCGTGGGTGTCGTCGGCGCAACAGAAGTCCACCGGGTTGCCCATCATCTTTTGGTAACGCACCCAGATGTCGGCCTGGATGTATTCCATGATGTGGCCAATGTGGAAATTGCCATTGGCGTAGGGCAGGGCGGTGGTGACAAAGAGTTGGCGTGACATGGATGGATTGACCTTTGGGAAAACAGCAGCAGTATTAAAACCTTGCGGGACAGACCGCAGCGACACGAAGTGCACCAGCTCTGTCCCCAACATTTTGTCGGATGTTGGATGTCCGACCTTGCGGGACAGACCGCAGTGCCACGAAGTGCACCAGCGTTGTCCTCGACCGATTTTAAGGGCCTGTTTTCAGGCAAACAAAAGCGCGGGGGTCCTGCGACTTCCCGCGCTTAGAGGGGCAGACGCTGTATGGATCAGGCGGCGGGAGTGCCCAGCATGGCTTGCAGTTCGCCCTTCTCGTACATCTCCATCATGATGTCAGAGCCGCCAATGAATTCACCTTTCAGGTAAAACTGCGGAATGGTCGGCCAGTTGCTGTAGTCCTTGATGCCGGTACGAATGCCGTCGTCTTCCAGCACGTTGACAGTCTTGATGTCCTTGGCGTCCACGCCGCAGGCTTTCAGGATTTGAATGGCCCGGCCAGAGAAGCCGCACTGCGGAAAGCTGGCGCTGCCTTTCATGAACAGCAAAATCTCATTTTGTTTGACCAGGTCGTCTATGCGTTGTTGGGCGTCGCTC
>JBBQSS010000136.1:0-7938 GCA_038213665.1 Burkholderiales bacterium | reverse complement strand
TGGCGCGGTCCTGCGGATCCAAACCCTTGCCCAAAATGACCAGGCCGTCGGCCTGCGCCACCCGAATGGCCTCGGCTTCAGGCAAACGCTGTTCCTGGCGGGCCAGAAACGCATTCATCGCCATGGCATGAAGACCCTTGTCGGCAAGATCACGCTCAAGCTCATCGACCACCATGAGCAAGACGAGGTCAATTTTCTCGATGGTGCTGGAGATGTTGATGTCGAGCGCGCTGGCAATGTTCTGCGTCAGGGTTTGCGCGCGCTGTTCATAATGTTGCCGGCCGGTATAGAGCGAACTGCCTGACAGGGCAAAAACAAGCGCATTAGCGCACACCAGCACCGCGACCAGTACCAAGCGCAGCCGCTGGGGAAGCATCATGATCTATCTATCTTTCTTTGGATTGGCTGCAAGCTGGCTTCAGAATGTGCCGCCGCAAGTTCCCGTGCCGACCGGGCTACAGGTGAAGAAAATTGCGGTGGATTTTAATCAGTCGGCTTCAGCGCCTTCGCCGCACCACTGGTTTCAATGCAACTATTTGACGATGCCGTTTGGCCCGCGCATTACCTACAGGTGTTGGTGCGTGCGGCACCTGATCCAAATCGCGGCAAACCGGCTGAAGTGAATACGCCATGGGTGTTCATGGCTGCCTAATTTGCTACAAAAATGATATTGATGATGCTTTACTTACAAGGGCTGCAGAATGATTTCATCTAAAAAAATGCCGCCCTCTGTGCATTAAACCGGCGCTGTGGCGTCCCAGGCGGCAAGCGCCTCGGCCACCAGCATCAGGGCTGGGCCACCCCCCATGTACACGCACACGCCAAGCGCTTCCTCAAGCTCGGCACGGGTGCAACCGAGCCGGTGCAGCGCTTTGACGTGAAACGCAATGCAACCCGAGCAGTGCTGCGTGACCCCAATGGCCAGCGCAATCAGTTCCTTGTGCTTGGCGCTGACCACGCCCTCCGCCATGGCGGACTTGGCCATTTGCCCAAAACCCAACATGGTGTCGCTTTGCGACTTGCGATACGGCCCCAGGTTGTCATTGATGTTTTTCATCAGGCCAACGGCATCAAACTCACTCATAAAAACTCCTTTTATAAAAAATCAACCAAATTTGGCAAAGTGGTTTTATTGTAAAGATAAGCTTTGCCTGAATTATTCAGTTTCAAAATTGGCATCATCTGCCATTCCCCCCTCCAGGAGAATCGCCATGCCCACTCGAAACGTTGTGATTGCCGCGCATCAAAGTCAGTTGATTGACCAATGGGTTACCGCTGGCGACTACCAAAACGCCAGCGAAGTCCTGCGCGATGCCGTCCATGTGGGCATTGCAGACATTGAGGCCGGGCGTTTTGAGACCTTTTTTCGCCAGAGGCCTTGGCAGCTCATGACGAAGCACTTGCGGTTGAAGTTCTGGATGCTGCCGCGTGACCCAAAATCTGTGGCTTGTCCGAGATACGGCCGGCCTGCAGGCGAACACGCGCAGCGCTCGCTGTCTACCTGAAACGCTATATTTTTTATAGCTTCTCACGCTTGCCATACAAGGGCTAGATGCTTATTTCTTATATAAAAATGTACTCAGGCGCGTGCCGTCGGGCTGCTACCTGATCGCGTCGCTGCCTGCTTGCGGCGTGTAGCGCAATTGGCTCAAATCAAAACCTTGCGCTGCAGCCGATGCCAGCGCCGCATCCAGCAGCGGCTTGGGCAACTGCGGTGTGCGCGACAGCACCCACAGGTACTTGCGGTTGGGGTTGCCCACCACGGCCCAGCGGTAATCGGCGTCCAGCCCAAACACCCAGTAGTCGGCCTTGAACGGCCAGAAAAATGACACTTTAAGCCGACTGTTGTTAAAACCTTCCACCACCGTGGCGTGCCCGGTGGCTTCGGTCACGCCCGAGTCGGTGCGGCAGCGGTTAGTGACATCGACTGTGCCGTTGGCCGCCAGGGCGTAGTCGGCGGTGGTGTCGCCCACGCAATTGCGCTGAAAAAACATGGGGAAGCTGGCAAGCTCAAACCACTTGCCTGCGTAACGCGCCAGGTCAACCGCCGCCACACTGGTCACGGGTGCAGGCGGCGTCGCCGGGGTTTGAGCGGCGGCTGGCAGGCACAAACCCAGCAGCAAGGTGGCAGAAAAAATGGCTTTGTCCATCATGAAGACCTTTGAAGTGCGTGCGCCCCGGCAAAGCCTGAGCGTTTTGCCCATTGTGCGCTCTGGGCTTGTGACAGGCTGCTTGAACTCACTCATCTACAATATGTAATTGCCTAATTACTTTGGTCTTTATGGAAATTCTGGACAAACCGCTCAAACAGCGCACCGGGGTGCGCCAGGCCAGCCTGGTTGAAGCCGCGCTGTTGTTGGCCGCACAACGCAGCCCAGCCAGCATCACCACCGCTGACCTGGCCTTGGTGGTGGGTATCACACAAGGCGCGGTGTTTCGGCACTTTGCCAGCAAAGAGGCCATCTGGCTGGCGGTGCTGGACTGGGCCACAGACACACTGATGGGCCGCTTGCAAAATGCGGCCCGGCACACCCAGGCCGCCAATCACCTGCAGCTTGCCGGCCGATCTTCTGAGTTGCCCGCCTTACAGGCCGTGTTCATGGCCCATGTGGACTTTGTGGTCGCTTATCCGGGCGTGCCACGGGTTATTTTTCAAGAACTGCAAAGCCCTGGCGAGACCGCGCTCAAAACCCGTGTGCAAGGCCTGATGCAGCGCTACCGTCAGTTGCTGATGCAGTTGCTGCAGCAAGCCGTGCAGCAGCGCACCATTGCCCAAGGCACCAACTTATCCGCAGCTGCTGTGCTGTTCATTGGCGCGGTTCAGGGGCTGATGATGCAGGCCATGATTTCTGGCGACCTGCCCGCCATGGCGCGCCAGGCGCCGGACGTGTTTGCCATCTTTGCGCACGGCGTGCGCAAAGACAACCCTGCTTTTTGATTTTTGAGAGTACCTCCCATGACATCCAAATCCCTTGTTGTACGCCGCCTGACCCTTGGCGCAGCTGCGCTGGCGTTGATCAGTGGCATCGCTTTTGTGTCGCTGCGCACCGGGCCATTGGCGCCCATCAAGGTGACCGTGGCGCAGCCCACCGAGGGCACATTGAGCCCCTCCATCTTTGGCATCGGCACGGTCGAGGCGCGGCGTAGCTGGATGGTCGGCCCCACCGTGGCCGGGCGGGTGCTGAGTGTGAAGGTGGACGTGGGCGACAGCGTCAAAGCCGGGCAACTGCTGGCCGAAATGGACCCCGTGGACTTCAGCCAGCGCCTGGCCGCCCTGGACGCCTCACTGGCACGGGCGGGCAGTGTTGAGTCGGCAGCGCAGGCCCAATTGCTTGACGCCAAAGCGCGCAGCGCGCTGGCCGCAGCCACCACACGGCGCAACCAGGACCTGGCACGGCAAAACTTCATCAGCTCCGGCGCGCTCGATGCGGTTTTGCAAGCCCAGACTTCCGCCAACGCTGCAGTGCAGGCGGCACTTGCCAATCTGGCGGGGGCTGGCCAAGACAAAACACGCCTTAAAGCCGAGCGCGCCGCCCTGGCGCAACAGCGCGACAACGTGCGCCTATTTGCCCCGGCCGATGCGGTGGTGACCGCGCGCGATGCCGAAGCGGGCAGCACCGTGGTGGCGGGTCAGCCAGTGCTGCGCCTGATGGACCCGGCCAGCCTGTGGGTCAAGCTGCGTGTCGATCAGGGCCGCTCGACCGGACTGGCCAGCGGCATCAAGGCCAGCATCGTGTTGCGCTCCAACCCGCAAACCCCCTTGAGCGGCCAGGTGGCGCGGGTCGAACTGCTGGCCGACAGCGTGACCGAAGAGCGCCTGGCCCAAGTGGCGTTTGACACCATGCCCGCGCATGTGTCGGTTGGTGAGATGGCTGAAGTGACCCTGCAACTGCCCGCCACTGCGCCCGCGCTGCTGCTGCCCAACGCCGCCATTCAGCATCAAAAAGGCCAAAGCGGGGTCTGGCGCATCAAAGACGGCAAGCCCGAATTTACCCCGGTGCAGCTCGGCACACAAAGCCTGGAAGGCGAGGTGCAGGTGCTCAAGGGCCTGGATAAAAACGACCAGGTGGTGATTTACAGCCAAAAAGCCCTGAGCAGCGGTGCCCGCATCTCGGTGGTGGACGCATTGGTGAAGCCCGAGGCGGCCCAATGATCAGCCTGGCCGGACGCGACATTCTGCATGGCTGGGGCAAGTTCGCCCTGACCGGCCTGGGGTTGGGCCTGCTGATTGGCGTGACGCTGACCATGGCCGGGGTTTACCGTGGCATGGTCGACGATGCGCAGGCCCTGCTGACCAACAGCCAGGCAGATGTGTGGGTGGTACAAAAAGACACCCAAGGCCCTTATGCCGAGGCTTCCAGCATCAAGGACGATGTGGTGCGCAGCGTGCGCGGCATGCCTGGTGTGGCCGCCGCTGCCAACGTGACCTACCTCACCATGCAGGTACAGCGCCCGAATGGCGATGAGGCGCGCACCATGGTGGTGGGGGTCGAGCCCGGCAAACCCGGTGCGCCCGGCTACTTGGTGGCTGGGCGCCAACTCACCCGCGACCACTATGAGGCGGTAGCCGACATCAAGACCGGCTTGACACTGGGCGATGCGGTGCGTGTGCGCCGCCATAGCTACCAAGTGGTGGGCTTGACCCAGCGTATGGTGTCATCCGGCGGCGACCCGATGTTGTTTGTGCCGCTCAAAGACGCGCAGGAAGCACAGTTTTTAAAAGACAACGACACCATTCAAAACGACCGTACCCGCACTGCCGCCAACCCAGCCTTCAACCGCCCCGGTGTGCCGGGCTTGCTTGATGCTGTGCAAGGTCTGCAGACCAGCAGCCACAACGTCAACGCGGTGCTGGTGCAATTGCAGGCGGGCTGGCAGGCCGATGACGTGGCCGAGTCGCTCAAGCGCTGGAAGCATGTGCAGGCGTACACCCGCGCCGACATGGAAGACATTCTGGTGGCCAAGCTGATTGCCACCTCGGCCAAACAAATCGGCATGTTTCTGGCCATTTTGGCAGTGGTGAGCGCGGCCATTGTGGCCTTCATCATCTACACCATGACGCTGGGCAAAATCCGCGAAATTGCAGTGTTGAAGCTGATTGGTACACGCAACGGCACCATCGCCGGCATGATCCTGCAGCAGGCCTTGGGGTTGGGGTTGATCGGCTTCATGGTGGGCAAGATCGCCGCCACGATTTGGGCACCAATTTTCCCCAAATACGTGCTGCTCATGACCAGTGATGCCGTCACCGGGCTGGTGGCTACCCTGGTCATTTGCGCCCTGGCCAGCACGCTGGCGATTCGCGCGGCGCTCAAGGTTGACCCCGCTGAGGCGATTGGATGAACCCCATGAACACCAAAGACACCAACCACACCAGCGCGGGCGGCATTCGCATTGAGGGTCTGCGCAAGGTCTATGGCAAGGGTGACAGCGCGGTGGAGGCCCTGAAAAACGTCAATATGGAAGTGGCACCGGGCGAAGTAGTGGGCCTGGTCGGGCCATCGGGCTCGGGCAAAAGCACGCTACTCAAATGCCTGGGCGCCATCATTGAACCCACCTCGGGGCGCATGTCGCTGGGCAGCGATGTGATTTACGACAACGGCTGGAAAGTGCCAGACCTGCGTGCCCTGCGGCGAGACCGCATTGGTTTTATCTTTCAGGCACCCTACCTGATTCCGTTTCTGGATGTCACCGACAACGTGGCCCTGCTGCCCATGCTGGCGGGCGTGGGCAATGCCGCAGCGCGTGCCAGAGCGTTGGAACTGCTCACTGCGCTCGATGTGCAACACCGTGCCCGGGCCGAGCCCACGCAACTCTCAGGTGGGGAACAACAGCGCGTATCAATTGCCCGCGCCCTAGCGAACCGCCCACCGGTGATTCTGGCCGATGAACCCACCGCCCCGCTGGACAGCGCGCGTGCGTTAGCCGTGATGCGCATCCTGAACCAGATGGCGGTGCAGGCCCAAACGGCGATCATTGTGGTCACGCACGACGAGAAAATCATCCCCACCTTCAAGCGGATTTACCACATTCGTGATGGGCAAACCGTGGAAGAAACGGGTGAGGGGCGGTCGCTGGATTAGGGCTTACTCGAACGATGGCGTCGCAGGCTTGGCAATGGGCTTGCTGGCCGCCGCCCAGGCGTCAAAGCCACCGGCAATGGACTTCACGTTCAGGTAACCCATGTCATGCAAGGCGGCGGCGGCCAAGGCGGCCCGGCCACTGGTTTTGCAATACAGCAAGATGTTCAGGTCGCGCGATTGCAAGGCTGGGTTGGCGCTGAATTTGAATTCAAGCAAGCCGCGTGAAATGTGCACGGCGCCTGACACATGTCCGGCGCTAAATTCATCAGCTTCGCGCACATCCACCAGCACATCAGCGTCGAGAATGGCTTGGTCCGCGTCTGCTACCGTAATTTCTTGGACGCGGGTTTTGGCGGCGGCAACGAGGTCGTGGGCGGTTTTCATGGGGTTCTCCTGAGACAATAAAAATACTATCAAATAAATAGCTGCTAGCGCTTTATTTCATTGGGCTAGCGGCCAATTTTATATAAATATCAAAGACGTTGCCCGAGCCAGCGCGTGACGTGCGCCAAACCTTGGTGACCGGGGCCCTCGGCCAGCGTGATCTGCCCCTGCCAAGTCAGCACGGGGTGGATCAGGCCGTCAAAGTCAGCGCTGAGCTGCTCTGGCGTGACCAGCATGTCAGCATCTTTGGGGCCACCGCTGGTGTGGTCAAGTTGGGCCGGGTGAAAGGCTTCCAGCAGCACCCAGGCGCCGCTGCGCAGCCCATGCGCCAGGCGGCGGTGGGCTGTTTGGCGAAACGTGGCCGGTAAATGGGTAAAGATCAACACCAGCGCATCAAAACTGGCCTCTTTGGGCTGCCAGTCGGCCAGATCAACCAGCTCGGTGCGCATGGCCACGCCACAGCTGTCCGCCAGCGACTGGGCCTTCTGCAAGCCCACCGCCGAGCTGTCCACCGAGGTCACCCCGTGTCCTTGTGTGGCCAGCCAGACGCCGTTGCGCCCTTCCCCGTCACCCGGCACCAGCACTTGGCTGATGGGCAACAGGCGACAGGCCTGCTCCTGCAAAAATGCATTGGGTTCGGTGCCGTACTTGAAGCCCGGCTCGGCAAAGCGTTGGTCCCAAAAATTCATATGCAGCAATGGTTCAGGTGATTCATAACGCCTTGCGCAGGGTGATGGCGCCGCGGATCTGGCCCAGCGAGTAGCCCACGGCCTTGTCAGCCGGGTAAAGCGCGTGGATTTTTTCAGCCACTTCGGGGCTGATGGTGTCGCTGGTGCCGTGGCACGCCAGGCACACCTGCTGTGTGGGCAGCGCCTTCATGTAGCGGTATTCCTTGCCGCTGGCAACTTCCACCACCTCGAATTTTTCCAGCGTAGCGGGTTTTTCACCGGCGGCGGTGCGGCGGTCAAAGTCTTCCAGGGCAGCCAGTTCCCAGGCATCAGGCACCGCCTTGGGGTTGCGGTTGCGCAAGCTCACACGGCGAATCGCCCAGCCCGATTGCTCAGAGGCAGCTTTGGCCATTTGCGGCGCTTTCTCATTGCATACCGCCACGGCAGAGGCCGGGCCGTCTTTGGCGATTTGGGTGGTGAGCACCTCCAGCAATTTGGGCGGCACCGCACCCGCGACTTTGCGTGCGTCGGCCGGCCATGGCTCATCTTGCGCCAGCGCCGGCAAACCCAGCCATAGCACCGCGCCAACAAGCACCCCACCCGTGCGCCACGTCTTCAACATCTTTGTTTTCATGTCGGTCCCCTCCAAGTAAATAAAAAAACGGCATTTAAGGTGATTTCCTGCGAAAAATATACCCATCTGACTTGTCTTTTTGTCCATCTGCTGCGTTGCAAAAACGGTTGTATAGCTCGCTATACGCCCATTTTTACGCCTTGCAGCTGAACAAAAATCCTGCGTCATC
>JBBQSS010000135.1:0-7964 GCA_038213665.1 Burkholderiales bacterium | reverse complement strand
CCAGATGACGCAGGATTTTTGTTCAGCTGCAAGGCGTAAAAATGGGCGTATAGCGAGCTATACAACCGTTTTTGCAACGCAGCAGATGGACAAAAAGACAAGTCAGATGGGTATATTTTTCGCAGGAAATCACCTTAGGCGTCGAGAAACAATAAATTGAACCATGACCCGCTTTCAGACGAGAGGCCAGGCAAGGCGCAAAGCACGCAGTTTGGCGAGCTAAACAAGCGATTTGCAACGCCGCATGGCACGCGTATGGAAGAGGGGGAATGTTCAAGTTATTTTTTCTCGGCGACTTAGGTCACGCGCAAATCAAGCACGCGCAGTTCAGTGCCGCTGGTGGGTTGCAGTTGCGCGCTGCCACACTGCGGGCACAGGTCAAGGCGCTCAAAAATCGGCACACTTTGGCCGCAGGGCAGGCACCAGGCTTGCGCGGGTGGCTCTTGAATCTCGATCTCGGCGCCCGCCAGGCAGGTGTCGGGCGCGATGGCTTGCAGGGCAAAGCGCAAGGCTGCCACATCCACCCCGCTGAGCGCGCCCACTTCCAGCGTGAGGTGGGTCACCCGCTCAAACGGGTCACGCGCCCGGGCTTGCTCTACCAGCCGCACAATGCCGCCGGCCACACTCAGTTCATGCATGGGCCCATCCTCGGGTTAACGTGAAACAACAACGCATCATCTTGCCTCGGGTAGGAGCCCCGCCCTCTGGACGGATGTCTTTTGCCTGCAGGGCGCCATTGCCCAGAGGGCTGGGCGCCTGCAGAAGACAAATTCTTCCACAGTTCTTTCACTTGAGCCGCCCCAGAACCGCAGCCCCTTGGCTGGCGTCAGGTAGGCCATCGCCTCCAAATGGTAAAGTTAGTGCCAAATATCGTTGGATTACACACATCAAGGGCCTCATAGTCATGGACAAACTCTCCACCAAGTCGGTCCTGGTCGTCGACGACAGCCGCATCTCGCGCATGATGATCAAGTCCCTGTTGCTGGCGCGTTTCCCGGATTGGACGATCACCGAAGCCATCAGCGGCGACCAGTCCCTGGTGGTGGCCCAGGCGCAGCGCTTTGATTACTGCACCATGGACATCAACATGCCGGGCATGTTGGGCACCGAGGCGGCAGAGCACTTGCTGAAAATGCAACCCACCCTGCGCATTGCCTTGTTCTCAGCCAATATTCAGGACGCTCAGCGCGCGCGTGCGATGCAACTTGGCGTGATGTTCGTGGCCAAGCCCGTCACCGAAAAATCAGTCGCGCTGGTTGCGGCTTATTTTCAGGAGCCACACTGATGACCCTGACTGAGTACCAGCTCGATGCCCTGACCGAGATTTTCAACGTGGGCGCCGGTCGCGCCGCCGCCAGCCTGAGTGACATTGTGGGCGACGAAGTCATGCTGTCGGTGCCCCGGGTCGAGTTTTACCGGGCCGACCAGATCAATGCCAATGTGCTGTCGCTCACGTCGACACGGCTGGGTTCGGTCAAGCAGGAGTTCAATGGGCCGTTCAACATGGCCGCCTCCCTGCTGTTCACCGAAGAGCGGGCGCTTGAAATCGTGCAGGAAATGATCGGCTCGCAAGTGCAAATGGAGGACCTGGTGGAGTACGAGCAGGAGGCCATGTGCGAAGTCGGCAACATCATTTTGAATGCCTGTCTGTCCGCCATGGCCGATATGCTGGGCATCACCTTTGAGAGCACCTTGCCCGAGTATTCCAGCGATGTGCCTGATGTGGTGATTGGGCGCATTGTCTCGGACGCCTCAAACCCCATGATGCTGATTTTGCACATGAACATGCTGATCGAGAAACGGCGCAGCCAGGGCACCCTGATCTTCTGGCTAAGTTCCTCCTCGCTGGATGGCTTGGTCCTCCATCTGGATCGTTTTCTTTCCCGCATTTAATGCCGCCCCCTAACATGAACATGTATAAGTTTGATGTCAACCAGGCGTGGTCGACGATCTTTGGCAACGTCGGGTTTGGGCTGGTACTGGTGGACGCCGCAGGCGAGGTCTTGCTTTGGAATGGTTGGCTGACCCGCCACAGTGGTGTGACGGCAGAGGCCGCCGTCGGACGCGCCTTGCCCGATGTGTTTGGGTCGGACCTGTCGCCCTCTTTTGTCACCGCGTTGAACAACACCTTGCGCTACAAATTGCCGGTGGTCATGTCCAACGTGCTGCACCGTTGCCCCTTGCCCTTGTATGCACAGTGGCCGGCCAGCGCATCGGCAGACCGGTTGCCGCATGCCATCACCATGACACCCTTGGTCGTGGCGCCCTGGGGGCCCTGTTGTCTGATTCAGATTGCAGACTCCAGTCGGGCAATTTCGCGCGAAAAGGTGCTCAAGAAAAACTCGGACCGTCTTAGCCAAGAGGTGATCACCGACAGCCTGACGCAGGCCTTCAGCCGCGGCTTTTTTGACCAGTTTTACCAACAGGAATTCAAGCGTGCGCGCCGCCAACGCAGCAACCTGTCGCTCATCATGCTGGACTTGGACTACTTCAAGAACTACAACGATGCGTACGGTCACCCGGCCGGTGACAAGGTCCTGATTGCGGTGGTGCAGGCACTCAAGGCGGTGCTGCTGCGCGCCACCGACCGGCTGGCTCGTTATGGCGGTGAAGAGTTTGTGGCGATCCTGCCGGACTGCGGGCCGCCCAAGGCCCTGGCCATTGCCGAGCAAATGCGCACGGCAGTACTGGCGCTCAAGCTGCCGCACTGCAAGTCGAAAATGGCAGACCAAATCACCGTGAGTCTGGGTGTCTCGACCCTGGAATCGGGCCTGGATTTGAGCTCGGAGGCGCTGCTCAAAGCCGCTGATCTGGCCTTGTATGCGGCCAAAAACCAGGGCCGAAACTGTGTGCAATTTTGCAGCCCCCAGGTGGAGGTGCTGGCGGCTTGACGTCACATTTGCACGCGAACCGGTGCGGTTGACCAAGGGTCTTGCCCTGCAGCGCCGGAGTGCCCGTGCCGCACCCCCGATAATCCGCGCCACATGGCACTCATCACACTACTTGACGCGCAGCTGGCTTACGGACACGTGCCGCTGCTTGACCACACCACTTTTTCCCTGGAGACACAAGAGCGCGTCGGCCTGATTGGCCGCAACGGCGCGGGCAAGTCCTCGCTGCTCAAAATCCTCGGCGGGCTTGAAAAGCCTGACGACGGCACCCTGCAAGTGCAGGGCAACACCCGCATTTCCTACGTCGCGCAAGAGCCTCAGCTGGACTCGGATGCTACTGTATTTGTAGCTGTTAGCGCAGGTATGGCAAGGGCTATAGCCCTAATTGATGAATATTCCTTGGGCCATGGCGACCTCGACGCGATGCAAAGCGAGATCGAGTCGCTGGACGGCTGGACCTGGGAGCAGCGCGTCACCGAGACCCTGCACCGCCTGCACCTGGAGCCCGATGTGCGGATTGGCACACTCTCAGGCGGCAACAAAAAGCGCGTGGCGCTGGCGCAGGCCCTGGTGGCGGCGCCTGACGTGTTGCTGCTCGACGAGCCCACCAATCACCTGGACCTGGACAGCATTGAGTGGCTGGAAGGCCTGCTGTGCGACTTCAAGGGCAGCATTGTCACGGTCACCCATGACCGCTCGTTTCTGGACAACGTGGCCACCCGCATCGTTGAGTTGGATCGTGGACGGCTGCTGTCTTACCCCGGCAACTTTGCCGCCTACCTCGTGCAAAAGGAAGAGCAGGCCGCGCAAGAGGCGGTGATCAACGCGCGCGCCGACAAGCTGCTGGCGCAGGAAGAAATCTGGATTCGCCGTGGCGTGGAAGCGCGCCGCACCAAGGCGCAAGGCCGCATCAACCAGCTGGCGGTGTTGCGTGCCAACCGCGAAGCCCGCCGCGATGCGCTGGGCAGCGTCAAGCTGGACGTGGCCAGTGGCGGTGTCAGCGGCAAGCTGGTGGCTGAACTCACGCACGTGAACAAGAGTTTTGGTGACCGCAAAATCGTCGATGATTTCTCCACGGTGATTTTGCGCGGTGACAAGGTCGGCTTGCTCGGGCCCAACGGTGCCGGCAAAACCACGCTGTTGAAGCTGATTCTGGGCGAACTCAAGGCCGACCCGGCGCCCGCCAACGCCCCCAAGCCTGGCTCTGGGGAGAGCGCCTGGGGCACGGTGCGCCAGGGGTCCAACATCACGGTGGCCTACTTTGACCAGATGCGCAACGCGCTCGACCTGGACGCCACGCTGGAAGACTTCATCAGCCCCGGCAGCGAGTGGATCGAGATTGGCAACCGCAAACAGCACGTCAAGAGTTACCTGGGTGACTTTTTGTTTTCACCGGCACGCGCCAACTCACCGGTGCGGTCTTTGAGCGGTGGCGAACGCAACCGGCTGCTGCTGGCGCGCCTGTTTGCCCGGCCCGCCAACGTGCTGGTGCTCGACGAGCCCACCAACGACCTCGACATTGACACCCTGGAGCTGCTGGAAGACCTGCTGCAAAACTTTGACGGCACCGTGTTTCTGGTCAGCCACGACCGCACCTTTCTGGACAACGTCGTCACCAGCACCATTGCCTATGAGGGCAACGCGCGTTGGCGCGAGTTTGAAGGCGGTGTGCAAGACTGGCTGACGCAAACCAAGCGCGCCAACGAGATTGCAAAAGATAGTGGCAAAAATGCCTCGCAGCCCTTTAAATACGAGCGCGAGCAGCTATCAAAAGCGCAGCAACAGGCAAGCCAGGTGTACGCCACGGCCACACCCGCTGCGGCGGTGCCCTTGGCCAAAACGCGCAAGCTCAGCTTCAAGGAGCAGCGTGAGCTTGACGGCCTGCCCGACCTGATTGCCAAGCTCGAAGCTGAGCAAAAGGACGCCAGTGAGCTGCTGGCGGACGGCAGCCTGTACGCCATTGACAACGGCCGCGCCCTGAAACTGGCAACCCGCAGTGCGCAGATTGACGACGAGTTGCTGGGCGCGCTGGAGCGCTGGGAAACACTGGGCAATGGTGGCTAATGGTGGCTAAGTCGCCGAGAAAAATAACTTGAACATTCCCCATCTTTCATACGAGTGCCATGCGGCGTTGCAAAGCGCTTGTTTGGCTCGCCAAACTGCGCGCTTTGCGCCTTGCCTGGCATCTCGTCTGAAAGCGGGTCATGGTTCAATTTATTATTTCTCGACTCCTTTGGGGATAGCGGCTACGTTGTGCTGGGACAAAAGCAGGGCGTTTGACAAGCCCACGTAGCCGGTACCGGCTATTGCGATTTTCATATTGGGTTGAGGCCCAAATTCGCTATTTTATTTATAGCTGCTTGCGCTTATAGGACGTTGGCTAGAGGCTGATTTGTTGTTTGAAGTTCTTGGTAGACCATTGTCAATCCTTGCCCTAATTCAACTTTGGCCTGCCAGTCATGGTCATTTGGCAAACGCGCCAAATGCACCCAGTCAACCACCCCCTCATCGGGTTGGTAGCCGGGCACCAGCTCTTTTAGCAGGGTACGAATCTGGGGCACATCGTTCAGGTTCAGCGCCTGCGTCAGCGCCTGCAATTTGGGGGCTAAAACATGCAGCGGCAGAAAATCTTCATGGGCTTTCATGATGCGCGGGTGCGCGGTTGGTAACGGGTTGTCACCAATCAACAGCTCTTCGTAGAGTTTTTCGCCCGGGCGCAGTTTGGTGATTTCTATGGCAATGTCACCGTCCACATTGGTTTCATCGCGCACCGTCAGGCCTGATGCCTCCACCATGCGGCGTGCCAGGTCAATGATGCGAACCGGTTTGCCCATGTCCAGCACAAACACATCGCCTCCATTGGCCATGGCAGCGGCCTGTACCACCAGTTGCGCCGCCTCGGGTATGGTCATGAAATAACGCGTAATGTCCTTGTGCGTCAGGGTAATGGGGCCACCCTCTTTGATCTGCTGGCGAAACAGCGGCACCACTGACCCGGACGAGCCCAGCACGTTGCCAAAACGCACCATCGCAAAACGGGTCTTACTGTTTACACCTGTTTGTTCTGCAGCCAGCGCTTGCAGCACCATCTCGGCCAGGCGCTTGCTGGCGCCCATAATGTTGGTGGGGCGCACAGCCTTGTCCGTGCTGATCAGCACAAAATTGCTCACCCCTTGCTCTAAGGCCACTTTGGCTGCGGTCAAGGTACCCAGCACATTGTTTTTAATGCCCTCTGCCGGGTTGTGCTCCACCATGGGCACATGCTTGTAAGCGGCAGCGTGGTAAACCGTGTGCGGCTTCCAGGTGCTCGTGATCTCACGCATACGGTCTTCATCACGCACCGATGCCAGCAACGGCAGCAGTTGCACGTTAGGAGCGTCTTCGTCTGACAAAAGCCGCAACAAATCCTGGTGCACCGCATACAGCGCGAATTCACTTAACTCAAACAACAGCAATTTGGCTGGTGCAGACTTGATGATCTGGCGGCACAACTCACTGCCTATGGACCCCCCGGCACCGGTGACCATCACCACCTTGCCACGGATGTTTTTGTCAAGCATGTAGGGGTCTGGCGGCACCACATCGCGGCCCAGCAGGTCGTCAATGTCCAGTTCATGCAAGTCACTGATTTGCACCCGGCCGTGTGCCAAATCCATCAAGCCGGGCAGGGTGCGCACCGCCACATGGGCCTGACTTGTTTGGGACAGAATTTCATTGCGCCTCTGCCGGCTGGCTGATGGCACTGCCAGCAGCACCACACTGACCTCAAGGCGCGGCACCAACTGCAACAGTTGGGCAGGGTTGTAAATGCGCAAACTATTCAGTTCATGGCCCTGCAAGCGGGGGTCGTCATCCAGAAAACCAACAGCCCGCATCTCCCGGCTGTTGGCCAGGCTTACCGCCAACTGGTGCCCGGCAGAGCCCGCGCCATAAATCAGCACCTTGGGTATATTGCCAAGCCTTATGCGGCTTAAATACTCACCACCCAGCCAAAACCGCCCCAGCGCCCGAGACCCCCCAACCATCAAGAGCAACAAGAGGGGCTGCAAAATGCCAATGGTGCGCGGCACACCCGGCAAAGCCAGTGCCGTCAGCAGCGTTGCATACACCACGCCATAGAAAAAAACAGCCCTCGCTACCACACCCAGCGCGGCCAACCCTGCGTATCTGAATATCGCCCGATATAAACCAGAAACAACAAATACCGGCAACGCCAATATTATTGACAAACCCATCGCCAACCACTGATTCCCTTGGGGTATTGCCCAAACATCAAGACGCAGATACAAAGCCAGCCACACAGTCAAGGCACACAACAATGCGTCCACACCCAAAGCTAACAATCGTTTGGCTGGGCGCGGCAAGGCAAGAAGAGGTTCTGTAATTTGATTTATCATGTTATGTCTTTAGTCTGACAAACGATTTATATTGGATGCCTTGTTTAAAAACCCGCTTGCAATAGAAACAGTTGGCGCGATGTTATCAATGTGACACGCCATCCCGGCGCAGTACCTTCACAAACGTCAGCCACAAAATCCGAATATCAAACCGTAGCGATTGGCTGTGTAAATACGCCAATCGCGCAACTTCTGCTGAACAGCCAAAGGGTCGGCAGCAAATGTCAGTGAGCCTTCCAGGCCCCCACACAGGTCGGCCAATCGCAAAGACGCAACCTCCTGTGCGATCGGCGCACGCTTGAGGCGCAAAAACTCAGCAAAGTCCAATACCTCAGCCAGCAACGGCTCAGGCAGCGTGCGTGCGGCTTCCCATAGTTTTTCGGCTGTCGTTGGCATGTTCGCTCCCGCAAAATTTGCATTTTACAAGACCCTCAGTGCGACACCCATCGCGTCGCAGCACCTTGACGAAGGTCAGCCACAAAATGCGAATGTCAAACGCCAGCGACTGGCGTTGCAGGTACCCAAAAGTAATCGTTTAGGCGGCGTTAATAAATAAAGGTATCAACTACATTTTTAGTGTGCTATGCTTATGGGAGCATGATAACACCAGCTGAGTTGAAGAAGAAGTTTGATTTGGTATGGCCTCTATTGGATGAGAGAACACGGCGTCTTCTTG
>JBBQSS010000134.1:0-8025 GCA_038213665.1 Burkholderiales bacterium | reverse complement strand
AGCACACGAAGTGGCAAGCGTGGGGGTTGCACCTGCCGCCGCGCCGGGCCGCCCCAAGCAAGGCACGGCCCCCTCGGGGGGCAGCGCAGCACACGAAGTGGCAAGCGTGGGGGTTGCACTTGTGATGGCCGGAGGCACCGGCGGCCATATCTTTCCGGGCTTGGCAGTGGCGCATGCGCTGCGCGCCAAGGGCTGGCGCGTGCACTGGTTCGGTGGCAGCGGCAGCCCCACGCAGCCCAGCATGGAAAGCCAGCTGGTGCCCCCGCAAGGGTTTGCCTTTGAATCCATCGACTTTGGCGGCGTGCGTGGCAAAGGCCTCATGACCGTGGCGCTGTTGCCGCTGCGCCTGCTGAAAGCCTTCTGGCAAAGCCTCCGGGTGGTGCGCAGCGTCAAGCCCGACGTGGTGCTGGGTCTGGGCGGCTACATCAGCTTTCCCGGCGGCATGATGAGTGTGCTGCTGGGCAAACCGCTCATTCTGCATGAACAAAACTCGGTGGCAGGTTTGGCCAACAAGGTGCTGGCCGGTGTGGCCGACCGGGTGTTCACCGCGTTTCCCAACGTGATCAAGCGCGGCAAATGGGTCGGCAACCCCTTGCGCGAGGCTTTTTTGAACCAGCCCGACCCGGCGCAGCGTTTTGCCGGTCGCAGCGGGCCGCTGAAAATTTTGGTGGTGGGCGGCAGCCTGGGGGCCAAAGCCCTCAACGACATCGTGCCGCAAGCGCTGGCGCTGATGCCCGTTGAACAACGCCCCGAAGTCATCCACCAAAGTGGCACCAAACAGATTGACGCCCTGCGCGCCAACTACGCCGCCGCCGGCGTGACGGCCACCTTGACCCCGTTCATTGACGACACCGCGCAGGCCTTTGCCGACGCTGATCTGGTGATCTGCCGCGCTGGCGCAAGCACGGTGACCGAGATTGCGGCGGTAGGCGCCGCCGCCTTGTTTGTGCCGTTCCCGTTTGCGGTAGACGACCATCAGACCACCAATGCGCGGTTTCTGGCCGACGCTGGCGCGGCCTGGCTGGTGCCGCAGCGTCAGTTGACTGCCGCATTGCTGGCTGAAATGCTATTGAATATGGAGCGTGTAGCGCTTATTAATAAAGGGCTAGAGGCCAAAAAGCTTAAAAAAATTGAGGCTGTGGATTGGATTGTGGCGGCGTGTGAGGAGGTGGTGAAATGAACCAGACCTTTGCCTTGCAGGCGGCGTGTTCTTCCCCCCCCTATCCCCCCGCCCTTTCCACCCCCGCCGGGGCGGAAAGGGAGCCTGACAGCCGTATTTGGCCTGGTGTTTTGAATGGCCGAGTTCACGGCATGCGGACAACAGGGCGTTGTGGGTGTCAGTCTGCCCGAGGCAAGCTGTGCGCCGGATCGTTGGCGAGCGGTGAACCCGCACGCGCACCTGCGGGATCAACCACCGTCCCGTTGGCCGAGGCGTGGTACGTCTTCGGTCACGAGACACGGCCACATACGGCTGTTAGCTCCCCTTTCCGCCCCGGCGGGGGTGGAAAGGGGTTGGGGGATAGGGGGGGAATAGAACGTCAAAAATCCCAACATAACCCGACCCAAATACATACAAAACCAAAATTTAATTGGAATCTGACCCCCATTAGTCAGACCCCCATGAACGGTTTGATTAAAAAAATGGAATTGAATCCTGTCCACGTTGATGGGAGAGAAAAACAATGAAACACGCCATCAAACACATCCACTTCGTCGGCATCGGCGGTGTCGGCATGTCCGGCATTGCCGAGGTGCTGTTCAACCTGGGCTACACCATCTCCGGCTCGGACCAGTCTGACAGCGCCACCTTGCAGCGTCTGCAGGCTTTAGGCATCCAGACCACCGTTGGCCACGCGGCTGGCAATATTCAGGGCGCCAATGCCGTCGTCACGTCCACCGCCGTGCATTCGGACAACCCCGAGGTGATCGCCGCCCGTGCTGCCCACATTCCGGTGGTGCCGCGCGCCCTCATGCTGGCGGAACTGATGCGCCTGAAAACCGGCATTGCCATTGCCGGCACCCACGGCAAAACCACCACCACCAGCCTGGTCGCCAGCGTGCTGGCCGAGGCCGGGCTCGACCCGACCTTTGTCATTGGTGGCCGCCTGAACAGCGCCGGTGCTAACGCCCGCCTGGGCAAGGGGGACTACATCGTGGTCGAAGCCGATGAGTCGGACGCCTCATTCCTGAACCTGTTGCCGGTGATGGCGGTGGTGACCAACATCGACGCCGACCACATGGAAACCTATGGCCATGACTTTGAGAACCTGAAAAAAGCCTTTGTTGACTTCCTGCACCGCATGCCGTTTTACGGCACGGCCATTTTGTGCACCGACGACGCCGCCGTGCGCTCCATCGTGTCGCAGGTCACTTGCCCCGTGACCAGTTATGGCTTTGAAGACGGCGCCGAAGTGCGCGCCATTGATGTGCGCGCGGTCGGTGGCCAAATGCATTTCACCGTGCAGCGGCGCAACGGCGTGGTGTTGCCTGACCTGGACGTGGTGCTGAATTTGCCGGGCCGTCACAACGTGCTCAATGCGCTGTCGGCGATTGCGCTGGCGGTTGAACTCAACATTGACGATGCCGCCGTGTTGCGTGCACTGAGTCAGTTCAAGGGCGTCGGCAGGCGCTTCCAGCGTTACGGTGAGCAGCCCGTCAGTGCGGCCAATGGCGGTGGCCGCTTCACCTTGGTGGACGACTATGGCCACCACCCGGTCGAGCTGGCGGCCACCTTGGCTGCGGCGCGTGGGGCATTCCCCGGGCGGCGCTTGTTGCTGGCATTTCAGCCGCACCGCTACACCCGCACGCGCGATTGTTTTGACGACTTCGTCAAAGTTATTGGCAGCGCCGATGCCGTGCTGCTGGCAGAGGTGTATGCCGCTGGCGAAGCGCCCATCGTGGCCGCAGATGGCCGCAGCCTGGCGCGCGCTTTGCGTGTCGCCGGGCAGATTGAACCGGTGTTTGTCGACGACATCGCCGACATGCCGCAAGCCATTGTGGATACCGCCCGAGGCGGTGATGTGGTGCTGTGCATGGGTGCGGGGTCGATTGGTGTAGTGAGTGGCAAGGTGTTTGAGTTGCTACAAAATTCAGAGCTGCTTACGCAATAAGGACAAGGGCTATGAGTCAATTTGATATAAATTTTGAAAAAGTGGCGGTGCTCATGGGCGGCGCCTCTGCGGAGCGCGAGGTGTCGCTGATGTCGGGCAGTGGTGTGTTGCAGGCGCTGCAAAGTCTGGGCGTGAACGCCCACGCCTTTGACCCGTCCGAGCGCGACCTGGTGGATTTGAAAAAAGAGGGCTTCACCCGCTGTTTCATTGCCCTGCATGGCCGTTTTGGTGAAGACGGCACGGTGCAGGGTGCGCTGGAGTTGCTGGGCATTCCCTACACCGGCCCGGGCGTGATGGCCTCGGCAATCGCCATTGACAAGCTCATGACCAAGCACATCTGGCGCGCTGACGGGCTGCCCACACCGGCCTGGAAAAAGGTCGACAGCGCCGCCGGCACACGCGCCGCGTTTGCCGAACTCGGCAGCCCGATGATCGTCAAGCCCGCGCGTGAGGGCTCCACCATTGGCCTGACCAAGGTGACCACCCTTGAGCAATGCGACGCCGCCTTTGCTGTGGCTGCCGGCACCCATGATGATGTGCTGTGTGAGCAATTCATCGCCGGTGACGAGGTCACCGTGCCGCTGCTGGGCGCAGGGGCTGATGCGCGGGCCTTGCCGGTGATCCGCATCAACGCACCGGATGGCAATTACGATTACCAGAACAAATACTTCACCAACACCACCCAATACCTGGTGCCCTGTGACCTGCCCGAGGGCGAAGAAGCCCACATTCAGGCGCTGGTGCTCAAGGCCTATCTGAGCCTGGGCTGCCGCGGCTGGGCGCGTGCTGACGTGATGATTGACGCCGCCACGCGTCAGCCCTATCTGCTGGAAATCAACACCAGCCCGGGCATGACCAGCCATTCGCTGGTGCCCATGTCGGCCAAGGCGGCGGGCATCAGCTACCCCGAACTCTGTCTGCAAGTGCTCACGCACGCCACCCGCGATTACGCCGCCGTATGAAGACCAGAGAGCCCCCGCCGCTGGACGTCAGGCTGATGAACGCCGTAGCCACCGGCCTGTTCGCGGCCCTGGCCCTGATGCTGCTGGGCGGGGCCATGGTCTGGGCCCTGCGCCTGCCGATGTTTGCCATCCGTGGCGTGACCGTGGTGGGCGACGTGACGCACTACAACGCCATCACGCTCAAAGCCAATGTGATGCCGCACCTGCAAGGCACGTTCTTCACGCTGGACGTAGCCGCTGCGCGCAAAGTTTTCGAGACCATGCCCTGGGTTCGCCAGGCGGTGGTGCAGCGTGAGTTTCCGAACCGGCTCAAAGTGAAATTGCAAGAGCACCAGGCCGTGGCCTATTGGGGTGCGGAGGGCGACTCGCGCCTGGTCAACAGCTTTGGCGAAGTGTTTGAGGCCAATTTGGGCGAGCTTGAGCAAGACAACCTGCCGCGCCTGAATGGTCCCGAGGGCCAAAGCGCCCCGGTGCTGGCCATGCACCGCACGCTGCAACCGCTTTTGACCCCGATGGCGCTGACGCTCGATCAGCTGGACATGACCCCGCGCGGCGGCTGGCGCGCCCTGCTCGACACCGGCGCCGCACTGGAACTCGGCAGTGGCAGCACCGATGAGCTGGTGGCCCGCACCGAGCGTTTTATCAGTACCGCGACACAAGCCACCGCCCGCTACAACCGAACCATTGATCAGCTGGCCTCCGTGGACTTGCGCCACACCGATGGCTACGCGATGCGGCTCAATGGGGTCAGCACGGTCGAAGACGGTGACGTGAAGAAAAAAACAGTAATGCAAGTTAACAGGTGATGCAATGGCTAAAGAATACAAAGATCTGGTGGTAGGGCTGGACATCGGCACCGCCAAGGTGATGGTGGTGGTGGCTGAGGTCATGCCCGACGGCAAGCTCAAGCTGGCCGGTCTGGGCGTGGCCCCCAGCAACGGCTTGAAGCGCGGCGTGGTGGTCAACATCGACGCCACTGTGCAAAGCATTCAGCAGGCGCTGAAAGAGGCCGAGCTGATGGCCGACTGCAAGATCACCCGCGTCTACACCGGCATCACCGGCGCGCACATCCGCGGCATCAACTCGCACGGCATGGTAGCCATCAAGGACCGCGAGGTGAGTGCGGCCGACGTCGCCCGGGTGGTGGAAACCGCCAAGGCCATCAACATCAGCACCGACCAGCGCCTGCTGCTGGTGGAGCCGCAAGAATTCATCATTGACGGCCAGGACGTGAAAGAGCCGATTGGCATGAGCGGCATCCGCCTGGAAGCCAAGGTGCACATCGTCACCGGGGCACAAAGCGCCGCTGAGAACATCATCAAATGTGTGCGCCGCTGCGGTCTGGAAGTGGAGCAGCTCATGCTCAACCCGCTGGCCAGCAGCCTGTCGGTGCTGACCGAAGACGAGCGTGAGCTGGGCGTGGCGCTGGTCGACATAGGCGGCGGCACCACCGACCTGGCGATTTTTACCGGCGGGGCGATTCGCCACACCGCCGTGATCCCGATTGCCGGTGACCTGATCACCAGCGACATTGCCATGGCGCTGCGCACGCCGACCAAAGACGCGGAAGAAATTAAGGTTGAAAACGGCTACGCCAAACAGCTGCTGGCTGACCCCGAAGCGCAGGTGGAAGTCCCTGGCCTGGGTGACCGAGGCCCGCGCATGCTGAGCCGCCAGGCGCTGGCCGGCGTGATTGAGCCACGGGTGGAAGAAATTTTCAGCCTGGTGCACCAGGTGATGCGCGAATCCGGGTTTGAAGAAATGCTCTCAAGTGGCATTGTGCTCACCGGCGGCAGCTGCATCATGCCCGGCATGGTTGAACTGGCCGAAGACATCTTCCTGAAACCGGTGCGCCGTGGCATTCCCAAATACACCGGCGCCTTGTCCGACATGGTGGCCCAGCCGCGCGCCGCCACCGTGATGGGCCTGTTGGAAGAGGCCCGCATTGCCCGCTTGCGCGGTTTCAAGGTGTCGCAGAAAAACGGCTCCATGAAGACCGCTTTTGGCTCCATCAGAGACTGGTTTGTGGGGAATTTCTAACCATGAACCCACCACCTTTGGCCCAAGCCTGCCCGCCCCCATGAATTCTCATTTTCCCCATCATTTTTTACAAAGTCACACCCGAGGAGCACACCATGCCTATTGAACTCATTGACGAAGAAGCCTTCAACTCAGGTACACAAATTAAAGTCATCGGCGTCGGCGGCGGCGGCGGCAACGCCGTGGGCCACATGATTGCCTGCGCCGTTCAAGGCGTGGAATTCATTTGTGCCAACACCGACGCACAAGCCTTGAGCAAAACCGACGCGCACCGCCTGATCCAGCTCGGCAGCACCGGCTTGGGCGCTGGCAGCAAACCAGACAAAGCGCGTGAAGCCGCCGAGCTGGCGATTGACGACATCCGCTCGGCCATTGACGGCGCGCACATGTTGTTCATCACCGCCGGCATGGGTGGCGGCACCGGCACGGGCGCCGCGCCCGTGATTGCGCGTGTGGCGCGTGAAATGGGCATTCTGACTGTGGGCGTGGTCACCAAGCCGTTTGAATTTGAAGGCCAGCGCCGCATGGACAACGCCGACAGCGGCCTGGCCGAGCTGGAAGCCAATGTCGACTCCCTCATCGTGGTGCTCAACGAAAAGCTGCTTGAAGTGCTGGGCGACGACGCCACGCAGGACGAGGCCTTTGCCCATGCCAACGACGTGCTGAAAAACGCTGTGGGCGGCATTGCCGAAATCATCAACGTACCCGGCGTCATGAACGTCGACTTTGAAGACGTGCGCACCGTCATGGGCGAGCCTGGCAAAGCCATGATGGGCACCGCCGTGGCGGTGGGCCCGGACCGCGCGCGCATTGCCGCCGAGCAAGCGGTGGCCTGCCCCCTGCTTGAGGGCATTGACCTGTCGGGCGCCAAGGGCGTGCTGGTGTTGATCACCGCCGCCAAGGGCTCGCTGAAGTTGAAAGAATCCAAGCTGGCCATGGACACCATTCGCGCCTATGCGTCCGCCGATGCCCATGTGATTTACGGCGCGGCCTATGACGACGCTTTGGGAGAGCAGATTCGCGTCACCGTGGTGGCCACTGGCCTGAGCCGTACCCGCCCCAAACTGCAAGTGATGCCCAGCACGCAGCAGCGCACCGGCACGCACGATGTGGCTTTCCATGTGCCGGCCCAAGACGGCCCGCTCAGCGTCAGCCAGCCCAATGGCATGATGGGGGGGACTTCCATGGGCCGCGCCCAGCCTGACTACGGCGCCATGAGCACCCCAAGCGTCTGGCGCACCCGTGACCGCACCACCGCCGCTGCCAAGGTAGACGCCCTTTCAAGCGGCGGCATGGATGACTTTGAGATTCCGGCGTTTTTGCGCAAACAGGCGGATTAACTTGTGACGGCATCGCAATGGCTAAATGCCATTGCGCGTCTTCCGGTCTGAGTCAAAGCAATGAAAAAGCCTAGTCATGGTTGATCAAGTCGCGATTGACCCCGAACAGCTGGCCGACATCAATCGCGACTTTGCCAATCTTGACGCGGGCCTTGAGGCAGTGGGGAAACATCCCACCAAAACAACCCGCGGTAGCATGATGGTCTTTCACGCCGATGGCACGCGCTCTCATTTCAGCTACAGGCGCCCAATGACCCTGGCCGAGGCAGAGCAGGAACCAACAACGCCTGACTTGAGGCGTGATGAGTCCAGTCGTCGGCTTGAAAAAGACGTGATCGCCGCACGCAAGTGGAAACGCCGCGCCCTTTGGTGGCGGCTGTTCAAGCGGCACCCCGGAATAGCCTTGCATTTGCTACGCACCGGGAAATACGAGCCTAAGGTGATTTCCTGCGAAAAATATACCCATCTGACTTGTCTTTTTGTCCATCTGCTGCGTTGCAAAAACGGTTGTATAGCTCGCTATACGCCCATTTTTACGCCTTGCAGCTGAACAAAAATCCTGCGTCATCTGGG
>JBBQSS010000133.1:0-8049 GCA_038213665.1 Burkholderiales bacterium | reverse complement strand
GTAAACCCAGTTTGGCGGCTGCAGACCGCCATTGAAAAAGCCCTGACACCGGTTTGGTCTCAGGGCTTTTGTATGTGGAGCGGGTGATGGGAATCGAACCCACGCTATTTGCTTGGGAAGCAAAAGTTCTGCCATTGAACTACACCCGCGAAGTGGCAAATTATAGAGGTCAAGGCCTGTGGAAAAAAAATCATGGAATTTTAGGCTTCTAGCCCTTATTTCATAAGCGCTAGAAGCTATTTAAATTATAGCAAACGCGGCTTATTTGAGGATGTCGCCCATGCACAGGTACTTGATTTCCACGTAGTCATCCATGCCGTGGTGTGAGCCTTCGCGGCCCAGGCCGGATTGTTTGACGCCCCCAAACGGCACATGCTCGGTGGCCAGAATGCCCACGTTGATGCCCACCATGCCGTATTCCAGCGCCTCGGACACGCGCCAGATGCGGCCAATGTCTCTGCTGTAAAAGTAGCTGGCCAGACCGAATTCGGTGTTGTTGGCGGCGTCAATGGCTTCTTGCTCGGTGCTGAACTTGAACACCGGGGCGAATGGGCCAAAGGTTTCCTCGCGGGCACACAGCATGTCGGCTGTGGCATCAGCCACCACGGTGGGCTCAAAAAACTGTCCGGCCAAGCGCTTGCCGCCCACCAGCAAACGGGCACCTTTGGCCAGTGCGTCCTGCACATGGCGCTCTACTTTTTGTAGCGCAGCTTCTTCAATCAGCGGGCCTTGGTTGACGCCTTCCTCAAAACCGTTGCCGACCTTGGCAGTTTTGACCTTGGCGGCAAATTTTTCCACAAACTCGTCATACACACCGGCTTGAACGTACAGGCGGTTGGAGCACACGCAGGTCTGGCCGGCGTTGCGGTATTTGCTGGCAAAGGCGCCTTCAACCGCGCTGTCAATGTCGGCATCGTCAAAGACGATGAAGGGTGCGTTGCCACCGAGTTCGAGCGACATTTTTTTGACCGTGGGGGCGCTTTGCGCCATCAGAATGCGGCCCACTTCGGTGGAGCCGGTGAAGCTGATGTGGCGCACCACGCTGCTCTCACACAGCACCTTGCCCACAGCAATCGAGTTGTCGGCGTCGGCCGTGATCATGTTGAGCACGCCTGCCGGAATGCCGGCGCGAATCGCCAGCTCGGCGGCCGCCAGCGCCGTCAGCGGGGTCAATTCGGCCGGTTTGATGATGACGGTACAGCCCGCAGCCAGCGCGGGGGCAACCTTGCGCGTGATCATGGCAATCGGAAAGTTCCAGGGCGTGATGGCGGCGCACACGCCTATGGGCTGGCGCAGCACCAACAGGCGGCGGTTGTTGTCGAACTGGGGCAGGGTTTCACCGTTGACGCGTTTGGCTTCTTCGGCAAACCACTCGACAAAACTGGCGCCGTAGGCGACTTCGCCTTTGGCCTCAGCCAGCGGTTTGCCCTGTTCGGCGGTCATGATGCGGCCGAGGTCGTCCTGGTTCGCCATCAGCAAATCAAACCATTTGCGCAGGATGATGCTGCGCTCTTTGGCTGTTTTGCTGCGCCAGGCGGGCCAGGCAGCGTTGGCGGCGGCGATGGCTTGCTCAGCGTCTGCCGGGCCGAGGTTGGCCACATCGGCCAGATGGGCACCGGTGGCTGGATCAGTGACGGCAAAACGGCCTGGCGTTGTGCCGACCCCGGTGGCGGTCACCCATTGGCCATTGATCAGTGCATTGGTTTTCAGCAGCGTGGGGTCTTTGAGCAGGGCGAGTGGTGAGGCAGACATGAATGCTCCTGAAATATTTAAGTTAAATTGGGCTGTAGCCCTTTTGGAATAAGGGTAAGCAGCTATCAAAAATGATGTATTGATGCCATCGCCAAGGCAACAGAGGGTAGCGGGGCGGGCGTTACCTGATGCTCACGCCAGTGCCGCCAGGCAGGCTTCGATGATGTCCAGGCCCTCGTCCACGATTGGTTCGCTGGCCGTCAGGGGCACCAGAATGCGCACCACGTTGCCATATGTGCCGCAGGTCAGCAAAATCAGGCCACGTTTGGTGGCCTCAGATGCCAGTGCTTTGGCCAGCTCTGCACTGGGCTGGTGCGGGTCACCGTTTTTGCACAGCTCAATGGCCACCATGGCACCCAGACCGCGCACCTCGCAGATGCGTTTGTCTTTGGCGGCCAGGGTCTTGAGCCTGGCCATCAGGTGCGCACCCAGATAGCGGCTGCGCGTCAGCAGGTTTTCTTTTTCAAACACCGCCAGCACCGCCAGCGCGGCTGCGCAGGCCATCGGGCTGCCGGCGTAAGTGCCGCCCAAGCCGCCTGCCGCAGGTGCATCCATGACTTCAGCGCGGCCCACCACGCCTGAAATCGGGTAACCACCGGCCATGGACTTGGCCATGGTGATCATGTCCGGGGCAACGCCGCTTTGCTCGATGGCAAACCAGGTGCCGGTGCGGCCAGCGCCGGTTTGAATTTCGTCGGCGATCATCAAAATGCCGTGCTGGTCACAAAGCGCGCGCAGGCGTTGCAAAAAGTCAGTGGGGGCCACATTGAAGCCGCCTTCACCTTGCACCGGTTCCACGATGATGGCGGCCACGCGGCTAGTTTCAATGTCGTTCTTGAAGATGGTTTCCAGCGAGGCCATTGAATCATCCACACTCACGCCATGCAAAGCGTTGGGGAAGTCGGCATGAAAGATGTCGTTCGGGAACGGCCCAAAGCCCAGCTTGTACGGCGCCACCTTGCCGGTCAGGCCCAGCGTGAGCAGGGTGCGACCGTGGTAGCCGCTGGTAAAGGCAATCACACCAGGGCGCTTGGTATGGGCGCGGGCAATCTTGATGGCGTTCTCAACCGCTTCGGCACCGGTGGTCAAAAACAGGGTTTTCTTGGCAAAGTTGCCCGGTGCCAGGGCGTTGATGCGCTCGGCCAGTTCTACATAAGATTCGTAGGCGAGCACCTGAAAGCAGGTGTGGGTGAAGTGGTCAATCTGGTGCTTGACGGCCTGCATGATCTCGGGGTGGCAGTGGCCGGTGTTGAGCACGGCAATGCCGCCGGCAAAGTCAATGTAGCGCTTGCCTTCCACATCCCACACCTCGGCGTTTTCACCGCGGGCAATGAACACTTCATGGCTTTGGCCGACGCCACGGGGAATAGCGGCGGCACGGCGGGCCATCAGGGCGGCGTTGGTTTTTGGGGTCTTGGTAAGCATGGGTATCACTCCTGAACAAGGGGTTGGTGTCGACAAGCTGGTGTGACTGTAGTGGTGATGTGCGGTTGCCACTATATACAGTCGGGTTTTTTTGAGACGTGATGTGTGGCCTTGGGCACCCGTAAATAAACAGCAACCCCGATGTGCGAACCAGCCTCAAGGCTGCGCGTTCACGTGATCTGTTGTGATCAACCTGCCATCTTTGCCTTTCTGCAGGCCCAGTGCAAAACACCTTGACCCCGTAAAATGACGGGCTTTGATGCTCGCACACCGCACGGTGTTGTGAGTGTGCCGCTCGCTGCTGCCATTTTCCAACACTGAAAACCAGGTCTCTCACGCCATGAACCCAACCGCTGCCCCGGTGACTGTCGCCGACATTCGCAAGACCTTTCTTGACTTTTTTGCCTCCAAGGGCCACACCGTGGTGGCCAGCAGCCCGCTGGTGCCCGGCAACGACCCCACGCTGATGTTCACCAACTCGGGCATGGTGCAGTTCAAAGACGTGTTTTTGGGCAGCGACAAACGCAGTTATGTGCGCGCCACCTCGGTGCAAGCCTGCTTGCGCGCTGGCGGCAAACACAACGACCTGGAAAACGTGGGCTACACCGCGCGCCACCACACGTTTTTCGAGATGCTGGGCAACTGGAGTTTTGGCGACTACTTCAAGCGTGAAAGCCTGAAATGGGCCTGGGAACTGCTGACCGTGGTCTACCAACTGCCCGCAGAGCGCCTGCTGGTCACGGTCTACCAGGAAGACGACGAGGCGTTTGACATCTGGACCAAGGAAATCGGCTTGAGCGCAGACCGGGTGATCCGCATTGGCGACAACAAGGGCGGGCGCTACAAGTCCGACAACTTCTGGATGATGGCCGACACCGGCCCGTGCGGCCCGTGCTCGGAAATTTTTTACGACCATGGCGCGCACATTCCCGGCGGCCCGCCGGGCAGCCCGGACGAAGACGGTGACCGTTTCATCGAAATCTGGAACAACGTGTTCATGCAGTACAACATGGACGAGACGGGTGCCGTCACGCCGCTGCCCGCGCCGTGCGTCGACACCGGCATGGGGCTGGAGCGCCTGGCCGCCATCTTGCAGCACGTGCACAGCAACTACGAAATCGACATTTTTACCGCCCTCATCAACGCCGCAGGGCGCGAAACCCATTGTGCTGACCTGGGCAACAACTCGCTCAAGGTGATTGCCGACCACATCCGCGCCACCGCATTTTTGGTCAGCGACGGCGTGCTACCCAGCAACGAAGGCCGTGGCTATGTGCAGCGCCGCATCATTCGCCGCGCCATTCGGCATGGCTACAAGTTGGGTCAGAAAACGCCGTTTTTCCATAAGCTGGTGCCCGACCTGGTGGCCGCTATGGGTGACGCCTACCCGACGCTGGCCGCGCAGGCTGACCGCATCATGGACGTGCTGCGGGTGGAAGAAGAGCGCTTTTACGAGACGCTTGAAGTCGGTATGCAAATCCTTGACGACGCCTTGGTCGGTGACGTCAAGTTGCTCCCAGGTGTGGTGGCCTTCAAGCTGCATGACACTTTTGGCTTCCCGCTGGATTTGTCGGCAGATGTGTGCCGTGAACGCGGCTTGAGTGTGGACTCCGCCGGTTTTGAAGCTGCCATGGCGCATCAAAAAGCCCAGGGCCGGGCTGCGGGCAAGTTCAAACAGGGCAAAGCGCTGGCGTACACCGGTGACGGCAATGAATTTGTTGGCTACGAAGATTTGACCACGGTGACAAAAGTCAAGGCGATCTACGTCGACGGTACCAGCGTGGCAGAGCTGAAAGTAGGTCAAAGCGGCGTGCTGGTGCTGGCCAAGACGCCGTTTTACGCTGAGAGCGGCGGCCAGGTGGGTGATGCCGGCGCGATTTTTTGCGACTCTGCCATGTTTGACGTGGCTGACACGCAAAAAATCAAGGCCGATGTGTTCGCCCACCACGGCAGCCTGAAAACCGGCACGCTCAATGTGGGTGACAGCGTCACGGCGCACGTCAATGCCAGCCTGCGCGCCGCCACCCAGCGCAACCACTCGGTCACCCATTTGATGCACAAAGCCCTGCGCGAGGTGTTGGGCAGCCATGTGCAGCAAAAGGGCAGCTTGGTCAACCCGGAGCGCACGCGTTTTGACTTTGCCCACAATGCCCCGGTGACCGATGCCGAGATTCGTGAGATTGAAGCCCGTGTGAACCATGAAATTTTGGCCAACGCCGCCACACAAGCGCGCGTGATGGACATCGAGTCGGCCCAGAAAACCGGCGCCATGATGCTGTTTGGCGAGAAGTACGGCGAATCGGTGCGCGTGCTGGACATTGGCACCAGCCGCGAACTGTGCGGCGGCACCCATGTGGCGCGCACGGGTGAGATTGGCCTGTTCAAGGTGGTGGCCGAGAGCGGCGTGGCTTCAGGCGTGCGCCGTATTGAGGCCTTGACCGGCGCACACGCGCTGGCCTATTTGCAGCATCTGGAAGACACCGTGGGCCAGGCCGCCGGCATGCTCAAAGCGCCGGTGGTTGAGGTCAATGAGCGCCTGGCGAGCGTGCTGGACCACGTCAAAACCCTTGAAAAAGAACTGACCGCACTCAAGGGCAAGCTGGCCAGCGCGCAAGGCGACGAACTGGTAACGCAGGCGCAAGACGTCAACGGTGTCAAGCTTCTGGTGGCCAAGCTTGAGGGTGCAGACGCCAAAACCTTGCGCGACACCATGGACAAGCTCAAGGACAAGCTGAAAACTGCCGTCATCGTGCTGGGTGTGGTGGATGGTGCCAAGGTGCAAATCGCGGTGGGCGTGACCGCAGACACCACGGCCCGGGTCAAGGCCGGTGAGCTGGTCAACTTTGTAGCGTCGCAAGTGGGCGGCAAGGGCGGCGGCAAGGCTGACATGGCCATGGCCGGCGGCACTGAGCCGGGCAAGCTTGCCGATGCCTTGGCCAGCGTCCATGCTTGGGTTTTGCCGAAACTTTGAATGCTATATAAAAAATAGCTGCTTGCGCTTTATTTATAAGGGCTAGAGGTCAATTTGACTCATAAATTTTTAAATCGACTGCTGTGCACTGTGGGGTTGGCCTTGCTGGCGCTGGGTGCTGCGACACCGGCGGCCGCGCAAGGCTACCAGGTGCGTGCCTGGCCCGCGACACAGCGCCTGCCCGAGTTCGCCGCGCATGACATGTCTGGGCGCGTCTGGCGCTTGTCTGAGCTCAAGGGCAGAGCGGTGCTGCTCAATTTTTGGGCCAGTTGGTGTGAACCCTGCCTGAACGAGATGCCTTCACTGCAAACCGTGGTTGAGCTTTACGGGCCAGACAAACTGGTGGTGCTGGCGGTGAACTTCAAGCAATCCAACCCGACGATTCAGAATTTTGTGCAAAGAACGGCGTTGCAGTTGCCCGTGTTGCCTGACCCGCAGGGCTTGCTGGCCCGTCAGTGGGGCGTGAAAGCGTTCCCGACCACTGTGCTGGTGGCCGCTGATGGCAAAGTGCGCGCTGTGGTGCAGGGCGAGCTGGACTGGACGGGCCAGCCCGCCAGCCGCCTGCTGCAGGCGCTTTTTTAGGTGGGTCCTGATGCGGTAACTGTCGCCATACTGTCTTGGCCCGTGCGAGAAATTTTTCCCCCTTGTGCTATGTCAGGGTAATTTTTCCCTGGTGTTTTAGACTCCTATCCTTTTGACTGCCCCCACTTCCAAGGCGAAACATGAGTGCTTTTTTGAATGAAACCGTTTTAAGCGTCCACCACTGGACCGATCGGCTCTTCAGCTTTACCACCACGCGCGACGAGACACTGCGCTTTTCCAACGGCCACTTCACCATGATTGGCCTGCGCGATGCGAATGGCAAGCCGCTGCTGCGCGCCTACAGCATCGTCAGCGCCAACTACGAAAACCACCTGGAGTTTCTGAGTATCAAGGTGCAGGACGGCCCGCTCACCTCCAAACTGCAGCACATCAAGGTGGGTGACCAGATTGTGGTGGGCAAGAAGCCCACCGGCACGCTGCTGATTGACTACCTGCTGCCGGGCAAAAACCTGTACCTGTTTGGCACTGGCACCGGATTGGCACCTTTTTTGAGCGTCGTGCGTGACCCTGAAACTTATGAAAAGTTTGAAAAAGTGATTCTGGTGCATGGCGTGCGCGAGGTGGCCGAGTTGGCCTACCACGACTATTTGACACAAGAGCTGCCAGAACACGAGTTTCTGGGCGACATGGTCAGCGCCCAAATGCTGTACTACCCCACCGTGACGCGTGAGCCGTTCAGAAACCAGGGCCGCATCACCGACCTGATCGAATCCGGCAAATTGCAGACGGACCTGGGCTTGCCCAAGTTTGACCCGGCCACCGACCGCGCCATGATGTGTGGCAGCCCGGCCTTGCTCAAGGACCTGAAACACCTTCTGGAAAAACGTGGTTTTCTGGAAGGCAACACCACCAAACAAGGTGACTTTGTGGTTGAACGCGCCTTTGTTGAGCAATGAGCATGACCTATCACCTCTACGCCATCGGCAACGCGCTGGTTGACTCTGAATACGAAGTGTCTGACGCCCAGTTGCAGGCCGCAGGCGTTGAAAAGCGCCACATGACGCTGATCGACGCCGAGCGCCGCACGGAGCTGCTCAAGCACGTGCAGGCCGCTAAATCGCATCGCACGGGCGGCGGATCAGCAGGCAATACCGTGGTGGCGCTCGCCCAACTGGGCGGCAAAGCCTTTTATTCGTGCCGCGTGGCCGATGATGAGCTGGGCGACTTTTACACCAAAGACCTTTTGTCGCATGGCGTGGCCACCAACCTGACGCACACCAAGCCGCCCGAGGGCCAGACCGGCAGTTGCATGGTGATGGTGACGCCCGATGCCGAGCGCAGCATGAGCACATTTTTGG
>JBBQSS010000132.1:0-8062 GCA_038213665.1 Burkholderiales bacterium | reverse complement strand
CGGCTGCCGGTAAATAAAGCGGGCCCTGTTGACCACATGCCGTCAGAGCGACTGCACTGACAGCAAGGACAAGGGTGCGGACTAGAATTTGGGAAATCAACAGCATGGTGAAATTGTAATGACCGACTCAGAATTCATGGACTTGGCTGAACGTGTGCTTCAAGGTGTGGAAGCCAGTTGCGACCGCATCAACGATGACACCCAGGCCGACATCGACAACCAGCGCACCGGCGGCATGATCACGCTGGTGTTTGCCAACCGCAGCCAAATTGTCATCAACCTGCAAAAGCCTTTGCACGAAATTTGGCTGGCTGCCAAATGCGGTGGCTTTCACTACCAATTTGATGGCAAACAATGGCTAGATACGAAGGGCCAGGGCGAATTTTTTGCATCGTTGTCACGTTACGCCAGTGACCAGTCTGGCGTAGCGCTTGAGTTTGCAATGTAACTGGGCTGCCTGACGCGGTGCGGTTGCCGTTTAGTTTCTGAACAAATCCAGAATCTTCTTTTTCTCGTCGGCTATCGGCAGCGGAATGACTTCAGGCGGGTCGGTGTCCGTGCCCTTGCCTATGCCTATGCCCAGCGCCGACACACCTGAGCCGCCGCTGTATTCCGTATAGAACCACTCGCCGCCTGAATTGACCACCCCCTCGGGCACGGCAGGCTCCATCACGGGTGTATCTTTAAGGGCTTGCGCCATGAACTCGATCCATACCGGCAAGCTCAAGCCACCACCAGTTTCCCGGTCACCGAGTTTTCTGGGCGTGTCGTAGCCAATCCAGGTGATGGCCACCAGGGTGGGCTGGTAGCCGGCGAACCAGGCATCCATGGAATCGTTGGTGGTGCCGGTTTTGCCATACAGATCAGGCCGCTTCAGTTTGGCCTGGGCCGAGGCGGCGGTGCCCGAGCGGGTGACCTCTTGCAGCAGGCTGCTCATGATAAATGCGTTGCGCGCGTCGATGGTACGCATCGATTCATCGGTGACAGGGGTGGGTGTTTGCGCCAGCACTTTGCCTTTTTGGTCCGTCACTTTTGCGATCAGCCAGGGGTTGAGGCGGTAGCCGCCATTGGCAAACACTGAGTAGGCGGTGGCCATCTGCATCGGTGTCACTGAGCCTGCGCCTAGCGCCATGGTCAGGTAGGCGGGGTGCCGGTTGGCGTCAAAGCCAAACCGTGTCACCCATTCCTGCGCCTTTTGTGCGCCCACGGTTTGGAGAATGCGGATGGAAATCATGTTCTTTGATTTGGCCAGGCCGCGCCGCATGGTCATGGGGCCCTCAAACTTGCCATCGTAATTTTTGGGTTCCCACGCCTGGCCCCCGGTCACGCCCGCGCTGAAAAACAGCGGGCCGTCGTTGATCATCGTGGCCGGCGTGACGCCTTTTTCGAGGGCTGCGGAGTAAATGAAGGGCTTGAAGCTTGAGCCCGGTTGGCGCCAGGCTTGCGTGACGTGATTGAACTTGTTTTTGGCAAAGTCAAAGCCGCCGACCATGGCCTTGATGCTGCCATCGCGCGGGTCCACCGCAACAAAGGCACCTTCGACTTCAGGCAGTTGCGTGACCTCCCAACTTTGTTTTGGGGTCTGCACGACACGAATCACCGCACCCCGGCGGATCTTGATGTTGGCCGCCGCCTTGTCCGACAAGCCGGATTGGACCGGTTTGAGCCCCTCGCCGGTGATCTCGATAACTTCGCCGTTTTGGCGCACCGCCTGCACTCTTTTGGGGTTGGCATCCAGCACCACGGCCGACAGCACGTCACCGTTGTCTGGATGATCTTGCAAGGTGTCAACGATCACGTCTTCTGCGTCGGCATAAGCGTTTGGCAGGCTCACGAACTGCTCAGGCCCCCGGTAGAACTGTCGGCGTTCATAGTTCATGATGCCGCGGCGCAGCGCGCTGTAGGCCACCGCCTGGTCATTGGTTTGCAGGGTGGTGTAGACGTTGAGGCCACGGGTATAGGTGTCTTCGCCATATTGCGCAAACATCAACTGGCGCACCGTTTCAGCCACATACTCGGCATGCACACCCGTGTTGTCCGAGTTGGTCTTGACCTTGAGCTCTTCGAGCTTGGCAGCCTGCGCTTGCTCCGCCGTGATGAACCGGTTTTCCAGCATGCGATCAATGATGTAGAGCTGGCGCACTTTGGCGCGCTTGGGATTATTGATGGGGTTGTAGGCGGAGGGCGCCTTGGGCAACCCGGCCAACATGGCAGCCTCGGCGATCGAGATGTTTTTGAGCGGCTTGCCAAAATAGGCCTCTGCGGCGGCGGCAAAGCCGTAAGCGCGGTTGCCCAGAAAAATCTGGTTCATGTAGACCTCAAGAATCTGGTCTTTGGACAGCATGTGTTCGAGCTTGAACGTCAACAAAATTTCGTAAATTTTTCGGGTGTAAGTTTTCTCGGTGGACAGGTAGGCATTGCGGGCCACCTGCATGGTGATGGTGGACGCGCCCTGACTTTTGATGCGCCCGAGGTTGGCCAGCGCCGCACGGGCCATGCCTTTGTAGTCCACGCCGCCATGCTGGTAAAAACGCGCGTCTTCGATGGCCAGCACCGCATCTATCATGACCTTCGGGATGTCGTGGACGGGTGTCATCTGGCGGCGCTCTTCACCAAACTCGCCAATCTGCGTGCCGTCTGCGGAAAAAATCCGCAGCGGTAGTTTGGGGCGGTAGTCGGCAAGGTCTGAGATGTCGGGCAGATTCGGGAAAGCCACGGCCATGGCGACCGCGATCACCATCAGCAAAGATGCAAAGCCGGCCAGCACCAGGCCAAATGCCCAAAGTAAGCCCCGCAACGCCCAGTGCATTGGTGCACGAGCCTTGGCGGCGCTGGGTTCATGGGCATCGGGCGAGGCCGGCAAATTTTTAACGGACATAAAAAACTAAAAGAGTGTTGGTCAATATTATAAAAATTGGAATCAGGTCGATCTCAGGTTAGCATTTCCCGCTTGGTGACAGTGCGTTGGGCTTGCCATTGGCCGGGCTGATTTGTCGCAAGTGACATGACAAATCGTCGACAGCTGACAATATGGGTTGGCTGCAAATGGCGCATAAATCTTTCCGGTACAAGGCTCTTGCTGCTACTATTCATCGGAATTGTCAAGCGTAGTTTGGCGGTGGCCAATTATCAAAGGGGTTTGTATTGTTTTCTCTGGGGTCGTTGTTTAGTCGCCAACCTGCGCCCATGCTGGGGCTTGACATCAGTTCATCGAGTGTGAAACTGGTCGAGTTGGGACGCGACAAATCTGGCAAGTTGGTGCTTGAAAACTGCGCGATTGTGCCCTTGGAGCGTGGTTGGATCACCGATGGCAACGTCGAGAAATTTGACGAAGTGGCTGATGCCCTGCGCCGATTGGTCAAAAAGAGTGGCACCAAAACCAGAAACGTGGCCATGGCCCTGCCGCCTTCGGCAGTGATCACCAAGAAAATTGTGCTGCCCGGTGGCTTGTCTGACCAGGAGCTGGAGCAGCAGGTAGAGTCTGAAGCCAACCAATACATTCCTTTTCCGCTTGACGAAGTCAGCCTGGACTTTTGTATCGTCGGGCCCAGTGCAAGCTCAGCAGGCGACGTCGAGGTGCTGATTGCGGCCTCCAGGCGTGAAAAAGTGCAAGACATTCAAGGCTTGGCCGAGGCCGCCGGGCTGAAGCCGATGATTGTGGACGTCGAGTCTTATGCCTCGCGTTTGGCCACCAGCCGATTGATTGGCCAGATGCCCAATCAGGGCGTGGGCAGCATCGTGGCGCTGTTCGAAGTGGGCGCCCTGACCACCAGCATGCAGGTGATACGCAACGATGAACTACTGTACGACCGTGACCAGGCCTTTGGTGGCGCCCAGTTGACCCAGATGATTGTGCGGCAATACGGTTTCTCTATTGAAGAGGCTGAAAGCAAAAAACGCAGTGGTGAACTGCCCGACGACTACGCCAGCGCCGTGCTGCGGCCCTTTGTGGACAACCTGGTGCAAGAAATTGGCCGTGCGCTGCAATTTTTCTTCACCAGCACCACGCACAACAAGGTCGACCGGGTGATGCTCGCCGGTGGCTCGGCCGCCTTGCCAGGCTTAACCGAAGCGGTCACGCAGCAAACCACGTTTGCTTGCACTGTGGTCAATCCGTTTGAGGGCATGGAGATAGCCGACAACATCAAGCTCAACAAAATGACGCGTGAAGCGCCTTCCTATCTGACCTCCTGCGGGTTGGCATTGCGGAGGTTCATGTCGTGATCCTGATCAACCTGCTGCCTCACCGTGAAGCGGCCCGCAAGCGGCGCAAAGATTTATTCAACGTGGGTTTGGGCCTGTCGGCGCTGGCTGCAGGCTTGTTGGCAGGTGTGGTGTTCTTGTGGTTTCAATCGCAAATATCTGCGCAGCAAGAAAAAAACCAGATACTACAAACCGAAATCAAAAAATTTGACGCCCAGATCAAAGACATTGCAGGCCTTGAGTCTGAAATTACAGCGCTGCGGGCACGCCAGCAGGCGGTTGAAGATTTGCAGTCTGACCGCAATTTGCCGGTGCACTTGCTGACTGAATTGGTGCGGCAGTTGCCCGAAGGGGTGTACATCAGCAGCATGCGCCAAGAGGGGCAAAAAGTTGCGTTGCAAGGTGTGGCTCAGTCCAATGAACGAGTGTCAGAGCTTTTGCGCAACCTGGGCAACAACTCGCCCTGGTTCTCGCAGCCAGAGCTGGTTGAAATTGTGGCGGGCACCGTCACGCTGGCGCCGCGTGACCTGCGTCGGGTGGCCAATTTCAGCATCAGGGTGAACCTTGTGCGCGCCAGCGAGGCCGAAAAACCCAATCCGGTAGCGGCTGCGTCCACTCCGGTGGCGCGTTGAGGGCACCCAACATGGCAACTCTTCCAAAAATCAATTTTGACTTCAAGGCCTGGCAAGACCGCATAGCCGACCAGTTTCGCAACCTCGACACCAAAGACCCGTCAAGTTGGCCTGCGGTGCCGCGTTTTGCGGTCTATGCCGCTGTTGTCGCTGTGATGCTGGTTGTTTTATGGTTTTTGTGGCTCAGCGACAGCCAGACCGAGCTTGCCGCAGAACAAGGCACGGAACTCACACTGCGCGACGAGTACAAGTCCAAGCTGGTCAAGGCTGTCAACCTTGAGGCCTTGAAAAAGCAGCGAGAGCAAGTGCAGCAATATGTGACGCAGCTTGAAAAGCAGTTGCCCAGCAAGGCTGAAATGGACGCCCTGCTGTCTGACATCAACCAATCCGGTTTGGGCCGCAGCCTGCAATTTGAGTTATTTCGCCCTGGGCAAGTGGTGGTGAAAGACTATTACGCAGAGTTGCCCATTGCCCTGCGGGTGACGGGCCGTTACCACGACATGGGCAATTTTGCGGCTGACATTGCCAACTTGTCGCGCATCGTGACCCTGAACAACATGACCATCGTGCCCGCCAAAGACGACATGCTGGCCATGGACGCCACGGCCAAGACCTTTCGCTATCTGGATGCAGATGAAATTTCTGCCCAGCGCAACGCCGCCAACAAGAAAGGTGCGGCCAAATGACCCAACATTTGCGCACTTTGGCTTGGCTGTCAGTCATTGGCTTATTGACAGCCTGCGGTGTAGCGCCAGAAGACGAGCTGCAGCAGTGGATGGCGCAGCAAAAAAGCGAGGTTCACCCCAGAATCAAGCCCATCACCGAACCCAAGGTGTTCAAGCCTGAACTCTACAAAATGGTGAACGAGGTTGATCCCTTCAGCAATCAGAAACTGACGCAGGCGCTGAAAAAAGACACCACACAATCCGTCGCAAGCGGCGCCTTGATTGCGCCCGAATTGTCCCGGCGCAAAGAGCCTCTGGAAGAGTTCCCGTTGGATGCCATGGCCTTGGTCGGTAATATGGTCAGGGCTGGAAAAACCGTGGCCTTGGTAACGGTGGGTAAATTGTTGTACCAAGTGCGCGTGGGCGAGCATTTGGGGCAGAACTTTGGCCGCGTCACCAAAATTTCAGAAACTGAAATCACTTTGCGCGAAATCGTGCAAGACGCAGCTGGTGAGTGGATTGAGCGCCCTGCAAGCTTGCAGTTGCAAGAGAGGTCAAAATGAAAATGTATCGCAGTCAATCTGGCGTGTCGTTGTGCCAGCGTGTGTGTTCGGTGTTGGTGCTGTTGATGGCATCCAGTCTGGCCCAGGCGCAAGTGGCCATTGAGTCGGTGACCGGCTCGCTTCAAAGCGGGGTGGAAGTGGTCAGGGTTGACCTGAGCCAGTCGCTGACCGAGTTGCCCGCCGGGTTCTCAATCCAGTCGCCCGCCCGCATTGCGCTGGACTTTCCCAATGTGGTGAGCGCCATGGGGCGCTCCAACATTGAGGTTAATCAGGGCAATCTGAAATCCGTCAGCGTGGTGCAGGCCGGCAACCGCACCCGCGTGGTGCTGAACCTCAAGCAATTCACCACTTACAAAACCCAGTTACAAGGCAAGTCCTTGTTGGTGGTGCTTGACGCGGTGAGTGGCTCTGCCCCGGCACCGGCGGCGCAAGTGTTTGCTGAAAGCCAAACCCGAGACACCTTGCCGCTGCGCGACCTGGATTTTCGGCGCGGTGAAGAGGGCTCGGGCCGCATTATTGTGGCCCTGCCAAGCAGCCAGGTTGGTGTCGACATTCGCCAGCAGGGCAAGACGCTGGTGGTTGAGTTCATGAAAACCACCCTGCCCGAAGGTCTGCGCCGCCGCCTTGATGTGGCGGACTTTGGCACGCCCGTGAAGGCCGTCAGCGCCTATCAAGTGGGTGACCGCGTTCGCGTGGTGATTGAACCGCAGGGCGAATGGGTCCACAGCGCGTATCAGAGTGATGAGCAATTTGTGGTGGAGATCAAACCCGTGAAAGTTGACCCCAGCAAGTTGACGCAGGGTGTGGGCTACAGCGGGCAAAAGTTGTCGCTGAATTTTCAGAGCATAGAGATCAGATCACTGCTGCAGGTCATCGCTGACTTTACCAACTTCAATGTCATTACTTCTGATTCTGTCACCGGCACCGTCACCTTGCGTCTACAAGATGTGCCATGGGACCAAGCCCTTGACATCATTTTGCAGGCCAAGGGGCTGGGCATGCGTAAAACCGGTAATGTGCTGTGGATTGCGCCAAAAGACGAGATCAATGCCAAGGAAAAACTTGACCTGGAATCGGCGGTGGCGATGCAAGGGCTTGAACCCCTGCGCACCCAGTCGTTTCAGATGAATTACACCAAGGCCACAGAAGTTGCTGCGCAACTCACGGCCGCCAGCGGCGCCGGTAATGCAGCTGGCGGTGCGCGTTTGCTGAGCCCGCGTGGGAGCGTCATTGCCGAGGCTCGAACCAACCAGTTGTTTGTGACAGATATTCCCAGCAAGCTAGAGCAGGTTCAGCAGCTGATTGCCAAGCTTGACATTCCTGCCCGCCAAGTACTGATCGAGGCGCGCATTGTGGAGGCCTCGGACTCGTTCGGCAAATCATTGGGGGTCAAGCTGGGCGGTGCTGATTTGCGCGCCCAGCAGGGTGGTGACGGCGGTTATGCCGTTGGCGGAGATCATCGGTTGGCCGTTGGCACCAACTACGCGAACGCAGTAGCCACCAGCGGCGCGGGTGGCGCGGTTGATTTGACCAACCAATTCATCAATCTGCCAGCGCTGGCACCCACCGGCAGTCTCAGCATCCCAACCCTGGCGTTGTCGCTTTTCAGCGCCTCAGCCAACCGGTTTCTGAACCTTGAGATTTCTGCATTGGAAGCTGACAGCAAAGGCAAGGTGGTGGCTAGCCCGCGCGTGGTGACGGCTGATCAAAAACCAGCCCTGATTGAGCAAGGTATTGAATTCCCTTACCAGGTGGCAACATCCAGTGGCGCCACCTCGATTGCGTTTCGTAAGGCCAGTCTCAAGCTTGAGGTGACCCCGCAGATCACGCCAGACGGCAGTGTGCTGCTTGAGATTGATGTCACAAAAGACACTCGGGGTGAACTCACTGCGGCAGGTTATGCTGTCAACACCAAGCATGTTAAAACGCAGGTGCAAGTTGAAAATGGCGGCACCGTGGTGATCGGCGGTATCTTCACTGAAGAACAAAAAGACGCGGT